>JBDTLS010000160.1:0-6811 GCA_039934655.1 Sphingobium sp.
TTTGAAAATGGCAGATTTTTAGGACTTTGGTGGTTAATGCCATTTTCATATATTTCGCATCTGTAAAAAAATCCGACAAATTCGCCCTGCGCGAACGCTTGAATATGGAATACAAATGGGCACATGGATGTGAGCGATATGGTGCCTGATCTAACCGACCTGCCCACCGGGGCCTTGCAGATGCTTTCGCCGCTGGTGGGGCGGGTGTTGGCACCCAATCCGTCGGCGTTCACCTTTACCGGCACGCAAAGCTATGTTGTCGGGAAAACGGACGTTGCGGTGATCGATCCCGGCCCGGCGGAGCAAGCGCATATCGATGCCTTGATGGCGGCCATCGGCGGCCGCGCGGTGCGCGCGATCATGTGCACGCACACGCACCGCGATCACAGCCCGGCCGCCGCGCCGCTCGCCGCGCTGACAGGCGGCCCCGTTATCGGCTGTGCGCAATTGACACTGGAGGATGACGGCCCGCGTGCAGATGCGGCTTTCGATCCGTTCTACGCCCCCGTCCGTGTTTTGAATGATGGTGAAGATATATTCGGCACCGGCTGGACTTTGCGGGCGCTGGCGACGCCGGGCCATACATCCAACCATTTATGTTACGCGCTTCTGGAAGAGAAGGCGCTCTTCACCGGCGATCATGTTATGGGCTGGTCGACAACGATTGTCTCGCCGCCGGATGGCGACATGGCCGCCTATATGCGCTCGATGCAACTACTGGTGGATCGCGACGACCTCGTCTATTACCCGGCGCATGGGGACCAGGTTGAAAATCCGCAAAGGCTGGCGCGTGGCATGATGGGGCATCGCAAGAGCCGCGAGGGCCAGATATTGCGTCATGCCGGGGCAGTAGGCGGCGCGACCATCGCGGAAATGGTGGCGGCGATGTACAAGGGCGTTGATACTCGCCTGCATCCGGCGGCTGGTCGCTCGGTGCTGGCGCATCTGCTGGACCTCGAAACGCGCGGTCTTGTCCGTCCCCGGAACGAGCGGTGGGAAGGCGTGGCGGCATGAAGAAAATGATCGGCATCGGTGTGTTATGTGTGGTGCTGTTCGCGGCGACATTCGGCGGGGCATATTTTTATGCACACCGGACGAGCGCCGCGAATGACGACAAGGTGAAAGAGGCTATCGCCACCGCGCTCACCAATTTGAAAGACGAACCGCGCCTGTCGGCCTTCGCCGCAAGTTTCGTTGGCAATGTCGTGCTGGACCCGCCAGCGGGTGCGGACCCGGCTGTTGTCAGGCAAGTGCTGCTGGTGCCCGGCTCGGTTCGGTATGAGATTGACCTCAACGCCTTGAAGTCGGGAGATGCCAAATGGAACGACCAATCGAAAAGCCTGCGCCTGACGTTGCCACCGTTCATCCTGTCCGGCCCCGATATTGATTTTCAGGGCGTGCGTAATTATCGGCCCGATGCTATGTTGACTGCGGTTGCCGATGCGCGGAATGTGATGGGCGACAGCGGCGTCAAGGCTGCCAAGGGCGAATTGCTCAAACAGGCATGGGGCGATACGCCAATGCGGCTGGCACGCGACGCGACGCGCCACGTGTTCGAGCGCAATTTCAGCGAGGCGTTACGTACCGCCGGTATCAAGGCGGATGTGAAAGCCAAATTTGCGGACGAAGCAGGCGAATAAGGAACATATAATGGATGCACGGGGTGGTATGGGCGGCGGCTTGGCCGGAGTGGATTTGCTCGCCGAAATCAAGCGTCTGCGCAAGGAGCGCAACGCGGTGATCCTTGCCCATTATTATCAGCGACCGGAGCTTCAGGATCTGGCGGATTTCGTGGGTGATTCGCTGGAGCTGTCGCGTAAGGCCGCGGCGACCGACGCCGATGTCATCGCCTTTTGCGGGGTGCGCTTCATGGCGGAAACCGCCAAGATCCTCTCGCCGAACAAGATCGTGGTGCTGCCCGATATGGACGCGGGCTGTTCGCTCGAAGATAGCTGCCCGCCCGACAAATTCACCGCGTTCCGGGCCGCCCACCCCGATCATATCGCGATTACCTATATCAATTGCTCAACCGAGGTGAAGGCGCTGAGCGACATCATTGTCACCAGCTCTTCCGCGGAAAAAATTCTGGCGCAAATCCCGTTCGAGCAAAAGATTATATTCGGCCCTGACAAGCATCTTGGCGGTTATATCGCGCGCAAGACCGGGCGCGAGATGCTGTTGTGGCCTGGCGTGTGTATCGTGCACGAGGCGTTCAGCGAAACCGAACTGATCAAGCTCAAGGCCCAGCATCCCGGTGCCCCGGTCGCGGCGCACCCGGAATGCCCGGCGCACATCGTCGATCATGCGGATTATGTCGGATCGACCAGCGGCATCCTGCAATATGCCAAGGACATGCTCGGTAACACGCTGATCGTTGCGACCGAGCCGCACATCATCCACCAGATGCAACTCGCGATGCCGGACAAGACTTTCATCGGGGCACCGGGCGCGGACGGCAACTGCAATTGCAACATCTGCCCCTATATGGCGCTCAACACGCTGGAGAAGCTCTATCTCGCACTGCGCGACCTGACACCGCGTGTCGAGATCGAGGAAGGGCTGCGTTTGCAGGCGAAAAAGAGCCTTGATCGCATGATGGAAATGACAGCTTAGGATTGTGTTTCAGCATAGCTGAAACGTTCGGCACCGGCCCTCTCCCCACCCGACAGAGTATCTTATGGGAGGTCGGGTGGGGAGAGGGCCGGTGCCGCTTCATCCCCGTAAGGAGGCCAAATCACCCGATCACGCCGGTTGCCTTGCCTGCCGCCTCAAACATGGTGAGAATCTGCCCGACCTGTTCGCTGCTGTGCTCGGCGCATAGCGAACAACGCAGCAGGAACGTGCCAGCGGGCGTCGCGGGGGGACGGGCCATGTTGACGTACAGGCCGAGTTCCAGCAGCGCCTGCCAGATAGCGACCGCTTGGCGTTGATCGTTCAGGATGACCGCGATGATCGCCGATTGTGGCGTTTCAGTGCCGAGCTTGAAGCCGAGTTCACGCAATCCCCCATGCAGGCGGCGGCTGTTCTCCCACAAATGCGCGCGCTTGTTGCCCGCGTACATCAGCTTGCGGATCGAAGTCGCGGCGGTCGCGACCACGCTGGGTGGGAGCGATGCGGTGAACACATAGGGGCGACAAACGAGGCGCAGCACTTCGAACTTCGGATGATTGGAGACGCAGAAACCGCCGACCGTGCCGACGCTTTTCGAGAAGGTGCCGACCACGAAGTCGATGTCTTTCTCGACGCCTTGTTCCTCGTAAACGCCGCGACCATGCTCGCCAAAAAAGCCCATGCCGTGCGCTTCATCGACGAGGATCATGCAGTTGGCGTGTTTGCGCACGGCAGCGACCATTTCGGGTAGCGGCGCGACGTCGCCGAGCATCGAATAGACGCCTTCGAGCACCACCAGCTTCTGCGCTTCAGCAGGCAGGCGGCCGAGGCGCTTGTCCAGATCCTCGACGCTGTTGTGGCGGAAGCGCACGATCTCCGCATTGCCGAGGTAACAACCATCATAGATGCTCGCATGGCTGTCGGCATCAAGAATGATATAGTCACCCTTGCCTGCCAGTGTCGAGATCATGCCGAGATTGGCCTGATAGCCGGTCGAGAACACCATAGCATGATCCATGCCATAGAAATCCACCAGCGCCTGCTCGACTTCCTTGTGGCCCTGATAGGTGCCGTTCAATACGCGGCTGCCCGTCGTGCCCGCGCCGAATTGATCGAGCGCATCCTTGCCCGCCTGCACGACATCCGGGTCGAAGGTCATGCCCATATAATTATAGGTGCCGAGCAGGATGGTTTCCTTGCCCTTGATAACCGCCAGCGTGGGCGATTTAACCTCGTCCATCACAATGGCGAACGGATCGCGCACGCCCGTGGCGAGTAGCGCCTCGCGCTCGGCGATCAGGGCGTCGAATTTGGTAAAAAGATCGGTCATTCCGGTCCTCAGTTGTTCAGGTTATCGCGCGATGGAGGGCGGTACGGGATCAGGCGCGAAGTTTCACGACGACATCGACCAGCTGGCCGACAGTTTCGATTTCCGCCTGCATGTTCATGGTGATGATGATATCAAATTCATCCTCGATCGCCGCCACAAAATCCATCACGGTCAGGCTGTCCCACTCCAGATCGCCAGCGAAAGTGGTCGCATCGGTTAGCTCCACGCCCTTTTTGTTGAACGGTGCGATTTGCGTGGCGATGGTATCGTAAATCTGTTGGCGATCCGTCATGGCAATTTACTTTCCTTGAGCTGTGCCGGGTAATGCCCGCCGCACTGCCCCTTTGGCAAGGGAATAAGGCGGCAATCGGGCATCATCTTGGGAGGAATGGGCAACAGACGCTGCAGCCTTCATTTATGATCGATTTGCGGCGCGAAACGGGAGGGCGATTTCCGCAAGGCCCCCGTCAATACCGATTTGCGGCGCCCATAGTGCGGGAGGCGGTTTCCTGGCTGGATCGACAACCCAATCGGGGTAGCACATATAGCGCACCCGGTCGGGCGTCAGCTTGGCGTGGCGGCCACGCAGCAAGCGGTCGATCGACGCGAAGCGCATCAATATGGCCTGGGGCAGGGGAATGGCGCGGACTTTTCGGTGCAAGGCGCGGCCCATTGCGGCGGCCAGTTCCAGATGCGACAGGCCGTTTGGCGCGCCATCATCGACTTCCCATGTCTGCCCGTCATAGGCGCCCCCCGCCGTGCTGCATGTCGCGAGCAGCGCGCGGGCGAGATCGCGCACATGAATGAGCGATGCGCGCCCGGCGGATGGCACCGGCAGCCAGCCATAACGCGCGACGCGCAGCACCTCGAAAAATTCGGTGTCGCGCGGGCCATAGACGGCGGGCGGACGCACGATCGTCCAATCCAGCCCTGACGCGCAGACATTTTCCTCCGCGCGAAATTTGGACCAGCAATAGTCGGACAGGGCGGGCTGGCGTGCGGCCAGCGAGGAAACATGCACCAGCCGTCTGACGCCGGTGCGGTGCATGGCGGCGATGACGTTGGCGGTGCCGGTGACGTTGCCAGCCTCGAACCCGGCGCGGCCAGGCGCGTTGACGGTCCCGGCGATATGCAGCACCACGTCACTGCCACGCACCAGCTTATCGAGCGCGTCGGCATCTTGCAACGTGCCGGATACCCACTCCACACCTGCGGTTGCCGGTTGCGGGCGCCGCGTCAGGGCCGTTACATGATGTCCAGCAGCAAGCGCTTGCGCCAATGCTTCCGCGCCGACGAAGCCGGTCGCACCGGTCATCGCGATGCCTCTTGGCGTTGCGTTCACAGCATGACCATATGGTCGCGATGGACGAGGGCTTTGCGATGGGCTTCGCCGACAATCGCACCGATCTCATCACTACGTTTTCCGGCGATTTTTACGGCATCGCCGCTGTCATATTCACTGAGGCCACGGGCCAATATGTGCCCGGTGGCATCAAGTATATCTACGACATCGCCCCGCGCGAAATGCCCCGTAATCACGCGCACACCAGCGGGAAGCAGACTGTTGCCCTTGGCGAGCGCCCGCGCCGCGCCCTCGTCGATGGTCAGGGTTCCGCGTGTCGTCAGCCGCCCCGCCAGCCAGGATTTGCGCGCACGTTTGCCGGGTTGCGCGGTGAATACCGTGCCCGTCCCTTCCGTCTGCCAACGCGAGAGCGGCGCGGGATGCTCGCCAGATATGATCGCGAGATGCGTGCCCGCGCCCGTGGCGATTTTGGCGGCTTCGATCTTCGAACCCATCCCGCCCGATCCCATGCCGGAACCAGACCCGCCGTCCGCCATCGCATGGATGCTTGCGTCGATACGTTTGACGATGGGAATCAGCTTGGCGTCAGGGTTGGTGTGCGGATTGGCCGAGTAAAGGCCATCGACATCGCTGAGCAGCACAACCGCATCGGCCCTCGCTGCCTGACCGATGCGTGCGGCCAGCCGATCATTGTCGCCAAAGCGGATTTCAGCGGTGGCGACGCTGTCATTCTCGTTGATGACCGGCACGACGCCCAAGCTCAGCAACCGCTCTAGTGTCGCGGCGGCGTTGAGATAGCGCCTGCGATGTTCGAGATCATCGAGCGTCAGCAGCATCTGCGCGGCGGTCAAACCCTGCTTGCCCAGCAATTCCGCCCAGCTTTGCGATAATGCGATCTGCCCGACGGCGGCGGCGGCCTGCGCATCGTCGAGACTGCCGCGTCCGCCTTTAGGTAAACCGAGCCGCCGCGCGCCCAGCGCGATGGCGCCCGATGATACGACGATGATCTGCTGCCCTGCTGCCCTGCGCTTGGCGATGTCGGCGACCACGCTCGCCATCCATTCCGCGCGGATCGCACCCGCGCTATCGACGAGCAAGGCCGAGCCGATTTTGACGACGAGGCGTTTGATAGTGGCGGGCGGGAAACCGGCTAGATCGGCGACCATGATGCTCCCCCTTCATCCTCCCCATGCTGCTGGTCCGGGACGTCGCCTGCATCTTCGTCGGCGGCGTTGAAAGCGTCAAGCGCCGCCTGATCATCGTCCATCAACGGGATGATTGCATCGAGCAGATCGGTTACGCCTTCGCCGGTCGCGCCGGAGATGATGAAGATGTCCTCAATGCCCTCTTCGCGCAGTTGGCTTGCGATGTCCTCCATCAATTCCTCGCCCAGCAGATCGCCCTTGTTAAGCGCGATCATCTGCGGCTTGTCTTCGAGACCCGCGCCATACGCGACCAGTTCATCCTGTACGATATGGAAAGCCTGAACCGGGTCGTCCTGCGTCGCATCGATCAGGTGCAGCAGCACGCGGCAGCGTTCGATATGGCCGAGGAAACGGTCGCCGATC
>JBDTLS010000161.1:0-6809 GCA_039934655.1 Sphingobium sp.
TCTCCTATGGCAGCTTGCGTCCGCATGTGTCGGCGGTGCGCGCGCACGGGGTTCGGCTCTATGGAAAGATACGCGATGGCAGATTGATGCTGGGCGAACTCGACAAGTTCCGCGATCCCACATCGACCAGCCCGTTCAGCCTGCCGGACATGGATCTTGCGCTCGACGATGCGCGGATGCGGATTGATACCCCGGCGGGCGCGATTGGCGCTTCCGTAAATGGCTCCGGCAATCTGACATCCGGCTTCACCGGCAAAGTGGCGGCGATCATGCGAAACGCTCATGCGGCGGGATGCGCCAGCCCGCTCATCACAAGCTATCTCGATGCTCGGATCATGTCTGGCAAGCCTCATCTTGCCGGGCCAGTACGCGCGGATGCGCTGGGTTGCCCCGCCAGCGGCATTGCGCTCGCCCAGCCATCTGCGCAGCTTGATATTGGCCTGTCGGAGCAACTGGATCGCTGGTCCGGCCGGGTGCAGATCGGCGCGGAGGCATTGCGCGCCCGTTCTGTCGCGATGGGCAACCCCCGTGCGGATGTGCACTTCGACGGATCGGCCGGGCAAACCAAGGGGCGTGTGGCGATGAACGCCGCTGCGCTCAAATATGCCGCCGCCCAGACCGGCGCGATGAATGCCACCGGCACGTGGAGTTTTGCCCAATCAACAGCTGGTTTTCGGGGGCAGGTGGACGCCCACAATATTCGGCCACGCGATGCAACCGCCTTCGCCCATTTGCGGAATGCCGGGGCGGGTACGCCGGTCGCGCCGCTGGTCCAGCGCCTGATCGATGCGGCCGAGGCGGCGGGACGCGACAATAAATTGCGCAGCTTCGTGCACATCGCACAAGCAAGTGGCAAAGGTCGCATCACATTGAGCGGGCTGGACTTCGCCAGCAACAGTGGCGCGCATATCGCGCTGAGCAAGGATGGCAGCTTCGCTTATGGCTGGCCGACCGGGCAATGGGCGATGCTCGGCAGCCTGACCAGCAACGGCGGCGGCCTGCCCGGCGCGGCACTGCGGCTTACTTCGGCGGCGGGGGGCGGCGTTTCGGGCCAGATGTTCGTTGATCCTTATGCCAGTGGCAAAGCGCGGCTCGCGCTCGACCCCGTGCGGTTCGTCGCGGCAAGCGGTGGCCGCACGCATATCACGACCGGCGTGCGCCTCGATGGGCCGCTTGGCGACGGCGGAGTACGCGGGCTGACCCTGCCCATTGACGCTGAGATGCGCGCGGGCGGCGCGATGATAGTCAATGCCCGTTGCACCCCGGTCAGGTTCGACAGTTTGCAATTCGGATCGCTGCGCCTTGGCCGACACACGCTTGGGCTATGCCCGCAAAACGGTGCCGCTCTGCTGACAACCGGGCCACACGGAGTGCAGGGCGGCGCCCTGATTCGCGCGCTGAAGCTAAACGGCACGCTCGGCAACAGCCCGATGCAGTTGACCGCGCAGGACGCACAATATGCGCTGCACAATGGCCAGTTCGGTTTGGCCAACGCGAAGCTGGTGCTGGGGCACAGCGATGCGCCGGTGAAGCTCAGCGCGACTCGCCTGTCAGGCGCATCGCTGGCGGGGGGCCTTGGCGGAACCGCGCAGGGCGTGGAGGCGCAGATCGGCAGCGTCCCGACGCTGGTGCGCGATGGCACCGCCCATTGGGGATATGCGGGCGGCGCGTTGCGGATGTCCGGGTCGATCGGCATCATCGATGCTGCAACGCCGGACCGTTTCAACCCTTTGCAGGCTAGGGATTTCACGCTGACCCTCGCCAACGGCCATATCAATGCGGCTGGTACTTTAACGCTGCCGCAAGGCAATGCGCCGATAGCAAAGGTTCGCATCACGCATGAACTCGCGTCCGGCACGGGCACCGCTGACCTGACCATCGACGGCATACACTTCGGGCCGAACCTGCAACCCGATCAGGTCAGCAGGCTGGCGCTCGGCGTGATCGCCAACGCGGCAGGCACCGTGACCGGCAACGGCCATATCGCATGGAATCCACAGCGCGTTACCAGCACAGGGCAATTCGCAACGCAGGATATGAATTTCGCCGCTGCCTTTGGCCCGGTGACGGGCTTTGCGACGCACATCAATTTTACCGACCTGATCGGCCTCGTCACCGCGCCCGGTCAGGTCGCGACCTTCAAAACCGTCAATCCCGGCGTCGAGGTGTTTGACGGGTCGCTCCATTATCAACTGCTGCCCGATCAACGTATTGCCGTTGAGAGCGGGCACTGGCCGTTTTCGGGCGGCGACCTGACCTTGCTGCCGGGCGTGATGGATTTCGGCGCGGACCGGCCGCGCAACCTCACCTTCCGCGTGCTGGGGCTGGATGCGGGCGCCTTCATCAACACGCTCGAACTCGATAATATTTCAGCGACCGGCACGTTCGACGGGCTGCTGCCGATGGTGTTCGATGCGAACGGTGGCCGAATCGTCGGGGGCGTGCTTGTCGCGCGGCAGGTCGGTATGCCGCCGCTGGTCATCGATCAGGTGAACAATCTGCACATCCCCTGCGATCCTTCGCGCAAGGGCGGCACATTGTCCTATGTCGGGCAAGTGTCGAACGAAAATCTGGGGCGCATGGGCCGACTGGCGTTCGATGCGCTCAAGGATTTGCAGTATAAATGCCTGACGATCCTGATGGACGGCGCGATCGATGGCGAGGTGGTGACGCAGGTGGCGTTCAACGGCGTCAATCGCGGCGAATTGACATCGGTGCCCAAGCTCATTTCGCGCCAGTTCATGGGCCTGCCTTTCATTTTCAACGTCAGAATCGAAGCACCCTTTCGCGGGCTGATCAACACAGCACGTTCGTTCGTCGACCCCAGCCTGCTCATTCGCAGCCAGTTGGGCGACCAATTTGCACCGGTAATACAAAACAGACTTGCCGTTCAGCCGCGCGAAAGCGAGACTGGGGTAACAGGGGACAAGAAATGAAAATGATATGGAAAGCCATACCCATCCGAATCGGACGAGAGTTCGGTCCCAGCTTGCTCGGTATCTTGCCGATTGCAGGGGTGTTGATGCTGCCAGCCTGCATCACGCTCAAGGCACCCGAAAAGCCGATCGAAATCAATTTGAACGTCAAGGTTCAGCAAGAGGTCATCGTCCGCCTGCAAAAGGATGCGCAGGATCTGATCTCCAACAACCCGGAGTTGTTCCCACAATGACACGCAAAACCCTTATCATCGCCGCCGCACTGGGCGTCATCGCCACCGGCCTCGTCCTTTCCGGCCCCGCCCGCGCACAAACCGGCGTCATCGTCGCGGCGATGACCAATGGCACCGTCGGGGAACAATCCGATGGCTACCTCGGCATTGCTGGCACCGCGAGCGCCGATGTGCGTTCGGAAGTCGAGGCGATCAACATCAAGCGCCGTGCGGCCTACACCGACCTCGCGGCCAAGCGCGGTGTAACCGTTGCCGATGCTGCTGTTGCGACCGGATGCCAGACGCTCGCCAACCGCGTCAAGCCAGGTCAGGTGTACCGCATTGGCGCGGGCGCGTGGCAAACACGCAGCGCCGGGGCCATCACCCTGCCCGGATATTGCAGCACAGCGGGATAAGTTTTCCCCGCAAACCCAGCCCAATTTCGCCTGCGCAGCAAAACTTACCGACTCAGGTTGACTTGCACCGCTCCTGTTCCTAAACGGGCCGCGCCCTGACGGTTACAACCGCCGGGGCTTTGCTGTACGCGTGGCATTTTGCGATGCGTATCCTGTCCGTGGGGTATCAGTCTTGGTCGATAATCGCCAGAACGACGATCTCGAAGCGCGTATTGCGCGGGCGAGCGCACAGCAAAGTCGTGGCATTTCGAATGAGCAAGGGCGCGCTGAAGGTCGTGGCTGGGCCGTGGGCATAGAGTTTGTTGGTACGATATTGGTGTGCGGCCTGTTGGGCTGGATGATCGATAAGTATCTTAAGTTGGGCACGGCTCCCTGGGGGATGATTGTGCTGCTGGTGTTGGGATTTGCGGCGGGAACGCGGCGCGCGATGCAAACATCCGCGCAGTTTGACGCCGATCCCGACAACGACGAAGAGAAGGGTTGAACGGTCCATGTCCGGTCCGATGGAACAATTTGCGATCAAGGTTATCAAACCGCTTGAACTGGGCGGTTATGATGTGTCCTTTACGAACAGCTCACAATGGATGGCAATTGCGCTGAGCGCGGTATCGGTATTTTTGCTGATCGGCACCGCCAGGCCGCAGATGGTTCCCGGTCGCTGGCAGGCGGCGGTTGAATATCTTTATGATTTCATCCGCAAGATGCTCGACGACAACGTCGGCCCCGAAGGGCGCCGCTATGTGCCGTTGCTGTTCTCGCTGTTTATCTTCGTGCTGGCGTGCAACCTGCTCGGCCTGCTGCCGTGGATCGGCGCATTCACGCCGACCAGCCATATTGCCGTGACGCTGGGCCTTGCGATGCTGGTGTTCGTGGTGGTGTGCTCGGTCGGTTTCCTCCGCCACGGACTGCATTTCTTTGCGCTGTTCTGGCCGAAAAACACCTTTTTCCCACTCGCGGTATTTGTCGCGCTCATCGAGTTTGTGAGCTTCCTGTCGCGCCCGTTCACGCTCGCCATTCGTTTGTTCGCGAACATGACGGCGGGCCATGTGCTGCTTAAGGTGTTTGGGACGTTCGTGGTGTCGCTCGGGTCATTCGGCGCGCTGCCATATGTTTTCGGCATTTTGCCGCTGGGCGTAAACGTCGCATTGAGCGCGCTCGAAGTGCTGATCGCGGTTGTGCAGGCTTATGTCTTTGCGCTGCTGGCGTCGATCTACCTCAACGACGCCGTCAATCTCCACTAATTCTCCATCAACTATCAAACTGCAATCGAAGGAAATATCATCATGGATCTGGGTTCAGCAAAAGTCATCGGTGCCGGTCTGGCTGCTATCGGTGCGGGTCTCGCCGCTATCGGCGTGGGCAACATCTTCGGCCAGTATCTCAACGGCGCGCTGCGTAACCCCGAAGCCGATGCCAAGATGGGCGGCCGCCTGATCTTCGGTTTCGCTGTGACGGAAGCTCTCGGCCTGATCGCGGCGGTTGTCGCACTGGCTCTGGCGTTCAGCAACTAAGAACGGCAGCAACCAGAGTGATTTCGAGTGAAATGGAATATTTCATGGCTCGGAATCACCTTAAACAAAGGAATAGACCGGGATTTTGATTCCATCAAAATCGAACAAGGTCTAAAGAGCGGACCAAAATGCCCCAATTTGAACTCCATAACTTTCTTCCGCAGATAGCCTGGCTCGGCCTGCTGTTTGCGGTGCTCTATTTCGGTGTTGTCCGTCTGACACTGCCGAAGGTCGGCCGTGTCGTACAGGACCGGGAAGAGCGGGTCCGCAGCGACATCCAGTCTGCTGCACAGGCCAAGGGAGAAGCGGATCAGGTTGGGGCCGCCTATCAGCTTCAACTGGCGCAGGCGCATGAACACGCCCGCGACATGTTGAAAACGGCGGGTGCGAATGCACGCGCCAAGGCTGAGGCACAACTTGCCAAGGCTGCGGCAGCGTTGGAAACGACGCAGGTGACGGCGAGTGAAGAACTCGCGGCGGCCCGCACTAAAGCCCTTGTCCAAATTGAGACGCTGTCTGCGGATACCGCCGCTGACATCGTCGAGCGCCTCACGGGCAATCGCCCGACCGCTGCGGCAGCCAGTGCGGCTGTCAAATCGGTCGCGGCATAAGGAGACATATGATGCACCAGCTTCTGTTCTCCACCGCCGCCGCAGTCCCGGCCGAAACCACCGCCCTGACCCATGCGTACGGCGCCGTGGAACATGAAGGGCCAACCCTGCTCGGCCTTGGCGCCGAAGGCTGGGTCTATGTCGGCCTGACCATATTTTTACTGCTCGCCATTTTTGTGGCGAAGGCACCGCGCAAGCTGCTCGACGGCCTTGATAGCCGCATCCTTGCGGCAAAACAGATGCTCGACGAAGCAGGTGCCCTGCGTGCCGAAGCTGAAAAGCTGTTGAAAGAGGCGCTGGTTCGTCAGACCGAAAGCGTCAAGGACGCCAAGGCTATTCTCGCGCGTGCGGAAGAGGACGCCGCCCAGTTGCTGGTCGACGCCAAAGCCGATGCCGCCGAACTGATCACCCGCCGCAAGAAAATGGCGCAAGACAAAATCGCGGCAGCCGAACGTGCCGCCATCGCCGACATCCGCACCCGCGCAGCTCACACGGCCACCACTGCGGCAAGCAGCCTGATCGCGCAAACCCATGACGGCTCCGCCGACAAGCGCCTGGTTGACGACGCGATCGCCTCGCTCAATCCTCAATTGATCGATCCCGCATCGGAACAGAGCATCGTGCGAAAAAGTGAGCGCCTGTTCGCCAAAAGCGACGCGTAAACACATAATGAAGGCAAGCGCCCTGCGTCAGATTTAACGCAGTTTGCTTTAGATCAAGCCGTCTTCGTCATTGCAAGCGAACCTGTTCTTAAGCCCCTCCCCTTCAGGTTCAGGCGACACTCACCCCGTCATTGCGAGCGCAGCGAAGCAATCCAGTGGTGCGCAAGTGGATTGCTTCGCTCCGCTCGCAATCACGATCGGTCTTATTCATAAGCCCCTCCTCTTTAGGTTCAGCAGAGTCACGCGCCTCTGCTGAAGGATTGGGGTGGGGGCCATCCCCAAGCGCAGCATTATCCGGCAAGTCCCCACCCCCTGCCCCCTCCCCCCTCCCCTCAAGGGGAGGGGAATGAGTCGTCATCCCACCCAAAAAAACCTCTGTCCTACACGCTACCGAATCGCTTAAGCCGGAACTGCCCCCACTCCTCCGGTAACCAAGTGTGGAGCGGGGTTGATAGCCGGTC
>JBDTLS010000162.1:0-6772 GCA_039934655.1 Sphingobium sp.
CGCAATATCCATGAGTCTATGCAGAAGGCGCTGCGCGGTCTGGAAACCGGCCTGTCTGGTTTCAACCAGGTCGAACATCTGGTCGGCGCGCCCAAGGATGACATCATCGCCGCGCTGGGTCAGCCGACACCGGACCGTTTGCTGATCGCTGCACAAGCGCTGCGCGAAGGGCTGTCGGTTGCGGAAATCCACGCCATTGCCAAGTTCGATCCGTGGTTCCTCGACCGCATCAAGGAAATCGTCGATGCCGAAGCGGGCGTAATCGCCAATGGCCTGCCACGCGATGCGGACGGGATGCGCCACCTCAAATCAATGGGCTTTTCCGACAAGCGCCTTGCGTCGCTGGCGTTGCAATCCGCGCATTTGCAGCCGGGCATGGAAACCGCCGTGCGGCAAGGCTCTGGCCTGATCCACGAAGCGGTCAAGGCGATGACCGGCGGCGTGACCGAGGATGAGGTGCGCAAGCTGCGCCATCGCCTTGGTGTGCGGCCGGTGTTCAAGCGCATCGACACCTGCGCGGCGGAGTTCGAGGCGAAAACGCCCTATATGTATTCGACCTACGAAGCGCCGAGCTTTGGCGTGCCGGAATGCGAGAGCGCGCCTACGGATCGCAAAAAGGTCGTGATCCTGGGTGGCGGACCCAACCGGATTGGGCAGGGGATCGAGTTTGATTATTGCTGCTGCCACGCGTGCTTTGCGTTGGAAGATGCGGGTTATGAAACGATCATGATCAACTGCAACCCGGAAACGGTCAGCACCGATTATGACACGTCGGACCGCCTGTATTTTGAGCCGCTGACGGCGGAAGATGTGCTGGAGATCCTGCATGTCGAGATGAGCAACGGCACGCTTGCGGGTGTGATCGTGCAATTCGGTGGACAGACGCCGCTCAAACTGGCGCAGGCGCTGGAGGATGCGGGCATCCCGATCCTCGGCACGTCGCCCGATGCGATTGACCTTGCCGAGGATCGCGAGCGTTTTGCCGCGCTGATCGACAAGCTCAAACTCAAGCAACCCGCCAACGGTATCGCCCGATCACGCGAGGAAGCGATCGCGGTCGCCAATCGCATCGGTTATCCGGTGCTGATGCGGCCGAGCTATGTGCTGGGTGGCCGCGCAATGGAGATCGTCGACGGACAAGCGCAACTGGAAGAATATATCACGACCGCCGTGCAGGTGTCGGGCGATTCTCCGGTGCTGATCGATCAATATCTGCGCGATGCGATTGAGGTCGATGTCGATGCACTCTGCGATGGCGAGGATGTCGTGGTGGCGGGCGTGTTGCAGCATATCGAGGAAGCCGGTGTCCACTCCGGCGACAGCGCCTGTTCGCTCCCGCCCTACAGCCTGTCCGACAAGATCATTGCCGAGATCGACCGCCAGACCGAAGTGCTGGCCCATGCGCTGCACGTCAAAGGCTTGATGAACATTCAGTTCGCGGTGAAGGATGGCGATGTTTACCTGATCGAGGTTAACCCGCGTGCCAGCCGCACCGTGCCGTTCGTGGCCAAGGCCATCGGTGCGCCGATCGCGAAGATCGCCGCACGGGTCATGGCGGGGGAGAAGCTCAAGAACCTGCCCAAGATCGACCGTCACGCGATAGGCCATGTCGCGGTGAAGGAAGCGGTGTTCCCGTTCGCGCGCTTCCCCGGTGTCGATCCCATCCTGTCGCCGGAGATGAAATCGACCGGAGAGGTGATGGGCATCGACGTTGATTTCGCCACCGCCTTTGCCAAGGCGCAACTGGGTGCGGGCACTGTGTTGCCCACCAGTGGCGCCGTGTTCATTTCGGTCAAGGACAGCGACAAGCCGGTCATTCTGGCGGCCGCGCACAAGATCGCGGGCCTTGGCTTCCGTATTGTCGCGACCGGCGGGACCGCGCGCTATCTTGCGGAAAACGGCATACAGGTGGAAACTGTGAACAAGGTCGCGGAGGGGCGCCCGCACATCGTTGATGTCATCACGGATGGCGGCATTGCGATGATCTTCAACACCACCGAGGGCTGGCAATCGTTGAAGGACAGCCAGTCAATCCGCGCCAGCGCGCTGCGACATCGGGTGCCGAGCTTCACGACGGCTGCGGCAAGCGTCGCTGTTGTCGATGCAATTGAGGCTCTTGGAGCACGCGCACTTGAAGTGCGGGCGCTGCAATCCTATTATCCACAGTCCACGGTCTGACTTTCCAGACAAGATAGTGATATGGGCTCGGCGCGCACCTCGGCGTGTCGGCCGGGATTGAATTGAACATGATTGGGGAAATGTAGATGGCCACCGTCGAAAAATTGCCGATGCTGGCAATGGGCTATGACAAGCTCCTGGCGCAACTGCGCCTGTTGAAAGCGGAACGGCCGCAGATTGTCGACGCGATTGAGGAAGCGCGCGCCCACGGCGACCTGTCCGAAAACGCGGAATATCATGCCGCGAAAGAACGGCAGGGGCATGTCGAGGCAACGATTTCCGATCTGGAAGACAAATTATCGCGCGCGCAGATCATCGACCCAACCAGCCTGTCTGGCGACCGGATCGTGTTCGGCGCGACCGTTACCTTGCTCGATGAAGGCGACAAGGAAGTGCGCTACCAGATTGTGGGGCAGGCCGAGGCCGATGCCAAAATGGGCATGATCAGCTATAACAGCCCGCTTGGACGCGCGTTGATTGGCCGTTCGGTTGGCGATGATGTGGAAGTCACGGTGCCGTCGGGCGAAAAATTCTACAGCGTCGACAAGATCGAATTCATCTAAATCCGGGCGCCGCAGCGTGCAATCTCCACCCGGACGGATGACCAACGGTCTCGCAATCGTCACCTTTGCGGCATTCCTCGTCGTTCATTTGCTGGGGCAGGATGGTCTTGCGGCCACGCTTGCCGGGTTCGTTCCATTACGGATCAGTCATCCCGACCTCGTCGGGGCGCTCATTGGCATTCCCGCAGTGCCGGTGGCGTTGACGCCGTTGAGCGCGACGCTCGTGCATGGCGGCTGGATGCATGTCGGGTTCAATCTGCTGACGCTGGTGTTTTGCGGGCGACAGGTCGAGATGGTTCTGGGGCCGCGTTTACTGGCCGTTTTATATGTGGCGGGGGCCTATGCGGCTGCGGCGGGACAGTGGGCGCTCGGCCCGGATGTCGGCGTGCCGATGGTCGGCGCGAGCGGCGCGATTTCGGCGATCGTCGGTGCCTATGCGTTGCTCTACAGTAATCAGCGGGTGCGCGCGATCGGGCCAATATCCGCGAATGTCGTGCGGATGCTATGGCTGGGCGCGGGCTGGACGTTATTGCAGGCGATGGTCGCGCTGGCGGGATTGGGCGGTAACGCGGTTGGCAACGTCAGCCTGGGTCAGATCGCGGTGGGCGCGCATATCGGCGGATTTTTGGCAGGCATGTTGTTAACTCGCCCGTTGCTGCGCATCCGCTTCCGGGGCGTGCACCGCACCGTTATGTGAAAGATTCAATGGGCGTGGCTGTCGTCCGGGTCCATCAACTTATGTAGGTGCACCACTACATATTTCATTTCAGCATCGTCAACTGTGCGCTGCGCTGCGGCGCGCCAGGCTTTTTCGGCTGAAGCATAATCGGGGAAAATCCCGACAAGATCGACGGCACTTAAATCTTCAAATTCGACGGTCTGTGGATCTTTGACGCGCCCGCCCATTACCAGATGCATTTTGCTCATTCGTTATCCTTGCCCGCAATAACAGTTCACACCTTTGACGCGCTTTGCCGCCGCGTGTGCAAAGTCCTAACAGCCTGATGCCGCACGGCACAACGGGAAGCAAGGATTCATGGGTTCAGCCGTTATTTTTTGTAGGATGCTGCGGCGTTCCTGACCTGATCGATGACTTTATGTGCACTTTCTCCGGCACGCTCTATCAAGGTCGATGTCTGATCCGTCAGGCCGGAACGTTCGAGGGCATCCGATGCAGCATTGCGGAGAGATACAACACCGCTTCTGGCAGTGTCCAGTGCGGCCTTCGGGGCTTTGCGTGCCGCATCGCCAACGGAGTCGGCGACTCCGGCCAAAGGCTTGGTCATTTCCTCAACCGGCAATACGGCGAGCGCGGCCATTTGTGCGCCAGCCACGGTGCGGGTCACCGTGTCCAGCCATTTGGGAGCCTCGGATTTGATCTTGCGCGAACT
Source organism: Sphingobium sp. (assembly GCA_039934655.1). Lineage (GTDB taxonomy): Bacteria > Pseudomonadota > Alphaproteobacteria > Sphingomonadales > Sphingomonadaceae > Sphingobium. The sequence continues at coordinate 4,133 of JBDTLS010000162.1, forward strand.
TTTGGGGAACAGCCACGCCAGCGTTACACCCACCGCCACAGCCGCTGCGGTCGCTGCCACCGGATGTTCGGTGATGAGGCGGTTGGCGGTGTTGACTGCGCGTCCGGCCTGTAAGCGCGCGGTTTCGATGCCTGCAGATGCGTTCTCCTTGGCCGCGCGTGCACCCTTGGTGGCTTTGCGCGCGCCGCTCCTGACCTTTTTCGTGGCGGCGACGGCGCTTTCTTCGGCGAATTCGCGCGCGCGGGCAATCTGGTTGGCGATGTCATCGGGCATAGGATCAGTCCTTGTTGGATCGATGGGTGCGATAGGCGTCACGTCCCATAACGAATAAGCGTCGTAAAAGTGCCATCAGCGGTCCGCGCGCCAATATGGCACCTATAGCGGCGGCCAGTGCCGCGACCTGCGCAGGGTTGGCACGGGCATAGCGGCGCGTATTGTCAAAGGCGTCAAGCGCAGCATCCATCATTTTGTCGGACGCTTCCTTGCGCAGGGCAGACGGGCGTAACCGCGCTTGCGCGGTATGAAGGGTCGTTACGAACCGCGCGTGTGCGATCCTGGCATCTTGGTCGGCCTGGTGGACAGCGGGATCACGTTTCATCACGAACCTCCCGGCCTGTGAACAGATGGACCACCGTCTGCACCCGCGCACGCGCCAGCAGCAGGAGGAGGGCGACGACCACTACCGTCACGCCGATCACGATTGCGGTCGCCGCCAATGTGCCGGTAACAGGTGCGAGCGCCAGCACCAGCCCGATCAACAGGGTGACGAGCGCGCCGATCAACAACGTGAACGCGATAATCCCCAGCACCAATATGAGGGCGATGTTTCTGAAGGCGAAAGTCGCGCGTTGCCGCTGCCTCTCGCCCTCGGCTTTGGCATATGCGCGACCGTCGGAGAGGAGGCGGCACAGCAGGTCGCCAAGCGGCTCACGCGCGCTCGCTTCCTCTGCCTCAACCGGCTCCGGCGACCAACCGCTCTTCTCCTCCATATCAGGCCGCTCCGATCAGGTTCATGCCTCGTCGCTGCTTGATCCCTTGGCAAGGCGCATCAGCACGAACCCGGCAATCGCGGCCGCACCAACGGCAATGACGGGGCTTTTACGCACGAAGTCGCGCGCTTCCCCCAGCAGTTGATCGATGTCCTTGTCATCCAGCGATTTGGCTGCGCCCGCGACAGATTCAGCTGCGGTGCGCGTATAATCGCCATATTGCGGGCCAAGTTTCGCATCGACGGTTCCGGCGGTGTCGGCGATCAGCTTGGCGAGGCTCTGCATGGCGGAGCCGGTCTTGTCCTTGGCGGTGCCTGCCGCGTTACGGGCGGCCTGAGCGGCTTGCGTTTTGATCTGGTCAGCTTGCGCTTTCCAGTCCTTCGCATTTCCTATCTTGGCTTTGGCCTTTGCGGAGGTGCTTTTGACGACGCCTTTCGCCACGACGGTAGCCTTCGCCACCTTGGGTTTCGCAGCTGCGGCGGCCTTGGCCGGGCTTTTGCGAACGGGTGCCTTACGCGTTTTCGATGTGGCGGGCGTCGGGGTGGCTGTGTCAACCATAAATGATCTCCTTGATCGGAAGTGATGCTGTCACAATGCTTGAACATAGGTAGCAGTTCCCCTCGCTTTTTACAGCCCGGAGATGGATTTTTTGTTAGCGTGCCGGAGCGATGGATTGCGTTATCGCCCCAGTCTGGCTAAGCGGGCGCGATCTTTTGGGGGTTAAGGCCCCGCCGATTTGCAGGGAAACGCAATGACCGCCATCCTCGACGTGCACGCTCGCCAGATCCTCGATAGCCGGGGCAATCCCACCGTCGAAGTTGATGTGATGCTGGAGGACGGCAGCTTCGGACGAGCAGCGGTGCCATCGGGCGCGTCCACTGGCGCCTATGAAGCTGTCGAAAAACGCGATGGCGACATGAGCGTCTATCTGGGCAAGGGCGTGTTGCAGGCGATTGAAGCGGTCAACACCGAAATCGCCGACACCATCGTCGGCCTTGATGCTGAGGATCAGGGCGAAGTCGATGCCGCGATGATCGCGCTCGACGGGACGGAGAACAAGGGGCGCATCGGCGCCAATGCCATTCTCGGCGCCAGCCTTGCGGTCGCCAAAGCCGCCGCTGATGCGCGCGGACTGCCGCTGTACCGCTATGTTGGGGGGGTTGCGGCCCATGTGTTGCCCGTGCCGATGATGAACATCATCAACGGCGGCGAACATGCTGATAACCCGATCGACTTTCAGGAATTCATGGTGATGCCGGTCGGCGCGAAGAACCTTGCCGATGCGGTGCGGATCGGGGCGGAAATCTTCCACACCCTCAAAAAGGGACTGCACGACAAGGGGCTGGCGACCTCGGTCGGCGACGAAGGCGGGTTCGCGCCCAATCTCGCTTCGACCACCGACGCGCTCGAGTTTATCATGGAGTCCGTTGCCAAGGCCGGGTACACGCCGGGCGACGATGTGGTGCTGGCGCTTGACTGCGCCTCGACCGAGTTTTTCAAAAACGGCAAATATGAAATGGTGGGTGAGGGCAAGAGCCTGACACCTGCCGAAATGGCCGATTATCTGGCGGACCTCTGCGCTCGCTACCCGATCAAATCGATCGAGGACGGCATGGGCGAAGATGATTTTGAAGGCTGGAAAATCCTGACC
>JBDTLS010000163.1:0-6736 GCA_039934655.1 Sphingobium sp.
AAACCCCGGCGTTCGTGTTCTGCTACTTGAGGAAGGCGGGGAGGCGAACTGGCTCAGCCTCATGCCAAAAGGGTATGGCAAACTTTTGGGAATGCCCAATTTCTCCCATTATTATCAGACGACCCCTGCGGAGGGTGCGCGCGGACCGACGGAAACCTGGATGCGTGGGCGCATGGTTGGTGGATCGAGCGCGATCAACGGCATGGTGTGGATCCGTGGCACGGCAGAAGATTTCGATTTTATCAGCGCTGCTGGCAACAGCGGGTGGAACTGGTCCAAAATGCTGCGTTGCTACCGTGCGATGGAAAATCATCATCTGGGGGCGGACGAGTTTCGCGGCGGTTCCGGGCCTGTGGCGATCAAGACAAATCCTGACAAGTCTCCGCTTGCCGACGCCTTTATCGCAGCGGGTGTCGAGACTGGGCTGAAGGTTAAGAAAGACCAAAATGGTGCCGAGCAAGAAGGCACTGGTTACGCCCAATGGAATATTGACGCGCGCGGGCGACGCGTGAGTGCGGCCCGCGCCTTCCTTGACCCGGCCCGTACTCGAGCGAACCTTGAAATTCGTTCGGGCGTGCGCGTGCATCGTGTCCTGTTTGAAAACAACCGGGCCGTCGGTGTCAGCGCAACCGAAAACGGACAACCGGTCGAGTTCAGGACCGTTGGCGAAGTCATCCTGTCCGCTGGCGCCATCATCACGCCCAAGCTTCTGCAGCTATCGGGGATCGGGGACAGCGCCAAGCTTTCAGCGTTGGGCATCGACGTGGTTCATCACAGCCCGTTCGTTGGTCAGCGCATGCGCGAGCATCTCACCCTGGCGATCAGCTTTCGGCTAAAGCACTGGCGGGACAGCGACAACCGTGAATATTCGGGCGCTCGCCTATATTGGAACGTGCTCAAATACCTCGTCGCGGGCAAGGGGCCGTTGGCTCGGGGGGCCGCCGAGGCGATAGCCTTTGTCCGCGCAAGACCCGGATCGAACCGTCCGGATTCACAGATCATGTTCAATCCTTATTCGATGGACCCGAACCTCACGACTATAGCGTTCGAATCCGAACCTGGCATGCAATGTTACTCATTCACGCTCCGGCCCGAGAGTGAAGGCAGCGCGCAGATCACATCCGCTGATCCCGACGCCCCGATGCATATCAACCCCAATTATCTTGCGACCGAGCGCGATCGGGAAACGAGTATTGCCGGGACCCGCGCCCTGCGCGCCATCATGGCGCAACCTTCGATGAAGAAGTTCGTGGTAGGTGAAACGGCCAAGACTGCCGGAGCGCAGACCGACGAGGAAATCCTGGGTCTTTACGCGCAATACGGGCACTCGGGTTTTCACACGGTTGGTACGGCGGGAATGGGACCGGGTGCCGAGGACGTCGTGGACGACCATCTGCGGGTACGCGGTGTCGACGGCCTGCGCGTAGTGGACTGTTCGGTTTTTCAGCAAGTACCGTCGGGCAATACGAACGCGCCGGCAATGGCACTTGGTTGGCGGGCGAGCGAGATTATTCTGGAAGACGCGGGCTAATACGGTGACGTCGAGCAAATAGAACAATCCGAAAGCAACCGTGCAGAGAACGGCAAAACCGACGGAAAACGGAGAGCGATGTCATGATTGAAGGCTTAAACCTGCCGAACGCAGAAAATCTGGATATTCTGTCGATCCACCCATCGCAAACGTTTGAGGTATGCAATCCGCTTCTCGGAGACGGCGAGGCTATCAACCGCTTTTACGCTGACAACGGGTATCTGTTTTTTCGCGATGTGCTGGACAGGGCATCGGTGGAACAGGCGCGGGATGAGATGCTGAAGGTCGCTGCCGACAAATACGATTTGGTCAGAGCGGGCGATCCGGAGGGACGCTGGACGGGCAAACCCCTGTCCGATGCATGGAGCGAGGAGGACGTTGCTTTCGCCGGGATATCGCGTCGCCTTGTCGATCATCCGCACAATATCGAAATTATCGGTCAGTGCCTTGGTGAACCTGCGTGTATTGTCCCAAATGTCAGCTATAGGCTCTATCCACCCGGTGGCCCGGTTACCGGGGTTCATCAGGATGGTTTTTACAGTCCCGGCATCGATGCGTTTCGCCCGCTTTGGATACCGTTGGTACCGATGCCCACTGAACTTGGCGGGTTGATGATTGCCGTTGGTCAGCACAAGCGTGGTTATTATCATAACCTTGCACCGAATAAGAAATTCAGCATTCCACAGGGTGTCATCGACGACGCGAGCTGGACCACGATCGATTACCAGCCGGGTGATCTGCTGGTCGTCCACCCCTATTCCCCCCATGGTGGAATGCCCAACAAATCCGACCGGTTGCGCGTGTCACTCGATGTTCGTGTTCAATCGGAAGCAAATCCAACGGCCTTTGCCGGCAAGGTAAAGTCAGTCGAGAACGATGCGATCGTCATAGTCCCGGACGATAACGCCACTGGAGAAATCCGACTTTCTGTCGATCCGTCTACGTTCATTCGCGTAACCAGTCCGGGTGTGCGGGAACCGTTCGAGAATTTCACCGAGTATACACAGCCGGGCATGTACCTGTTGGCCGTGCGCGACGGCGATCGCGCCGTGCTGTTGCGGAGAGCTGCGCCGGCATAGCCGCTCTCCATGGTTAGCTCGAATGGCGAACCAGATACCGGCCCCAATACCAAGAATTTCCACGGCTCTCAAAATATTACGTTAATGCCGATCCGCTCCGGTGGAACGGTCAGTGGGCGCTCATAGGAGCTGTCCGTTTCGTCCCGCGCGTTGATGCCGCTTTGTGCGAGCATAGCGCGATGAGTGGGGCTGACTTGTCCTTCCACAGGCACACCGCTCCAGTCGGGCACGCATTTACGCGCGGCTATCCGCCATTCACCGTCACGTTTTTCCATGCGATCGAGGTAGCGCCCCCCGCCGATTGACAGATTTCCGCCATCGGGATCCAGCGCGGCAAACAACCAGTAGGTTTCGCAATGGGCAGTGTTGCCGTCAACGTCGCAATGGTGATTGGTGATAATGTGTTGATGCGTCGATTGCGCCTTCATGTGGTAATTATTGACCCACACCCAGAAGGCCTCAGGCCCACCCACGAAAAAGCCATGGTCATCGATTGCATCAGGATGATAGGCGCTCATCAAGAGATCATGGTCCATGCGGTCGACGCCACGAGCGTAGCGCACCTGCACTTCCCGGATTTTCTGTTTATCGTACAGCTCTTGCACCATGCCCTCGATTGAAGGTGTCATCGGTCATCCTCTCAAATTACGCGCGTTTTCGCTTGTCATGGCGTGAACGGGCATCCTTTTGCGCTTCATGTATATCATTACTCGGGATCGGCGGATACGCAACGGCGGGAAAAACTTGGGGCCGATGCAAAGCTCACATTGAGCCTTTCTTCATATAACTGTTAATGGCATGACTGTTGCGCTCGAACAGGCTGGGGCAAATTGAATAGCAATTGCCGCGAGGTTTTATCTCGTAGATCGTCCAAACCAGGGGCGCATTGCGGGATTTTGCGGTGCGATGCGAGATTAACGAGAGACGATTTCATGAATAAGGCGTCAACGGCGTTGTTCGACCTCAACGCGACACACAACCCGCACCGCTGGTATCTGACCGTGACTCCCAACATCGTCGTGGGGCCACCGGAAGGGAGTTTCATGTTCGGCGGAATTGCCCTTGCAGCCGCGATCAGCGCCATGGAGCAAACCTGCGCCAAGCCGGTAATCTGGGCAACCGCGCACTATCTGTCGTTCGCGCGCCCAGGCAGCATCGTTGATCTCGACGTTCGCGTGGATGTGGAAGGCAAACACATAAGTCAGGCCAGCGTAATCGAACAGATTGGCGACCGCCGAATCGTTACGGTCCATGCAGCGCTGGGAGAACGAGAAGGTGAGTCCGACCAGTGGATCACAATTCCGGTTGTTCCCCCGCCAGAGGAGTGCGCGGAAGTTTCGACCTTGCGTCCCGGTCGCCATGGCATACAGGATCGTTTCGAGACGCGGCTTGCGGGCGGGCGCTATCCCGAACGTGGTACCGCCGCCGGACGTGGATCCGGCAATGTCCAGCTTTGGTTTCGATCACGCGAGGGGCATCTGGCCGACCGCCAGTTGCTGGCGGTTGCCGCAGATTTTGTATCCGTCGCGATAGCCGGTGCCATTGGCCGACCCGCTGGGGGCAACAGCCTCGATAATACGATCAGATTCGGTTCGATAGAGTCGGTCGAATGGGTCCTGCTCGATATCGAGATAGAAACAATCGACAAGGGGTTGGTGCACGGAGCAGTTCGGCTGTTTTCGCCGTCGGGAAGGTTAATGGCGACTGCCAGCCAGTCGCTGATCCTTCGGCTTTTCGATCAACCGGGCCGCTTCTGACATTAAGACAACCAATTCCAAGGATGAGTATGACGGAAACCGCAATGTTCGTGGCCGATGGCGACCTGTATCGACCACTCGGCCCTGCGAAGGGATATTGGACGAGAGATTCGATGCACGGGCGTGCGTTGGTAGGTCTGATCGGATACGAAATCGACAGGCTATATGGCGCTGATGGACTGATCCCCGCGCGGTTCAACGTCGATCTGCATCGCCTCGCCCCATTCGGCCCCGTGCGGGTTGAAACGAACCTTCTGCGCGATGGTGGGCGCCTGCGTCTGGTCGAAGCGATCGTGTACATCGGCGATGTGGAATATGCGCGGGGACAATGCCAGCTGTTACGTCCGGCTACAGCCCCGGGAGGACGTGTCTGGGCACCCGATCCATGGGATGCCCCCGATCCGGAGACCATTGATCCATCGGATGATCCGAAACGCAGGGGACTGGCTGAGTGGCGCGTCGTAAAGGGCGGTTTCCGTGAATACGGGCCGCGCTGGATCTGGACTCGTGAATATCATCAACTGGTCGAGGGGGTGCCGCTTTCGCCCTGGACCCGCGTCGCCTTGTCCAGCGATTTCGGGAGTCCGTGGGCACACATGAGCGACGATGGCATCCACTACATAAACACGGATGTCATCGTGCAGTTGCACCGGCTGCCAGTGGACGAATATCTGGGCTATGAGGCGACGGGTCATGAGGCCTCCAACGGCATCGCGATCGGAAATTGTCGCCTGTACGACCGGCAGGGACCAATTGGCTATGTCAGTGCAACGGCATTATCCAATGTTCGCCGTCGTTGAACTTTTGTCAGCCGTCTTTGCTATATCGCACAAAAAGTTGAGGATTGCGTTCGGCGCCGAAAATGCGCTGGTGGGAATTGGGATACCGCATCGAAACCTGGCTCGCACGGTCCAGCGCTTCGACCTCGGCATCATCCAGCGACCATTGAGAGGCGGCCAGATTGTCGGCAAGCTGGGTATCGGTACGGGCACCAACAAGAACAGATGAAACGCCCGGACGCCGAAGCAACCAATTGAGTGCCACCTGGCTGTGGCTGATGCCGGGACGGTTCGCCACGATCGCATCCATTGCCGCCAAAACTGCTACCCCCTGCGCGTTCTGATAGGCTTTGAGCCGTCCGGTTTGCTCTAGCCGGGTGTTGCCCTGTATTCCTTCGCTGAACTTCCCAGATAAAAATCCTTGGGCAAGTGGACTCCAAATCAGCGCGCCGACGCCCTGATCGGCCCCGCAGGGCAATAGCTCATCCTCGGCATCGCGGACCATCAGCGAGTATTGGATTTGCTGACCGACGTAGCGGCTGGTGCCGAGACGAGTGGCGGTTGCCGAGGCTTTCATCAGCTGCCATCCCGCGAAGTTGGAGCAGCCGATATAGCGGACTTTTCCAGACGTGACGAGGTCGTCGAGCGCGCGCAGTGTTTCTTCGAGCGGCGTTACCGTATCAAAATTGTGGACCTGATACAGGTCGATCCAGTCCGTACCCAATCGGCGGAGTGACGCCTCGCATCCCTCGACGATATGGCGGCGGGAAAGACCGATATCGTGCGCCCCCCGGCCCATGCGACTGAATATTTTCGTGGCGACGACCACATCCTTGCGCCGTGGACCAAGGGCCTCGCCAAGTGTCTCTTCCGAGAGGCCTTCGCTGTATATATCGGCGGTATCGAACAGATTGACGCCAGCGTCGATGCACATGGCAATCTGCCGTTCGGCATCTTTGCCACGGGTCGATCCCACTGTGCCAAAGCGCCCGGTCCCATTTGCAAACGTCATACAGCCAAAGCCGAGCGTGGATACCGCCAGTCCACTATTTCCCAGAAAGCGCATTTCCACGGGCGTATCCTCCAGCTGTCTTGACATGATCGTCTAACTATATGAGTCGATTGTGGCGGGATGGGACGAATAACTCAACAGCGGAAAGGCCGAGGCTGATGTCCAAACCCCCTGTGCTTGTGATGAGCAACGCGATCCAGAGCTATATTTGCTTGTCCGAAACCGACTATGCGGTGTCGGTATTAAGCGATCATCTGGATCGCGACGCCTATCTTCGGACGTCGGGAGACATATTTGCTGTCGTGGTGACCAGCGGGGCCGATCGGCTGGATAAGGCACGGCTGGACCTGCTGCCCAACCTCCGCGCGATCATCGCGATTGCGGCGGGTATTGCTGGCATCGACCTCGACGAAGCGAAGCGGCGCGGGATCGCTGTCACTAACGCCGGGGCCACCAATTCGGGTGACGTGGCCGACCATGCTATTGCGATGATGCTGGCCGTGCGGCGCGATCTGGTTGCCGGCGATGCCTATGTCCGCACGGGTCGTTGGGTGGAGAAACGGATGCCGCCCGGGCGG
>JBDTLS010000164.1:0-6648 GCA_039934655.1 Sphingobium sp.
TTCTGCGTCGCCACCCAGCAGATCACAGCCACTTCAGAATCAGGACACTAGCGGATCATAGGTTTATAGGAACGCCGCACACCCTGCCTTCGCGTGATACAAGGCTGCGACCCGCCGCCTTCGCAGATATGGGAATAGGCTCCTTAAAGCACTCAACCCGAAATTTGATCATAATGGTCATATTCGCGCTTGCTACAACTCGCTCCATCCGTATATGCGTGCGCAACAACAGGTATGCGATATAAATATTGCAACGCGGGTGTGGTGAAACTGGTAGACGCGCGGGATTCAAAATCCCGTTCCGCAAGGAGTGTGGGTTCGATTCCCACCGCCCGCACCATCTATGTTAGCAGGCTCCGATACCCGCGAACCCCGCATGGCATAAAGGCCGCCCTGATCGGACGGCCTTCACGCGACAGGGTTGAACGCGGGTCAGTACGGTTGCCCGCAGCTCCCTTCACACTGCCAACGGCCTGTTGGACCTTGCCTTCGGCTTCCTGCAACTTGCCATCGGTGCGGCGCTCGGGATCGTCGCTAGCTTGCTTGGCCTTGCCAATCGCCTCGTTGGTCTTGCCTTTAACCTTGTCAATAAATTCACCCATTGTCCTGGCTCCTTCATGATGTGGACGAGGGACCGTGGGGATGTTCGATAAACTGCGAGGGGCAGTGCGTTCAGATGAGTCCGGCGAGTGGGCTGGACGGGTCGGCATACATCCGGCGGCCCATACGCCCCGCGCGGTAGGCCATCCGTCCCGCCTCCACGCCAGCCTTCATGGCGCGCGCCATCAGCACCGGGTCTTTGGCTTCGGCAATCGCAGTGTTCATCAGCACGCCCGCACAGCCCAGTTCCATCGCAACGGTCGCTTCGGATGCGGTGCCAACGCCCGCATCGACGAGCACTGGCAAATTGGTGCCTTCCACAATCAGGCGGATCGTCACTTTATTCTGGATACCCAGGCCAGACCCGATCGGCGCGCCCAGCGGCATAATCGCGACCGCGCCCGCATCCTCCAGCCGTTTGGCGGCAATCGGATCGTCCACGCAATAGACCATAGGTTTGAAGCCTTCGTTGGCCAGCACCTGCGTCGCGCGCAATGTTTCGACCATATCGGGGTACAGTGTACGCGCTTCGCCCAGCACTTCGAGCTTGACCAGATCCCATCCGCCCGCTTCGCGCGCCAGCCGCAAGGTACGGATCGCCTCCTCCCCCGTGAAGCAGCCTGCGGTATTGGGCAAATAGGTGATCTTTCTGGGGTCAATAAAATCGGTGAGCATCGGCGCTTTGGGGTCGCTGACGTTGACGCGGCGCACGGCGACGGTAACGATCTGTGCGCCCGATGCCTCGACTGCGGCCGCATTCTGCGCGAAATCCTTATATTTGCCGGTGCCGACAATCAGCCGCGACGTAAAAGTCTTGCCGGCAACCGACCAGCTATCGTCGGCGGGAGAAACATCGCCACCGCCCCCCGCGACCGGATGGTCGCCGCCTCCCACGAAATGCACGATTTCCAGTTCGTCGCCATCCTCAACCATTACCTGCGCCAGCGTCGAGCGTGGCACCACTTCCAGATTACGCTCCACCGCGACCTTTTCCGGCGCCAGCCCCAATTCATTGGCGAGGTCGGCAAGGCTCAGCCCCGCGCGCACCCGGCGATGCTCGCCATTGACATGAATAGAAATGGTGCCGTCGACTGTCACACGCTTGCCCCTGATTGGCGGGAAGGAAACCGCATAGCGCACAAGCGCAACGCGAACGGCTGGACCTTGCGTCCAAAGCCACATATCAAGGCGCTGCATATAGGGGCGGATGCCGGGCAAGGGCAACAGCCGCGCATGCGAAACAGGGGAAATTTATGGCGGACACCCGGAAAATATTTGTTCTCAACGGTCCCAACCTCAACCTGTTGGGGTCGCGCGAGCCGGAAATTTATGGATTTGATACGCTCGACGATATCGCTGCCCAGATGGATGATGCCGCCGCGCGCGCGCATGTCGAGCTGGATTTTCGCCAGTCCAACCATGAAGGGCATCTGATCGACTGGTTGCATGAAGCGAGCGCCGAGAGCGCACATGCCGTAATTCTGAACGCGGGCGGATTCACGCATACATCGGTCGCGCTCCACGATGCGATCAAGTCGATCACCGTTCCCGTGATCGAAGTGCATCTTTCCAACCCCCACAAGCGCGAAGAATATCGCCACAAAAGTTACATCGGCATGGCCGCGAAGGGGACTATCGCGGGCTTTGGCGCACTGTCCTACATGCTGGCGCTGGAGGCGGCGCTGGAGTTGTAGGGTTGCACTTGCTCGCAAAGCGCAATAGGCGGCTGTGCAAATCAGATGTCGCACAAGCGACACGATCCATGACGTTCGAGGGACAATATGAACGACAAACATGACAAGGGCGCAATGCAGGTTGACGTGGATCTGGTAAGGGAACTGGCAGAAATGCTGGACGCCACCAACCTGTCCGAGATCGAGGTCGAAGATGGCGATCGCAAAATTCGCGTCGCGCGCACCATAGCTGCGCCCGCACCGTTGATGGCAGCAGCGCCCGCCGCTGCGCCGGTCGCAGCAACCTTGGCTGCTCCAACCGCCCCCGCCGCCGAAACCCATGCTGACGCGGTGAAATCGCCGATGGTCGGCACCGTTTACCTCTCTGCCGAGCCGGATGCCGATCCGTTCATCACCATCGGCAAGCAGGTCAAGGCCGGTGACACCTTGCTGATCGTCGAAGCGATGAAGGTCATGAACCCGATCCTCGCCCCCGCAGCAGGAACCGTGAAGGCGGTCTTCGTCGACAATGGCCAGCCGGTGGAATTTGACCAGCCGCTCGTCGTGGTCGGGTAAGGACCAGCCATGTCCATCGATAAGCTGCTGATCGCCAATCGTGGCGAGATCGCCCTGCGTATCCACCGGGCCTGCCATGAAATGGGCATCAAGACGGTCGCGGTGCACTCCACCGCCGATGCGGACGCTATGCATGTGCGGCTCGCCGACGAAGCGATCTGCATCGGGCCGCCAGCGGCGAAGGACAGCTATCTCAATATCGCCAACATCATTTCGGCGGCGGAAATATCCGGCGCGGATGCGATTCACCCCGGCTATGGCTTTCTGTCGGAGAACGCCCAGTTCGCCGAAATCGTCGAGGCGCATAACCTGATCTTCGTCGGGCCGAAACCCGAACATATCCGCACGATGGGCGACAAGGTCGAGGCGAAACGCACGGCGGGCGCGCTCGGCCTGCCGCTGGTGCCCGGTTCCGACGGCGCGATCAGCGATCTTGCCGAAGCGAAGAAGATCGCGCAGGACATTGGCTATCCGGTGCTGATCAAGGCCGCATCGGGCGGCGGCGGGCGCGGCATGAAGGTCGTGCCGGATGAAAGCCAGCTCGAAACATTGATGGCGCAGGCGGGATCGGAGGCGAAAGCCGCCTTTGGCGACGCCACCGTCTATATGGAAAAATATCTCGGCAACCCGCGCCACATTGAATTTCAGGTATTCGGTGACGGTAAGGGCACCGCGATCCATCTGGGCGAGCGCGACTGCTCGTTGCAACGTCGTCACCAGAAGGTGCTGGAAGAAGCGCCCTCCCCCGTCATATCCGCCGCCGAGCGGGACCGGATGGGCGGCATCGTAGCCAAAGCAATGGCCGACATGGGCTATCGCGGCGCTGGAACCATCGAATTCCTGTATGAAGACGGCGAGTTCTATTTCATCGAAATGAACACCCGCTTGCAGGTCGAGCACCCCGTCACTGAAATGATTACCGGCGTCGATCTGGTGCGCGAACAAATCCGCATTGCCGAAGGACGCCCGCTCTCGGTCGCGCAGGAAGACCTGCGCTTTTCCGGCCATGCGATCGAATGCCGGATCAATGCCGAAGACCCCCAGACTTTTGCGCCATCCCCCGGCACCGTCACGCGCTATCATGTGCCCGGCGGTATGCATGTGCGCGTCGATAGCGGCCTGTATCAGGGATATAAGGTGCCGCCCTATTACGACAGCATGATCGGCAAGCTGATCGTCTATGGCCGGACACGCGAAGGCTGCATCATGCGCCTGAAACGCGCGCTGGAAGAATATGTAATCGAGGGGATGAAAACCACCATCCCCCTGCATCAGGCATTGCTGCGGGACAGCGAATTCCAGAACGGCGACTATACGATCAAATGGCTGGAAGAATGGCTCGCGCGCGAAGAGGGATGAGCCGTTCGAGTTAGCGCGTGATGACTTTGGATCGAGCCATCTTCGTCATTGCGAGCGCAGCGAAGCAATCCACTTTCCCGACGCTGGATTGCTTCGCTGCGCTCGCAATGACGATTCCATTCAAAGTCATCAGACTTTAATGATCAGCAGTGGCCTGCTCCAAACAAAGCTTGCATAAAAATCTATATTTCCATATTTCATGAAATATGGAAGATTCGTTGGCGGCAGATATTTTCGGAGCATTGGCGCATCCAACCCGCGTAACCTTGTTGCGCAAGCTGATCAGCGCCGCGCCGGAAGGAATGGCTGCCGGTAAACTGGCCGTGACGCTGAAAGTAGCACCCTCCACTTTGTCCCATCATCTGGCGGCGCTCGAACATGCCGGACTTATCGCGCACGAGCGTCTGTCACGTAGCCTCGTTTATTCGATAAGTTCGCCCCGCCTGCGCCAATTGACCGGTTTTCTTCTCAACGATTGTTGCGGGGGTAGACCGGAATTATGCGGCATCGCCATCGCGGACGAAAAAGCCAAAACGCCATGTCCATGAAGCGCATCCTCGCCGCCGAGGCACTTGGCACTGCTTTACTGGTCGCGACCGTCATCGGATCGGGCATCATGGCACAGCGGCTGTCGAGCGGCAACGACGCCATCGCCCTGCTCGGCAATACTGCCGCGACCGGGGCGGTGCTCTATGTGCTCATCAGCCTGCTTGGCCCCATCAGCGGCGCGCAGTTCAACCCGGCGGTGACTTTACTGCTTGGGTCAAAGGCCCCACGACATCTCATAATCCTGACCCAGATTGTGGCGGGCGTGGCGGGCGCCGCGCTCGCACACGGCATGTTCGACCTGCATTTATGGCAGCAGGGCATAAAAGTTCGCACCGGCGCGGGGCAATGGCTCGGCGAAATGGTCGCAAGCTTCGGCCTGTTGCTGACAATCCGGCTGGCCATCCGCCATCGCCCCGAAAGCGTGCCCGCATTGGTTGCGGGCTGGATCGTCGCAGGCTACTGGTTCACATCGTCCACCAGCTTCGCCAATCCTGCGGTGACAATCGCGCGCGCTTTTACGGAGAGCTTTTCGGGGATCAGGCCAATCGATGCCCCCGGCTTTATTGTCGCACAAACATTCGGCGGGGCGATCGGATATTGGACAGCAGGCTGGCTCATCAAGGAAGATGCATCATGAAGGCAATCATTTATCACAACCCCAACTGCGGTACGTCGCGCAAGACGCTGGCGATTTTGCAGGAAACGACGGGTGTCGATGTGACGGTTATCGAATATCTCAAGACGCCGCCGTCCCGGTCGGAACTGTCGGCGCTTTATACGCTTGCGGGCATCAGCCCACGCGAAGCCATGCGGGTGATGGGGACGCCTGCCGAAGAACTGGGCCTGACCGATCCTGCGGTGAGCGATGACGCGATACTCGACGCAATGATGGAGCATCCGATTCTGATCCAGCGGCCGTTGGTGAAGACCGATAAGGGCGCCGCGCTGTGCCGCCCGCAGGACAAGGTGCGTACGTTGCTGTGAAACAAGCGCCGCCCGCAAAAAGTCCTTTGTCATCAAACTGACTTGTCCCGGCGGTAGCGGCTTGCGTTGGGTACAGCACAGCGGTTAGCGTGTGCAGCATGAGCAAGGGCGACACATTGGCGACCATCGCGGTCTACAGCCTGAAAGGCGGCGTGGGCAAAACCACCTTTGCGGTCAATCTGGCATGGGCTTCCACCAACAACAGCAACCGCCGCACATTATTATGGGATCTCGATCCCCAGGCCGCCGCGACATGGATGCTATCCGCCGACCAAAGTGGGCGCGACGAAGCGCAGGCGATTTTCAGCAGGGATATTGATATCAGGACACTGATTCGGCCGTCCACGGTGCCGGGGCTGGACCTGATCGCGGCGGACACATCACTGCGCGGGCTTGACCGGCTGTTTTTTGACCTGGGCAAGAAGAAGCGCCTGTCGCGCCTGATCGAGGGACTGGGCAAAGAATATGACCGCATCATTCTCGACTGTCCGCCCGGCCTGACCGAAACCAGCGAACAGGTGCTGCGCGCCGCCGACATCGTCGTGGTGCCCGTCATTCCTTCCCCACTATCGCAGCGGGCATTGGGGGAAGTCGCGCGCTATCTGATGCAACGCGGCGGGCAACATGCGCCCATCCTGCCGGTCTATTCGATGGTTGATCGTCGCCGCAAACTGCATCGGGAGACGCTGGAAGAAAATCCCACCTGGCCGGTCGTACCAATGGCCAGCGCCGTCGAACAAATGTCATCCCGCCGCAAGCCACTGGGCGAATTTGCACGCAATTCGCCCGCCGCGCATCAGTTTGGACATTTGTGGCAAGCGATCGAAAAGCGCCTCGCGAAACGATGATATCTTTTATAAGATATTAATTTAATTTATAATTCATCATATTGCTGCACTGCACAAAA
>JBDTLS010000165.1:0-6571 GCA_039934655.1 Sphingobium sp.
ATGGGAACCTGGCTGACCGCGTCGGGCAAGGCGCAAGTCCGTATCGCGCCCTGTCCCGACCCGGCGAACGGTCCGATCTACGGCCTCGTGGTCGGGCCTGCCGCATTTTCCGAGTCGTCAGGTGATTCCACCTGCCTGGAAAACGCGGTAAAACAGGATTGGCCGCCCCTTACCGGGCGGCCTTTTCGTTTATGCGGCTGAACTTGGCTTGTGGGGCAAGGTCAGGACGAAGCGCGCGCCCTGCCCCGGCGCGCTGTCGACCCTGATATCGCCGCCCATCGCCCGCGCGAGCCGCCGCGATATATAGAGGCCAAGACCACTTCCGGCCGAATCGTCACGGCCAAGGCGCTCGAACTTTTCGAACATGCGCTCCTGATCTTCGGGCGCGATGCCATATCCCTGATCCGCGACTACCAGTGCCGCCATATCCCCCACCACATCGACCCTGAGCCAGACCTGCGCGTTTTCTGGCGAATACCGCACGGCATTGCCGACCAGATTGACCATGATCTGTAGCGCCCGGCGGAATTCGCCCACTGCGGGCAAACTTTCATCGGCGCGCGGCGCCTCTATCTGGATATGCTTGTCTGCCGCGCGCACACCAAGCAGACCCGCCGCACGCCGGGCGATGTCGGCAAGGTCGATTTCCTCCCGCGCAACCTGAAAATTGGGCCGGTCGATCGCCTGCAAGTCTGCGAGATCGTCGACCAGCTCCATAAGATGACGTCCGGCAAGGGCGATATCTGTCGCATAGGTTGCGTAATCCAGCCGTAGCGGCCCTTCCGTCTGGCGACTGATCGTATCGGCGTTGGCAATGATACGCCCAAGCGGCTGGCGCAACGCCAGATCGAGTCTTTTGCCGAAATCGGGTAAAAAGCTTTCCGCGGATTCAGGTGACGGGGTGACCGTAGCGCGCGGGGCACCTTCGACTTCGTTCTCGACGAGCGCAGCTTTACCGCGATAGCCCGCGAAATTACCGGCCACATCGAACAAAGGATGTCCCGAAAGCCGAAAGACACGGCTCTGACGTTCCACACTCGACGCGAATTCATCAAAAAACGATCGGCGCTGGGCAATGCTGGCCAAAATGGCATTGCCGCCGGACTGATCCGGGTCGAGGTTAAATATCGCGGTAAAGGCCTGTCCGGGGGGCAATGCCTCGTCGCCTTTCCGCAAGGCGCCAGGGGCGGCATTTTCAAATCGGACGAAGTGCATGTTCTGGTCAGTCTGCCACGACCAGCCCTCTGCTGCGAGCGCGATATCGGCAGCGCGCTGTGCGCTGTCGTAATGCTGTGAGGCCACATGGGTTTCGCGCCAGTCATGGATCGTGAGTTCCACTCCATCATCATGCGGACGCGCCCGCGCCCACATACGAATGTCGCTACCTTCCCCCCCGGCGCGCACCGGCCGCGCGATCAATATTTTCAACTGCAGCGCCAGCCGCGCGAGCGCCGCGAGCTGGGGAACGAGCAAGGGGCCGTCGTCCCGCCCACCCGCCACTTGTTGCAAATGCAAAATGGGGGCATCGGCAGATACTATCTGCCCATCCGCACCGATCATCGCATGTATGCTGCCGATGGCCTGTACGCGTGTCACGGATGGCTGCCTTCACCCAATCGCGCGAAGGCGTTTCGCAGGCCCGCCGATAGGGCTAGCGGCATGATATCTGTACGCGCCTCATCGACCGACAGCGCGCCATAACCATCGAACAGCGCGCCGAGCTGCTGGTCGCTTGCTCCATCCCGCACCTGACGCAACGCCAATAATGTAATCGCGTAGCAAGCTGGCGGCATGTCGGCTGCCCGGAACAGCAGATGAGCGTCCCGCGCTGTGCCATGAACGATCGCGGATGCGACATCCGGCGCGTTCAAATTGCATCGATCCGCGACAATCGCGAACAGCAGCAGGAAATGCCCGTCCTGTGCCAATTGCTCCAGCTTAGTGGAATCGATGGCGCGCTGGTGCAGCAGGTGGGCGAGCAAGGCGGCTTGCCCGAACGCGCCCTGTTGTTCATCCTGCGCGGCGAGCACATGTTGGCCCGCCGCCTCTATCGCCCCAAGCAACGCGCCGTGTGGCATGATATTCATAGGCGCGATGGCCTGAGCCAAAATCGCGGCAGTGATCCACACCAGAGTATGCATCTGTTCCGCCGGTAAATCCGCGCGCATAGACGCCATTTCATCGCCGCCGTCGCGCCAGCGCATCAGGGCCAGCGAGAGCGCAAGCGCAGCATCCCTGACCGCCGTTTCCTCATCATCGTCAAACGACACTGTGCCATCGGGATGCACGGCGGTATTATTCGGACTTTCCAACAGGCTGAGTGCGGCACGAACGCGAAAATGCGCGAAAAGATCACCGCTTATGGCGGCGGGATTATGTTCCAGCACCCCCCAGCATAAACCACTCGCCAGCCCGTCCAGCGCCGTCGCCTGCACATGTTCACCCAGCGCCATGCGCAGCGCGACTTCCGCGCTATTCATGCAACCCGCGATGTGTCGCCGTGTACGCGCGACCAGCGCGTCGCTCCATTTGGGGGCGTCTCCAGGGAAAAATCTGTCGAGCAGGGCGGTATGGCGCACGAACGGGGTCGGCGAACCGAACCAGTCGGTTGCCGAGGAACGTGAGGCAAAATGATACCCCCCAGTCAAATGAGGCGAGAAATCGCTCATGCTCCACGCTGTAACGCGCCGTAGTAAATTTACACTAAACCTTATGATTATTTTCCGCGAAGCGCGACAGCCCCTATCGCGCTTCCCTGCGATCGCTCAACACCAGCATCGCGACGGACCCGATAGCAAGTAGCGTAGCGACAACGACCGCTCCGGACAGATGGCCGATAATCGTTCCGAGAAATAACACAACAAGCGCCGAGGCGGGGGTCAGAGAGGCCCATTTTTCGATGGAAAATCCAGGTTTCCGCCGTGCTGTCAAATGGATGACGCCGCTCAATATGGCCAGATAGACGCCGCTGTCCGCTGCTCCTGCGTGCCAGCCAAGCAAGGCGATACCGAGCAGCACCAGCGCGACAGGTGCCAGCCCCACCCAAGTTTCGCCATCGCTGCGACGGGCCATCGCTGACAGACGATCGGCCACCAGATTTGTCCCAAGCGCGGCGATAAACAGCAAATGCGCCAGAAGCGTCCACTCCGGGTAAAGAGCCAACAGGCCCACCAACGCCAATGCCAGCGCCCCGATGCGAATCTGGAGTGAGGGCAACTGCATCCGCACAACTCGGGTCGCGAGCACATTCACCAGCGGCGCGAGCACATAATGCTCTGCCCCGGCATCCATGCTATACTTCTGGGAATGGGGGGTGAGCAACGTTCGCGCCACAAGGTCGGCCGTCGCCTGAGCATCAACGAGTGCGGCTTTGCCTTCCATATAATCATTGGCGGGGACGATGATGCGGCGCGCGTTGCCCTGTACCGCCGCGCGCAAAAGCGTGAGCGCAAAATCCCAGTCGCCGATCAAATCCAGCGTACCAAATAATATGGCCGGCGTGATGCGCGCCAACCCGCACCAGCGGTGCACACCGTCGATACGCTCCAGATGGCTGGTCGTCGGCACTTCTTCACTGACCAGCAGGTTTGACCCCCCGGCCTCGGCCAGCGCGGCGACATATTGTTGGTCAACCAGCGCGCCGTCGGTAAACAGCAAGACATCGGTTTCGCGCGGCACATCCCGCACCAGCGTCGCCATATCGCGGATCAGCTGAACTTTTATGCCGTCCGTGCCCAATCGGTCGACTAAACGCGACAGGGTTGGCGTAACGGCATCAACCAGCATGATGACATGATTGATCCCGGCATCATGCGCCTGCCGCGCCTGATATTCCATCACGCTTTGGCCCGCGAATAGCAGTTGGGCACGGGGAAGATCCGGGGAATCCGTTGATGGCGCCGTCGCACATATTATGGCCGATAAAGGCATGAAGGCATTTGACCCGTTATTGTTGCTGTGGCCTTCTTTCGCAACCCTGCCAACGATATGCAAGCCGGGCTTTGCTAAACCCGCCGTAAACGGATCGGCATCCGAACTTATTGCGCGGAAAGGCTCATCAGCGCCGCGCGCAAATGCTTGATGACGCGCGGATCGCCCGGTGCGCCATGCTCGGCTTCTTCGGCCAGCGCAATCATGCCGGTCACCCCGAAGCTGGCGCATAATCCACGCAGGCGCCAAGCCGCGAGCCGCCAGTTGGCGTCGCAGCGCGACCGCGACAACAAATCGATATGACGCTCCGCACCTTCAACAAAGGCACGACGCAAGTCGTCAACCAGGGCGACGTCATCCCCCACCGCAGCGACCAGCGCCGCATTTAGACTGCCAGCATCAAAAGACATACTGCGACACTAGCGGGCCTGCGGTTAACAATCCGTTGCGAATAGGCGTTTGCGCTGTGCAAAAACATGCTACATGCTTCGATCATGAGCGAGGGAAGAAAAGTGGTTGGCCTCAGACGCGCTGAGCAGAACACGCACAGTGATTCCGCGCAGAGAAACGACCACTTCGATCGCGGCGATATGGCATTTCGCTATGCTGCGGATGATGCGGACGAATATGAAACGCAGTATTCGTCCGATGACTTGCCGGACGAAAGCACAGGCGTATCGTTGATATTAATATTGCTGCGCGCAATTCTTGTCTTGTCTGCGCTGGCATGGATCGGCTTTGGAGTCGTGCTGCTGGCGCGACGCAGCTTTATGATGCCATCGCCCGAAAATATTCCCGCGCTGGCGGCCACTTTTTCGACGCCGCTGGTATTGATCGCCATCGCCTATCTGCTGCTCGTTCGCGGCAGCCTGGGTGAAGCTCGTCGCTATTCGGCCATTACCGCGAAGCTGATGCGCGAAAGCGATGCGCTCGACATGCGGCTCGCCATTGTCAACCAGCAACTCGACACCGCGCGCAAGACCATGCAGGATCAGGCGTCCCTGCTCGAAAATTACGGAGCCTCCGCTAGCGTCAATCTGGAAACGGCGGCCAGCATGATGGCGGAATATGCCGGCCATTCTGCCCGCCATGCCGACACCATAGCGCAATCTGGCGCTTCCTTGACGCATCAGTTTGGCCATTGGGTCGAAGCGATGCCCGTACTGGAGGAAAAAGCCGCGCATGTCTCGGCAACATTGGCGGACGGCAGCCACGCGTTGACCGAAAAGGTCGACGGGCTGGAAAAGCGCCTCAATGCCTTGGTCACCCTGACCGAGGAAGCGCGATCGCGTTCGCTCGCGGCGACACAGAGCCTCGTCGCGCAACTGATGCAGGTGAAGGACGCGACCCGCAGCGCCACCGACGAATTGCTTGGTATGACGGACCTCAGCACCAACCGCATCAACGCCGCCGTGACCGATGTGCATAAGGTGGTGGAAGAAACCAGCCTGACCTTGGACGTGCGTATGGCCGACCTCAGCGTGCTGGTCGATCAGTCGCGCCGCGCGCTGGACAATATCGGCGGGCAGGCCGTATCCGCCTTCTCCGACGCGATCGATTCCGTGGAAACCCGCCTGCACGAACTCAATCGCATGGTCGAAGATCAGGCCCGCTTGATGATGTCTGTTGATCAGGATTTGGCCAGCAAGATCGGTCAGGCGGATGCCCGCTTTATCGAGCTGGAAGTCGACGGCATGGCACGCAGCGAGCGGCTGGGCGCGACATTGACGGCGATCAGCGAACAAACCGCCAAGCTGCACGAGGCGCTCGGCGCGGGCACCGACACGGTCGAAACATTGATTGCGCAGTCTGAACGCCTGATGATGGCGCTTGATGCCAGTGTGCGCGAACTGGACGAAACCCATCCGGCTGCGCTCGATCGGATGAACGACCGCGTGGAACACAGCCGGAGTTTGCTCGCCGCTGCTACGCCAGAAATTGAGGGGCTGGCCCATGTCGCCGCGACTTTGTTCGGGCGCACACAAGAGGCCGAAGAGCTGCTGCGCGGGCAAAGCAACCGCCTGAACCAATGGCTGGAAAGCAGCCAGACCGCGCTCTCCACCAGCCACCAACAAGTACAAATGCTTCAGGATATATTGCAGTCGGCTGATGAAGGCGCGCGCCGCCTGACCGACAGCGCCGGACCGCAGCTCGTCGCGGCCCTCCTGCGCATCAAGGACACCGCCGATCAGGCCGCCGAGCGAGCGCGCACTGCATTGAGCCGGGCTATTTCCGATGCCGCCGCCACACTGGGCGAAGAGAGCGAGGCAGTGCTGCGCAAGGTCATGGACGAGCGCATCATTACCCAGATCGAGGATATGTCATCGGTCGCTGAACGCGCGGTCAAGGCTGCGCATACTGCATCCGACCGTTTGACCCGCCAGTTGCTAACGATATCCGAGGCCAGCGCGAGTATCGAACAGCGCGTGGCCGAGGCCGACGCCGCTGCCGAAGCGCGTGACAAGGATCATTTCGCGCGCCGCTCCGCGCTGCTGATCGAATCGCTGAACAGCGCCGCGATCGATGTCGCCAAGATATTGTCGGGCGATGTCAGCGATTCGAGCTGGTCCGCCTATTTGAAAGGTGACCGGGGCGTGTTCACTCGCCGTGCGGTGCGCCTGCTCGATACGGGTGAGGCGCG
>JBDTLS010000166.1:0-6523 GCA_039934655.1 Sphingobium sp.
GTGAACGCCTTCCTTGCCGAGCTTGAAGATGTGGTTGTTACGGCAAAACGGGCTCAAGGCAGGGGATCGCTGCATGATTGACATCATCAAGGAAAAGCTTGGCCGCTACGGCGCCACCAACGCACTTGAAGAGGAAAACGCGGTCAAGGAGATCCTCCAGGAGATTGCGCTATACGCGCTATGGCGCGCCGATTTCTTCGATTGCGCCTTGTTTCAGGGCGGCACCAGCCTGCGCATCCTGCACGGCTTGCCGCGCTTTTCCGAGGATTTGGACTTTCTCCTGCGCGTGCCGAACATGGACTTTGACTGGTCCCCTTACCTTGAGGGGATGACCGAGGTGTTCGCCCAGTTCGGGTTAAAGCTGGAAGCGCAGCCCAAGCCGCGTATGGAAACGGCCATTCGCCAAGCACTGCTCAAGGACGATTCCATCGCCAGCCAGCTCGACTTGTCATTCGCAGGCACCGGCCAGCGCAAGGCGATCAAGATCAAGCTGGAAATTGATGTGAACCCGCCCGCAGGTTCCGGCGAGGCGACGACTTATCTTGATTTTCCAGCCGATTATGAGGTGCGCCACCAAGACCTGGCATCCAATTTCGCGCTGAAGATCCATGCCCTGCTATGCCGGGGCTTCCTCAAAGGGCGCGACTGGTTCGACTTCTCATGGTATGTTTCGCGCAGGCTCGAACCCAATTTCGTCCTTTTGCAGAACGCGCTGGTTCAGGCAGGGCCATGGACCGGAGACGGGTCGCTCCACGTCGACATGCCATGGTTGAAGGCCGCGCTTTCTAACGCAATCACTCAGATTGAGTGGAAGGAAGCGGCGAACGATGTCGAGCGATTCCTGCGTCCTGTAGACCTCAAATCAGTCGTTCTTTGGAGTGAGAGCTTTTTCCAGGCAAAGGCTGATAAGTTGGCCGGGATAACCAGCGCTTAACAGGCCTGTGCCCAGCCGATCGACCGACCCCAGGCATCAAGATCAGACCGCGTGATTTCAAATAACCTCCATCAAGAATCTCTCGGCGTGCAATTTTGATCGAGCGTTCTGTCGACAAGCCATCCATGGGCATGACCCGGGAACCCTTCTCCGAATCTTTTGATGAGACTTGGGTAGCCAAAACCCGCTTCAGATGCCTTGCAAATATGCTCTTTGCTATCAGCTCGAACCAGAGCAATCCCTCCACCCTTCGCAATAATATCTAGGTTATCTCGCTGCAGTGCCGCCCGCAGAGCCTGCCAGTTGGTGGACTGATCGACCGCTGCCGCAAACGAACGCTTCTCTGACGCCCACGTGTCTACTTTGTCATCAGTGGGTGCCACAGCAACAGGCGGCGTCGCTGATCGAGCTGAAATAGGGCTGCGTATGGGCGAGATCGAACCACGAGATGCGGGCCGAGCGGTATCGATCGGGCTAGTGTGCCGGCAGTCGGGAAACTGATTGCACCCTGAAAAAGGGATTCCGTCCGGGCCCGTTCGCTCGACTAACTGGCCGACGAGGCACCGCGGGCACTGCACCAGCTCATCCCCGTTTATTGCTTCGAAGCGGATATCTGTGCCCGCAATTTCGCACAACTCGTGGATAAATCTTGATGGCTTGCGGCGGTTTGTCAGCAAGTAGACCCCTCGGCTGGCGCGCGTGAGGGCCACATAGAAGAGCCTGCGTTCTTCTGCGTAAGCAAAGGTCTCCGGGCGCGGAATGACCAGATTGAGCAGCTCGTCCTCTTCGATCCGGCTCGGAACGCCGTAATCTCCTTCGCTGACGTCTAGCAGCACGGTGTAATCTGCTTCCATCCCCTTTGATCGATGGAAGGAAAGCCCTGCGACCTCAATATTCGCATAGATCCGCTTACTTCCTCCGAACGGGTCGAGCAGATTGTATCGCCACAGAACCAGAACCTTGAGCTTTTGACTGGGCTCAATCCGCCACTGAGACGAAATTCTCTCGAGGAATTGATCGAGCCGATTGAGAAGCTGATGGCAGGCTTCACCGAAGCCGGGCTTACCGCGGTTGAGGTCCATTGGGATCACCCGAATGGATCGGGCGATCGCTGGCCGTGTTGAGCGCACCTCCTTCTTCAGCTGGGCGGGGTTCCTCTGAATGAAGCGAGCGGCGGTATCTGCAAGGAGCTGATTACAGCGATAGGTCAGCTGCAATCGGCCTTTCCATGATACACCGAAATTCTCTTCAAACTGGGTGAAAATCGTAATGTCCGACCCGGCAAAGCGATAGATAGACTGCCAATCATCGCCGACCACGAAGAGCTTCGCGAACGCCGATTGCTGCGTCAAAGCCTTCACCAGCTTGGCCCGGGGATCCGATATATCCTGAAATTCATCGACCAGAACGAGGGAATATGGGCTTTTATACCGGTCAGCCTCAACCAGCGTGACCGCATCGGCAATCATGGAATCAAAATCGATCCGGCCGGCATCATCAAGCTTTCGCGAATAGGCCTCGGTGATCGTCCAGATCGCTTTTGCAAACAGCTGTGCACGCTTTTTGTCGTGAAGCGAGTTAGCGCGTTCGAGCAACATCTCGAGTGTGAGATGGCTGGCCCGGATATGTTTGATGCACACCGCGATGAGCTTATGATAATGTTTGATGACCACCGGGCTCAGGGCCTTCATGATCGCTTCAGGGCTTTTGTGGATCAGAGGGACATTGCGAACCTTTAGCTGCCGCTCGAGTTCATCAACCAGCGATCCGTCGTACGACTGGGCGGAGGTGGTCTCGAAAAAGTCGATCTCCCCTGCGCGATAACCAGCCCGCTTATTCTCTGCGTGCACGACATAATCCGGAAAGGGCGAGGTTCCGTCGGCGTCGATTGCGAAATGCTCATGGATGGTATCGGTTGCGGGGTAGTAGAAATCCGGCGCCACGATCCTATGCGTGCCGCCATCCTCTTCAATGCGAACCTGCCGCTCATATTCAAATGATACCGAATGAACCCAAAGCCAATTGACGATTCTCTGCTCTTGCAGCGATCGCACGAAGATTCCGGCGAGCGTCCCGACCGTCACATTGGTCTTGTGCACTCTGTCAGAGATGTAGCGAGCGTAGTCGGCCTCGCTGTCGAAGACCTCCTCAGGAATATCTGCTTTAGGAAAGATCGTGAGCAGATCCACCCACGTCGCTGAAAATTCCGCATCGACCGCCATCTGCTCGTTAATGATATCCTCAATAACGCGCGCCTCCCCGGCGGGATGGTCCACCCAGTTTGCCAGTTGCGGCGGTGCGCCTTGAGCCTCCTCAATGATGCCACGCCCTAGGGCATGGAAAGTCGTCACGCGGCATTCCAACTTATCGGGAGCTACGCCGAGCTCATGGGAAATCCTCTCCTTCAGCTCGTCTGCGGCGGTCTTGTTATAGGCGAGGACCAGAATCTCATCCTGCCGATACAGCCCCTTGTTGAGCACATATGAAACCTTGCCAACCAAGGTCGCCGACTTGCCAGAGCCAGCAGAGGCGATCAGGATGTTGTTGTCCTCAAGCCTTATGCAGGCCTCGCGTTGTTCATCGGAGAGTGAGCGACCGCCAATCTCGTCAAAGAAGCGCCGGAAAGTTTGCAGCTCATGGGAAACAAAGTTCTCGTTGTACTGGCGTCTGACACCTGGCTT
The DNA here is from genome assembly GCA_039934655.1 of Sphingobium sp. Lineage (GTDB taxonomy): Bacteria > Pseudomonadota > Alphaproteobacteria > Sphingomonadales > Sphingomonadaceae > Sphingobium. The sequence continues at coordinate 3,616 of JBDTLS010000166.1, forward strand.
CGTGAGGATCCCAATTGACGCTGGCAGGATCGAGCGGACTGACGCACTCATCTGCGAGGCATCAAAAAGGGGGTGGGCAAGGGCAAGTGCCGCGTTACCAGCGGCGCCGGAAATCACTTTGCCGATGTCTGACTGAGAGAGATACTGCTTGTTGTCTTGGGTGATGCCCGCGAGTCTGCGGTCCACCTCAACCAGGCTCGCCCTGTCGGAGGAGATTAGCGCAGCAAGATGGTCGTTGATGAAAGACAGGACTGCGCCAACCATTTGATCTGCTGCCGCGCCTGTGAGACCAGATAGGGTATCTGCACGCCCCTTCGAACGGATTTCGACACTATGCCAAAGTAGCGCTTTCGCCGATGATACGGACACGATATCCAGGCATCGAAGATCGAAATTGCCCGGTGTTTGAAGTTGGAGCCGATCCGCCTTCGAGGGACTCAGCGATAATTTCCAATCTTTCGAAAGCAGGAGACGCGCGAAGAAGCCCGGCCGGAAACTTTGTGTGTGTCCAAACATCAAATTTCACGCTTCACTCTCGGACCGCCCTTCAACACGCACCTTCTGCTTCAAACTTCATAGTGAATAGCCCCCAGTTTTCGACCAGCCGTCCGCTGTCAAAAGCTGATACCATTCGACATCGTCGAGTGACAGAATTCCGTTCCTTTTGAGGCTTGCACGCTGGTTTATAGAAAATTTCGATGTGATCGTAGCCATCCTGCCGGGCTTCTTCGCGTGTTTTGTCGGCGCAGCAACGGAAGCACTCGCGCTTGAGCGACGAGGAAACGCTCTCGGCGTCCGCATTGCTATAGCTAATTGCGGCAGCGACTCATTGAGCGTTCAAAATTGTGAGTTCGGATGCGGTAATCATAGACTTTGCCACTGTCGCTCCAAGCATATCGAAGCAGCTCCGTTTACCGAGCATCTTTCCGAGTCCGTTGGCTCAGTGGGCACTTCTGCCAAGCATGGAGACCGCTAGGCTGGATGTGCAGGCAGCCGTTGTATTCACGATCGGTTGGCGTCTTGATCCTCGCGCCCCACCTCATCACGCAGCTTCGGCCCCGCCTCCATCCGCCGCGACAGTGATTCCACAAATCCTTGCCACCTCTTCTTGCCCGTCGCCTGCGCCGCCTTCATGGCTGTGTCGGGCAGTGGCGGATTGCTGGTGAGCCAGAAGCGCACGAACAGGGCAATGGCTTCGTTCGTCAACTCGCCATGCCATTCAAGCCGATCCAGTTGCCGCGACAAGCGATCGAGCCGCCTCGCCAGAGCAGCTTCCATCCGCTCGTCCTGATCGGACTGGAGCAGAGACATCAAGGCCGCCTCGACCACTTCGGTGCGCGAGACGCCGCGGGCGTAAGCGCGTTCTTCCAGCAATTTGGCAAGTTCGATATCGAGCCGGAAGGTTTGCTTGCTGTGGGGCTTCTTTCTCACAGGTCGATGCCGTCATCGGGATCGAGCGATGCGTTGCGAGCATTGCGGTTCACTGTGCGATCAACTTCCCGTTTCGCCCTGGCGGCGTCGTCATCGGCTGCGTCGCGATCGAGATCGAACTCATTGATCGGTGGCTTTGGGACAGGAGCGATATCCTCATGTTCACCCAGTTCGGGTTCTCGCCTGATGCCAGAGTTGGCCGTGTCGTTTTCCGATCCGGTCCCTTCGGCGTCTGGCCGCATATCCGGATTTGGCTGATCGGCCGGCGGCTGTTCGGAGCGTTTCGCGTCTGCCTTGGTTGGTTCAGCCGGTTTCAGTGGCGCAATGGGTGCGAGCGCGGACCAATCGTCCTTTGGCCGTTTATTCGGGTGCAGCGGTTTGGGGGTCGGCGCGGGCAGAAGGCGCGCGCGAAACCGTGGGTCGAGAAAGTATTTTGCCTTGTCCGCGCGGATCGGCGGCGTGCTGGCAACCAGAACAATCTCCTCATCCTCAGAAAATTGCTGAACTTCGCCGGGCGTCAGCAACGGCCTCGCAGTCTCAGTCCGTGAAACCATGATGTGGCCGAGCCACGGCGAGAGCCGATGCCCGGCATAATTCTTCATCGCCCGCATCTGGGTCGCGGTGCCAAGCGCGTTGGACACGCGGCTGGCGGTATTGTCATCATTGGCCGCGAACGCGACGCGGACATGGCAATTGTCGAGAATGGCGTTGTTCGACCCGTAGGCTTTTTCAATCTGGTTGAGCGATTGGGCGATCAGGAATGCCTTGATCCCGTAGCCCGCAACAAAGGCCAGTGCGCTCTCGAAGAAGTCGAGCCTACCCAGGGCAGGGAATTCGTCTAGCATGAACATGACGCGCTGCCGCCGACCTTTGACTTTCAGCTCCTCAGTCAGACGGCGCCCGATCTGATTGAGCATCAGGCGTACGAGCGGTTTAGTCCGGCTGATATCCGAAGGTGGAATGACCAGATAGAGCGACACCGGCGCCTTTGAATCGACAAGGTCGGTGATGCGCCAGTCCGAGGCCCCGGTGACCTGCGCAATCACGGGATCGCGATAGAGGCCCAGGAACGACATGGCCGTCGACAGGACGCCAGACCTCTCATTGTCAGACTTGTTCAGCAGTTCTTGTGCTGCGGCAGCCACGACAGGGTGAACACCGTTTTTGCTCAGGTGCGGAGTTGTCTTCATCCTTTGCAGCGTGGTTTCGATCGACCGGCGCGGATCGGAAAGGAAGCCCGCGACCCCGGCCAGCGACTTTTCTTTCTCGGCATAGAGGACGTGCAGGATGGTGCCGACGAGCAGCGAATGGCTGGTCTTCTCCCAGTGCGTGCGCTTCTCCAGTGACCCTTCGGGGTCGATCAGCACGTCGGCGATATTCTGGGCGTCGCGCACCTCCGATGTGCCCTTTCGGACTTCGAGTAGCGGATTGTAGGGGTTGGATGCGGGGTTGGTCGGATCGAACAACAGGACGCGGC
>JBDTLS010000167.1:0-6451 GCA_039934655.1 Sphingobium sp.
GGATGACCAAGTGACTTTATATGTTCGTTTCGCTGCCCATATGGCGGCGGTGCTCGACAGCCTTGAGGCAGCAGGCGATTTGCCCGCCGGTATCGACCGCAAGGCCGTGACCGTCGAGCCGCCGCGCGATGCCTCGCACGGCGACCTTGCCACCAACGCGGCGATGGTGCTTGCCAAGCCCGCCGGCACCAACCCGCGCGCGCTGGCGGAGAAAGTCGCAGCCCGGCTTGCGGATCTCGATGAAGTAGCGGAAGTTAGCATTGCCGGTCCCGGTTTCATCAACATGCGCCTGACGCCGGATGTGTGGGCGCGGGAGCTGGAGGCGATTGCTTCGAGTGGTGACAGCTATGGCCGGTCGGACATCGGCAAGGGCGTGCGCGTCAATGTCGAATATGTCTCGGCCAACCCGACCGGACCGATGCACATGGGCCATTGCCGGGGCGCGGTGGTGGGCGATGCGCTTGCGACGTTGCTCGAATATGTCGGCCATGACGTGACCCGCGAATATTATATCAACGACGCGGGTGGGCAGGTCGATGTGCTCGCGCGCTCGGTGCACGTCCGCTATCGCGAGGCATTGGGCGAGGATGTCGGGAATATACCCGACGGGCTGTATCCCGGCGATTATCTGGTGCCGGTCGCGCAAGAATTGGCGCGCGAATTTGGGGACAGCTTTGTGGGTAAGCCGGAGAGCAAATGGCTGCCGCTGTTCCGCACCCGCGCGGTCGCGGCTATGATGGTGATGATTCGCGCGGACCTCGCGCTGCTTGGCATCCATCATGATATATTCGCGTCGGAGGCGGAATTGCAGGCGGCGGGCAAGCCCGAGGCCGCCGAAGCGGAATTGCGCGCGCGCGATCTGGTCTACGACGGGATGCTCGAAGCGCCCAAGGGCGAAATGCCGGAGGACTGGGAGCCGGTGGTGCTGCCCCTGTTTCGCTCGACGCAGTTCGGGGATGATCAGGACCGGCCCATCAAGAAATCGAACGGCAACTGGACCTATTTCGGGGCCGACATGGCCTATCATTATCAAAAAGCACAAGCCGCGGATCAATTGATCGACATCTGGGGTGCCGATCATGCGGGCACCGTCAAGCGGATACAGGCGGCGGTCGCGGCGTTGACGGGCGGCAAGGCGCGGTTCGACGTCAAGCTGGTGCAGATGGTCCGGCTGCTGCGTGATGGCGAGCCGGTCAAGATGTCCAAACGCGCGGGCAATTTCGTGACGCTGGCCGATGTAGTAAGTGAAGTGGGCAAGGATGTCGTGCGTTTCACGATGCTGACCCGCAAGGCCGATGCGCAGATGGATTTCGATTTCGCCAAGGTTGTCGAGGCGTCAAAGGACAATCCTGTGTTCTATGTGCAATATGCCCATGCCCGCATTTCCTCGCTGGAGCGGCGGGCGCAGGAGGCGGGTCTGAAATTACCTCAGCCCGACCTGTCCCGTCTTGGGACGCACGAACAGGATCTGATCAAGCTCGCAGCGCAGTTTCCGCGCGTGATCGAGGGAGCGGCCAACACCCGCGAACCCCATAGAATCGCGTTTTTTCTGGGCGATCTGGCGGCGGCGTTTCATGCGTGGTGGAACGTCGGGAACGACAATCCCGATCTGCGCGTAATCGTGGTTAACGATCCTCAGGTCACCGCTGTAAGGCTTTTCTTAAGCCGACAAATCGGGCAGGTTATTCGGAACGGCCTGGCTCTTATGGGGGTAGCCGCGCTTCTGGAGATGCAATGATGAGCGATTTTGCCCGAGACAGCTTTGATCTCGCTGATGATGATCGGCTGCCGTGGCTCGAACCGGCGGACGATTATGAGGACGGCGAGGATGGCGTGTCGCCGCTGCGGGTGCTTGGAATCGTACTCATGGGGCTGGTGCTGTTGGGGCTGGTCGTCGGTCTGGTCTATTATCTGCGCAATCGCGACACGGTCGATGTGGAAGGGGCGATGATCGCCGCACCCAAGGGCAGCTACAAGGTGGCCGCCAACGAGGCCGACGCCAAAAAATTCGCTGGGGAAGGCGACGCCAGCTATGCCGCCAGCGAAGGCATGAACAAGGAAGGGCATATCGACCCTTCGCGTATGCCGGAAGTGCCGCTCGGCGCGGGCGCGAGCGGGTCTGACCCGGCGCTCGCCAAGGGTAACGCAGCCACCAAGCCCGGAACCAGGGTGACGTCCAAGGTCGCCGATGACACTTCGGCGCGTCCAGCCACCGTTGCCCCGCCCATCGCGAAAAGCGGTGGCGCTATGGTGCAACTGGGCGCCTATGGCAGCAATGCGATTGCGCGCGATGCCTGGGGCAAATTGTCGAAGCGATTCGACTATCTTGCCGCGCTGTCGACTTCGGTGCAGCCGGTGACGATTGGCGGCACCACCTTCTATCGCCTGCGCGCCGGAACGGGGAACGCCGCCAACGCCAGCACGATTTGCGGCAAGCTCAAGGTGGCGGGCGAAAGCTGCATGGTCGTCAACTGATTTCCCCTTCCGCATAACCCAAGGTGCGGCTAACCTAGGCCCATGAAGCCAGTCATATTCGGCCTCGCCGGGGAACAGATCAGCGCGCAGGAAAAGGCGTTCTTTGCGGATTGTGAACCCGCAGGGTACATCCTGTTTCGCCGCAACATAGCGAACAAAGCGCAACTGCGGGCGTTGACCGATGATTTGCGCGCGCTCCACGGGCGCGACGACCTGCTCATCATGATCGATCAGGAAGGCGGCCGGGTCGCGCGGATGCAACCGCCCGTGTGGCCAGAATTCCCGGCGGCGCAGATGTTCGACCGTCTGTACGATGTCGCGCCCGCCACCGCCATCGAAGCGTGCCGCTATAATGCGGCGGCCATCGCCGCGACGTTGCGAGAATGCGGGATAACGGTCGATGCGCTCCCCCTGCTCGATGTGCGGCAGGACGGCGCGAGCGACATCATGGGCGACCGCACGCTGGGCGCGGACCCGATGCGCGTCGCCGCATTAGGCCGAGCGGTGCTGGATGGTCTGCGCTCCGGCGGGGTGGTCGGCATCGTCAAGCATATGCCCGGCCACGGCCGCGCGCTAGTGGACAGTCACCTTGACCTGCCCACCGTCGTTGCGGACGATGCCGCGCTGGCGAGCGATCTCGCGCCGTTTATCGCGCTCAAGGGTGCGCCAATGGGGATGACGGCGCATATCATCTATACCGCGTGGGATGCGACGCACCCCGCGAGCCTTTCGCCCACAATAATCGAAAATATCATCCGCCAGCGGATTGGTTTCGACGGGCTGCTGATGTCGGACGATCTTGATATGAAGGCTTTGCAGGGCAATATTCCCGCGCTCGCCGCAGGGGTCGTCGCGGCGGGATGCGACCTCGCGCTCAATTGCTGGGCGCGGATGGATGAAATGCTCGGTATTGCCGAAGCGTTATCCGACATAACCACCATTTCGCGTACCCGTCTTGACCGGGCGATGGCGAGCGTTGCGGATGTCGGGATCGGCGCACCGCTCGAAGAATTGCTCGCGCGGCGTGACGCTTTGATGATGGCTGTGGCGTAGCTATGGCGCGGGACGACATCGGCGACCTGTTCGACGGAGAGCGGGCCGCAGCCGATGTGCTGACAGTAAGTTTCGAATGCTGGGAGGGGCCGCTCGACCTGTTGCTGACCCTTGCCCGTTCACAGAAAGTCGACCTGCGCGAAATTTCGATATTGGCGCTGGTCGAGCAATATCTTGGCTTCATTCGGGGCGCGCACGCGATGAAGCTGGAGGTCGCGGCGGATTATCTCGTCATGGCGGCCTGGCTGGCCTATCTGAAATCGGCCCTGTTGCTGCCACGCGCGCAGCAAGAAGATCCGTCGCCGGAAGAACTGGCGCTGCGCCTCCAGTTGCGGTTGCAGCGCCTCCACGCGATGCGCGATGCCGGGGCGCGGATGATGGCGAGGGACCGGGTCGGGCGCGATGTTTTCGTGCGACCCGATCCCGAAGGACTGCACACGGACAAGGCGTTCGTCTGGGAAGCCAGCCTGTTCGATCTTATTCGCTCCTATGGGCAGGTGAAGGCGCGTACCCAGCCTGCCGTGCATATCGTCTCGCGCCGCCCGGTGATGGCGCTCGATGATGCGATCGCGCGGGTCAGCCGCCTGATCGGCAGCCAGATCGACTGGGCGATGCTGGAGGCGTTTTTACCGCCGGGGCTGGATGCGGTGCTGGGCCGATCGGCACTGGCGAGCAGCTTCGTGGCGGCGCTCGAACTGGCACGGCAGGGGCGACTGGATATAAAGCAGGACGGGGCGTTCGCACCGATTTATCTGCGCGCGGTCCAGAGCGCGGCCCAGAGCGCGGTCGCGCCGGAAATGGCCCGGTCATGAACGAACCGGACGATTTCCTTCGCGCGGTGGAGGCCGCGCTGTTCGCCTCTACCGAGCCACTGAATATAGCGCAGTTGCGTGGGTATGTCGGCGTCGGGGGCGATGTCGCGGCTGCGCTCGATCAACTGGCGGGTGATTATGCAGGCCGGGGCATCAATCTGGTTCAGCGGGGCGGGCGCTGGCATTTTCAGACCGCCGCCGATCTCGCCCATATCCTGCGGCGCGAAAAGGACGAGCCGCGCAAGCTGTCGCGCGCGGGCATGGAGACGCTGGCAATCATCGCCTATCATGAGCCGGTCAGCCGCGCCGAAATCGAAGCGATTCGCGGGGTGCAGGTGGCGCGCGGGACGCTCGACGTGCTGATGCAGGCGGGGTGGATACGGCCCGCTGGCAGGCGGGAGGTGCCGGGCAGGCCATTGCTCTATGCGACAACCCCTGATTTCCTGACGCATTTTGGGCTGGCGAGCCGCCGCGACTTGCCGGGGATCGAAGATTTGCGCGCCGCCGGGATGCTCGACCCCATTGATTTGGCTATGGAGCAGCTATTGCCGCAATCCTCACTGGAAAATGCGGACGAAGACGCCTAGATAAGGGTATTACAAGGAGATTTATCATGGGTGGCCTGAGCATCTGGCATTGGCTGATCGTCGGTATTGTAGTGATGTTGCTGTTTGGAAAAGGGCGCTTTTCCGATATGATGGGTGACGTTGCCAAGGGTATCAAAAGTTTCAAGAAAGGCATGACTGAGGATGAGGATGTCACGCCCATCGCCCGCACGGCGCCGCCGCGTATCGAGGAGCGCGCCAGCGTGGAGCCGGTCGTTACGCCAGTAAAAGACGAACTGAAGCAGGGCTGATTGCCCCAGCCACTGGTCAAAGCCCTTATTGGTCAGGCATAATATGTTTGGATTGGATTCCGGCGAATTTCTGGTGATCGTCATCGTCGCGGTTGTCGTGATTGGCCCGAAGGATTTACCGCGTGTGCTGTATAAAGTCGGGCAGGTCGTCGGCAAGGCGCGCGCGATGTCGCGCCATTTTCGCAGCGGTATCGACACGATGGTCCGCGAAGTCGAGATGGAAGAGCTTGAGAAGAAATGGGCCGCCGACAACAAGCGGATCATGGCGGAACATCCAGACGCGGGCCTGAGCGATATCGTCGATGAGGAACCCGTCGCGCCGCCCGTGACGCCCATTTCGCCCCCGGCACCTTCCACTCCATGATCGAGATCGACGAGAGCAAAGCGCCACTGCTGGAGCATTTGATCGAACTGCGCGGCCGTTTGCTCAAGTCGATTGTAGCGCTGCTGATCTGTTTTGCGGTGTGTTTCTATTTCTCGGACAAGTTGTTCGCGTTTCTCGTTCAGCCGCTCAAGGAAGCATTCGGTCCGCAGGGCGGGCGGCTGGTCTATACCAAGCTGTACGAGGCGTTTTTCGTGCAGGTGAAGGTCGGGCTGTTCGGTGCGTTCTTCCTTTCGTTTCCGATCATCGCCAATCAGTTGTGGGCGTTCGTTGCGCCGGGTCTGTACGCAAAGGAAAAGCGCGCCTTGCTGCCGTTTCTGGTCGCAACGCCGGTGCTGTTCACCGCCGGAGCGGCGCTCGCTTATTATGTGGTGATGCCGACTGCGTTTCATTTCTTCCTGAAGTTTCAGGGCAATAGCAGCGGTTTGACGGTCGAGGCTTTGCCGAGCACCGACGCCTATCTGACGCTGGTGATGCAATTTATCCTGGCGTTCGGGATCAGCTTTTTGATGCCGGTGCTGTTGATGTTGCTCAACCGGGCGGGGCTGGTGAGCCGTGCGCAGTTGATCGGTATGCGCCGTTATATGATTGTGGTGGCGTTCATCGTGGCTGCGGTGTTGACCCCGCCCGATGTGGTGTCGCAACTGATGCTCGCGGTGCCGCTGATCTTGCTGTATGAAATGACCATATTGCTGATCTGGTTCACCGACCGGCGGCAGAAGGAAGGCGAAGCGCCCTTATTCGCCCGGTCAGCCAGTATCGACGACGCTTCGCACTAAGAGCTGAATCCCCACAGCCCTTAGAGCAGCCCACGCCCCATCGCCCGCACGGGTAAACCCGCCGGGTTGGCATCAGCAACAAGATAGTCGGTCG
>JBDTLS010000168.1:0-6433 GCA_039934655.1 Sphingobium sp.
GATCTGGGCGTGCTGGCCGCTGGTGCGCGGCCTCATTCCGGCCGACGATCGCTTTAATTTTACCGATCTCGTCCGCGAGCATTGGGCGCATCGCCACACCCTTGAGCCTTGGCTCGAGCAGCGGTGGGCTTGGCTCGCCGTCCATCGTTACCATCTTTGGTTTGCCGCAGCAGTTTTCCCTGGCGTCCTCGCCGTCAGCATCGTTCAGGGCGGCGATCGCCGCACCGCCTGGCCGCTGCTGCACGGACCGCTCGGTTGGCTTGGCGGGGGCATGCTCGGCTACATGCTCTACGGCAGCTTTCGTGGAAATAGCTGGCCGCTGGCGGTCATGATGCCCGCGACCTTCGCGTTTCTCGGTGGCGCCATCGGCGCGCGACTCGCCGCCTTGCCACGCAAGGTCAAGCATCTGCGGGGTACGCGGTTGCGCCTTTCTGCCGGCGGAAGGGCGGGCCGGTTGCGTGCGCGGCTAACAAACGGCGTCGCGCTTGCTGGAGTGCCGCTCCGCCGTGAGGATGAGGCAATGCATGTGGCGGCGATCGGCGCGACCGGTTCGGGCAAATCCACCGCGTTGCGCGCGCTCATGGCCGATGCGGTTCGCCGTGGCGATCGGCAGGTGGTGGCCGATCCAGAAGGCGCGTCGATGTCGGCGTTCTTCTCACCTGGCGACATCATCCTGAACCCGTTCGATCAGCGGTGCGCGCGCTGGGATCTGCTCGCTGAGATCGAACGGCCGAGCGACTATGCCTTTGTCGCGCAGTCGCTCCTCCCCCATTTTGGCGCCGGGGACCACGATCAGTGGATCACCTACGCCCAGCAACTCGTCGCTGGAGCCATGGAAAACTTCGTCACGCTGCAGCTGGGAACCTCCGAGGATTTCGTGACGATGCTTGCCAGCGCCAAGATCGGCGAACTCAAACAGCTATGTGCCGGAACGCCTGCCGCCCGTTATTTCGAAGAGGGAGGGGAGCGGATGCTCGCAAGCATCCTCGGCACGCTTGCGCCCGCAGTCGGACACTTGCGGCACATCGCCGCTGTTCAGGGTGAGCCGTTCTCGATTCGACGGTGGATCCGACAGGGCCGGAGCTCGCTGTGGCTGCCTTATGCTGCGAACCAAGTGGCCGCGCTTAAAGGTCTCATCTCCTGCTGGATGAATATCGCTATCCTGGAGACCCTGTCGCTTGAGCCGAGCCAAGATCGCCGCATCTGGTTTCACGTTGATGAGCTGGACGCCCTCGGACGGATCGAGGGGCTGAAGGATGCACAGGCCCGCCTGCGCAAATTTGGTGGTTGCATTGCGATTGGCTTTCAATCGTTCTCGCAGGTGAAGCAGGTCTATGGTGAGGGCGCTCAAACCATCATCGAAAATTGCGGAAACCTTTTGTTGCTGCGGGCGGGCGCAAGCGAGGATGGAGGCACCGCCAAACTGGCTTCCGAATTGATCGGCGATCGGGAGGTCGAGCGTGACGATATAAGCCGTTCTCGCACGCGCGGACGATTCACCACCCGATCAATGTCGATGCAAACTAGGCGGACGGTTGAGGATGTCGCCCTTGCCAGCGAGATCATGCAACTTGGAAATCGCGAAGGTTTTGTTAAGCTGGCTACACGCCCGCAGTGGGTGCGAGTCCGCTTTCCTTACATCGATTATCCGCGTCGAATATTTCGTATTAAACCTATCGTCTCGCATGGATCCGAAGTCTGAATTCCACCTGGAATCTAAGGCTATCGTATCTCGGAAGCCTGCGCTCATCCCAATCTGCACGAGGCAGAGCCCTCGATGGCCTTTCTACTGCGATAACGTCGTTTCGCTTCCCTTCGACCGGAAAGGCGCGGCTCTTGCATAGCGTCGCGGAGATGACCGAGTTTGACGGAGGGATCGATAGGATGGAAGAACTCGAATTCTCCGAAATCGTTGTGAAGCCCACGGCCGAGGTCTGGAGCGTGATCGGCGATTTTGGGGCTCTGTCCAGATGGGCGAAGGCTATAGAGTTTGAACGCGTCGAAATCTGTTCTGACGGGATCTATCGAGTTATTAAGCATAGTTCGGGCAAGGTGTTTCGAGAGAGGCTCGTTGATCAGGGCCCGGATTTCTATACCTATGCGACCGAGCGCACGGGGACTGACGTTTACGAAGCTACCGTTGCTGTGAAAGCTGTGGATAGCGAAAATACGCGTATCGTCCTTACAGTTTCTTTCCAACCAATGGCCGGGGTGGACGTGGCTGCGCTGACAGAGGACATTTCGATCTTCTTTCGGGGCTCCCTGAGAGCAATGAAACGTGCTTTAGGGGTTCCTCGCTCAGCATGCCCGACCGAATAGAAAATCTCCCGCGCCTGCCAGCCCAGACGTCGCTTCGGTCAGTACGACCTCAATTTTATCGGGCTGATCTTGCTTCTCTGACCGGTATGACCCGCGGCCTCGACAAGGGCGGCCGGCGACCAGAAATGCCGTCGCGACAAACACAAGATGTCGCCTCCGGCTCCAGTTTCCGCACGTTGCTGCGGTGCGGTCGTGGGAGCCGCATGCCTGTTCGGGAGGGGTAAGCGCCATTTTGCCTCGGGCGTATATCCATCGGCCGTCTGGCACGGTCCTTGCGCCTGCTAGGACCAACGCGTCGCGCACAGATCGCGCTTTCTTGAACAGAAGGTCCCATACCCCATGAGTGAAGCATTTATCATCGACGCCTGCAGAACGCCGCGCGGAGTCGGTAAAGCGGGAAAAGGTGCGCTGGCAGATATACATCCGCAGCGTCTTGCAGCTACTGTGTTGCAGGCAATAGCGGCCCGGAACGACCTCAACACCGCCGAGGTTGATGACATAATCTGGGGTACCTCGACGCAGGTCGGAAAGCAGGGTGGTGACCTGGCCCGCATGGCGGCGCTCGACGCGGGTTACGATGTGAAGGCAAGCGGCGTGACCCTTGATCGCTACTGCGGTTCGGGGCTTACGTCTGTAAGCCTTGCCGCAGCTCAGATCATGTCCGGGATGGAAGATCTGGTGATTGCCGGTGGCACAGAAATGATGTCATTCACGCCTTCAACCCGCGATCCAAATGTGCCGACGATGATGGATCGGGGCAATCTTCATCTGCGCGCACTGCACCCTCAGTCCCATCAGGGCCTTTGCGCGGATGCCATCGCAACCCTGGAAGGCATCAGCCGCGAAGCTTGCGACGAACTGGCCTTCCAGAGCCAGCAGCGGGCAGGCATTGCCATCAGAGAAGGCCGGTTCGCAAAGAGCCTTGTCGCGGTCTATAAAGATGATGGCTCCCTGGCGCTGGACTGCGAGGAATATCCTCGTCCACAAACAACGCTGGAGGGGCTTGCAGGACTCAAGGCTGCCTTCGAGGCCGTCGCTACGGCACCGTTGAATGCGGACGGCCTGACCTACGCCGGACTGATCCATCAGGTTTATCCCGACCTGAAGATCAGCCATGTTCATCATGCCGGAAACTCGTCAGGTGTGGTCGATGGCGCGGCCGCCGTGCTCCTGGCTTCGCCAGCCTATGTACAGAAGAGTGGCCTGAAGCCCCGCGCGCGCATCATTGCAACGGCCAATATCGGCGATTGTCCGACGTTGATGCTTAATGCGCCAGTGCCGGCCGCACGCAAGGTCCTGCACAAGGCTGGCCTTACGGTGGACGACATTGACCTCTTCGAGATCAACGAAGCGTTCGCCGCTGTGGCGGAGAAATTTATCCGGGATCTCAAGCTGGATCGCGAGAAGGTGAATGTGAACGGGGGCGCGATGGCGCTGGGCCACCCGATCGGCGCCACCGGTGCTATTCTGATCGGAACCATCCTCGACGAGCTTGAGCGCCGCGACCTCAGTCGCGGACTCGTCACTATGTGCGCGGCAGGGGGGATGGGCCCCGCGATCATCATCGAGCGCGTCTGATCTAACAGGGGCTTGGCGCTGCGCAATTCAGCGCGGCGCCCACTAACGGGCGGGACGGTGTGGCCGGGCGGTCCCGGCCCGTAGGAGTTCAGCATGACGCCTGATGGAGGCTGAGCATCGTGTTCTCGAGGAGGATCACCGTCAGATGCTCGGATCGTCGCAGTGACTTGGGCGCGATTGCCTCAACAGCAAGCGTCGGGATTGCCTGTAACTATGACGGGTGAGAATCATGGCTCCGCCGCAGTTCCACGGTCGCCTTTATCCGTCGCCCTCTTCCGCGGGCTATGGCTTGCCAATCTTATCTCCAGCCTTGGCTATATGATCCAGTCCGTCGGCGCGTCCTGGCTGATGCTGGAGCTGACATCGTCGCCGCCAATGGTCGCCCTCGTGCAGACGTCGATCACCTTGCCGATCATGCTGCTGTCGCTGCTTTCGGGGGCCATCGCCGATAATCTGGACCGGCGCCGGGTAATGCTCACAGCGCAATGCTTCATGCTGGCCGTATCGTCGTCGCTCGCAATCCTCACATATCACGGCTTTGCCTCGCCCTTCGTGCTGCTGGCATTCACCTTTCTGATTGGGTGCGGCACCACGCTCAACACGCCAGCCTGGCAGGCATCCGTAGGAGATATCGTTCCTAAACACAGTCTGCCTGCAGCCGTTGCGCTGAACAGTGCCGCCTTCAACATAGCGCGTAGTGCCGGTCCGGCTCTTGGGGGCGCGATCGTCGCCTTTGCGGGCCCTGCAGCTGCGTTCCTGGCAAATTGTGCGACATACCCGCTTTTGATCGGTGTATTGCTGCGCTGGCGCCCCAAAGAAGAGATAAGAACGCTGCCGCGCGAGCGTATCGGCAGCGCCATGATGAACGGTCTGCGCTATGTCATCATGTCGCCCAACCAGCGCAGGGTGATCGCGAGAGCGATGATGTTCACGGTATGCGCAAGTGCAATTCCCGCCCTGCTGCCGGTGATCGTCCGGGACGTGCTCGGCGGGACGGCAATTACGTACGGGGCGCTGCTCGGGGCTTTCGGCGCAGGCGCCGTGGCAGGCGCACTCAGCAGTGCGCCGCTCAGGAGGCGCATGTCCGTCAATCTGATCATTGCGATCGCCGCTGCCGTGGCCGCTGCTGGCGGCGCGGTTACGGGCCTTTCGACAAGCATCTTCCTGACGGTCCCGGCACTGATCGTGGTGGGCGGCGCGTGGATAATGGCGCTGTCCACCCTCAATGTCACTGTGCAGCTGGCATCGCCGCGCTGGGTCCTCGGCCGATCCATATCATTATATCAGATGGCTGCCTTTGGCGGAATTGCCATCGGCAGCAGTGGCGCAGGCTTGGCGGCGACCCATGTCGGCGTTATGGGGGCGATGCTGGCGGCAGCTGCACTGTTGTCGATTGTCACAATCTTAGGCCGCACGGCGCCATTGCCGGATATCGACCATCTCAATCTTGATCCGCTTAAGAAATGGCGGGAACCGGATAATGGTCTTCCGATAGCACCCCAGAGCGGGCCGATTGCCGTCACAATCCATTATGAAATTCCGCCTTCCAGCATCGGCGATTTTCTGTCTGCCATGAACGAGCGCCGCCGTATCCGCCTGCGCGACGGCGCGAAGCGATGGACGCTCTATCGCGACCTTACAGATACGGGGAGGTGGATCGAGCGCTATCATGTCGCGACTTGGCTCGATTATGTTCGCCATAACCAGAGGCGCACGAACGCGGACGCGGCAAATGCGGAGGCGATCCTGGCCCTGCACACCGGTCCGGAGCCGCCAAAGGTTTATCGTCGCATTCAGGTCGATACAGAAGCCAATAGTGGCGCGATGGAGACAGGTCATGGCTCGCTCTACTCCCAGTCCATACCAGTTGCGCCTTGATGACCATTCTTCCCGCCTCCCCCGTTTCTGTGATGCTGAATGTCGGCGTGGCGACATTGTTTAATATGGATCAGGCAAGGACTGGCGGTCGCCGCAGGTGCGGCCCGAAGGGTGGACAGAAAGCCCGGATTTGAACCGCTAGTAGGAGAGGATGATCATGCGCGATTTTGAGGGGAAAGTGATCGTTGTTACGGGCGCCGGAGGTGGGGTGGGGACGGCGCTGTGCCGGCAGTTCGCCGAGCGCGGTGGCACAATAATCGCCGTCGGTCGCACCGCGGCGAAACTTGAAAGCACTTTGGCGATCGTTCGCGGTCTTGGCAGTCAAATTCTCATGATTACCGGAGATATCACGCGTGCCGAGACGGCAGCGCGGGTGGCTGATGCTTGTGCTTCCCTGGGCGGCGTCGACGTCCTGATTAACAACGCTGCTGTGGGCTATTCCTATGAAAAAATGCACCCCGGAAGCATGGCACGTCTCGGCGACCAGACACCGGACCTCTGGCGGGACGTCGTCGATATAAATCTCACCGGCCCTGCGGCAATCACTCAAGCTTTGCTTCCGAAACTGCTCGAACGACGAGAGGGAGCTAACGTCGTTTTCATTTCGAGCATTCTGAGCCTCAGGGGGCATTCAAATGCCCATGCTTACTCGGCCGCC
>JBDTLS010000169.1:0-6427 GCA_039934655.1 Sphingobium sp.
CCGACCGCGGCATCGAGCACGCGCTGGAGATCGTCGCCATGGGGCATGTCTTCGGGCTGATCGCTGGTCAGTTCGCGAGCGATCTTTTCCAGTTGCTCCCGGTCGGGCAGGGCATGCTCGATGACCATGAACAGCTTTTCCAGTTCCAGCGGAATCTGGATTAAGGGCGCCAACACGATCAGGAACGTGCGCTGCGGAAAGGGGTGAAATACCCAGGCGCGGTCGTTGGTGATGTTGTTGACCCCGGCGGAAAGGCGCAGGCCATGATTGAGGCGGAAGTTCACCTTGGCGTCGAGCGCGAATAGTTCCGACGTATAGCCATAGGTATCGCCGCGCTGAAACCCGTCGATGTCGGTGTTGGGGCGGCTGGCGTAGCGGAAGCCGAGCACCGTTTGCACCTTGGGCGTTAGCGCATAGCGGATGTTGCCGTTGATGCGCCAGCGAGGGATGCGGGGGAACTGGACGCCTTGCGATGCCGGCGTGATGCCGTCCAGTTTGGTGGCGGTCTCGCCGCTGTTGCGCACCGTGACGGAGTCGATCCATGCCGCATTGGCATCGACATCAAGGCCATCGAGCGGCCAGTTGTGGCTTTCGCCGATCAACTCTACGCCGACCTGGCGGGTGATGTCGATATTCTTGAAGCTGGAGCTGGAGAAGCCGAGGCTGTTGAACCCGACATAGCTGAAAATGGCGTTGTGGACGCGCTGCCAGAACAGGCTGCTGGTGAGTGTCACGCGGCCAAGATCGCGGCGCACGAGCAGATTGGCATCGCGGCTGCGTTCGGGTTTGAGGTTGGGATCGAAGCTGGCGGCGTTGAATGTGCCATCGCCGTTGAGCGAGCCTTGAAACAATTCACCCACCGTCGGGAAGCGCGTGGCCTGCGCCAGTGAAAGCTCCGCTGCCCAGCCATTGCCGAGTTTAGCCTTGGCGGAGAGCTTGGGGCTGATCGCATGGTCCGTGCGGCTCGCATAACTGTTCGCGAAGATCAGGCCACCGTTGCCGAGGCGTGCCAGGCCGCCGTCATAAGCGCGCCACCAGTCGGCACGAATGCCCGCGGTGAGGGTCAGCGCGTCGGACAGCGCAATCGCATCCTCAGCGAACACGCCGATGGTGCGCGTTTTGCCGAACACTTCGTTGTTGAAAGTCCGCCCGGTCGCGCTGCGCCAGTTGGTGGTGTCCTCGACAATGCGGTCGGTGCGATAGGTGTTGGCGTTGAACCCCCACGAGGTAGCATGAGGGCCGAAATCGCGCTGCGCGAGCAGGTCGGCGGTGAACCAGCCAGTAGGTCCCTGCCGCGTGATCTGGCCCGCGCCATTGGATATGCCCGCCGCATAGCCGCGCGATGTGCGCGATTCCTGTTTGTCGAATTGCAGCGTCGACAGGTTCAACGTCACGTCGAAACCGCCAAGCGGTGCCTGCACCTTGATCCCGCCGAGCCATTCGTTCTTGCGCGCGATGCCAAGGTTGAACACCGAATTGGCGCCGGTCGAGGCCAGGGTATAGGTGTGGCCGTTATAACTGACCAAAGGTGTCGCCGCGCTCGATCCATAATACGGATCACCCGCCGCATCGCGCAGATAGGTGACGGGGTGGAGCGTTTTCTCTACATTCCACCAGTAAGTGAAAAGCCCTTCGACATGCACGTCGCCGGAGTCAAAACGCAACTGCGTGCGTACCTGATCCTGCCGCGTTTCGACCGAGGAATAGTCGCCGACTATGGGAAGACGAACGCATGTGCTGGACGGTGTCCGCGCTGCCGGATTGGCGGGGCAGGAGGGAGTTAGCACCGGGATCAGTGCAGGGTCATTATACGCCCCGGTCACGGCTGTGCCCGCCGCAGCGTTGCCATAGTTGGCGGCGTTGTAGCCGAATTGGTAGAATTGCATGGGTTGGCTGCTGTTCTGGAGCCGTCGCGCGGATATGCGCGCAGAAAACGGACCATCCTTTTGCTTCAGCCCAAACCCGGCCTCGGCCGTTCCGCCCCAGAAGCTGTCGCGCGTGCTATATTGGCGATAGGGCTGCACAAAGCCTTGCACATTGGCGAAGGCTTCGGTCCGTTCCGGCGCGCGGGTGGTGATATTAACGATCCCGCCCATCGAATTGCCCGGATAACGCGCCGAATAGGGGCCGTACACGATGTCGAACTGTTTGATTTCCGACGGACTGACGATGCCCCATGCGGGCGGGAAGCTGAACGAGTTGCCGAGGAAATTGGAGACGACGAAGCCGTCGACCATTACAAGCGCGCGGGCACTTTGCGTGGAGTGGGTGCCACGGAAACCGGGAACGGCATTATTGTCGCCGATGTAGCGGCTACGTACAAAGAAATCGGGCGCATATTTGATCAGGTCTTCGGCATTGATGGCGTTGACCCCGGCGAACTGCGCCTCGCCCAGGCTGACCGACAGGCCGCGCGGTTCGATGGAAATCGGCGCGTTCTTCTGGCCGATGACGAAGATGGTGTTGGCATCGCTGTCGCAGTTTGCGGGGGCGGGTGTTTCGGCGTAGGCCGAGCCGGCGAACGTAAAGGCGCTGGCGATAATCAACGCGCGTGAAGAAACGGAAATAGGCATGAGGGAACCCTGTTGTCGGTGCCCGTCAAATCATAATGGCGACGGGTCGTGCGCGGAAAAGCGCAGGAATGCAGCGAACAGAGTTTTGGAGATTGTTCGCCGCGCTGAAATGAGATCAGCGCAGCGCGGGCGGCCCTTGCGAAGGCGGCGGCGGGGCAGCGAGCCGATGAACGGTCAGGTGCGCGATGGCGCGCCCGACTGGCAAAGCGAAGGCGATGAATAGCGGCGCGGGCAACGCGGCGAGCACCGGGGCGGCTATCGTGCCAAGCCCGGCCGCAAAGGCGCAGGGCATATCCGCACTCGCCTTGTGGTGCAGCGGCTCGCCGGGCAGGGTGATGTTCACTGCCCCCTGGCCCGTACACATCGTTATGACCATGCCATGCGATGTCGCCTGCGGCATGAATCCGGTTGGCACCACGAGGCGAGCAAACAACGCCAGCACGACCAGAGCCAAGGCAAAGTGCCTGTGCGTTCCAATCAAGAATCTGGCGCGGGTCATGGCGCGGGCTTTAGGCGCGCCGATTTCGCCTGTCATCAGGTAAAGTTCACGCCCCGTGCTTTTTGCCGGGGACCAGCAGGAACAAAGCGGCTGCGATGCCGCCCACCACCAACCCCATGATGGTTCCGCCCAGCGCGGTCACGACCCAATGGGTTACGGGGGCCAGTCCCCCGGAATGGTCCGCCACCATTCGCGCGACAGCTTCAATCTGATGCCCCGGCACGTCGATATGAAAATGTTCCAGCCCATGCACGATGATGCCGCCGCCCACCCACAGCATCGCGAGTGTACCGATGCTGGTCAGCAGCGACAAGATGATCGGCATGGCCTGTACCAGCCCCGACCCAAGCGGACGCAGCAGCGGCTTGCCGCCTTCGTACAGGCGCAGGCCAATATCATCGAGCTTCACGATGATCGCGACCACCCCGTAAACGGCCACAGTGATGAACAGGCTGACTATCACCAACGCGGCACCCTGTTCCCACAAAGACGATGCCGCGACGCTCGCCAATGCAATCGCCATGATTTCCGCCGACAGGATGAAGTCGGTACGGATCGCGCCCGAAATCGTTTCGCGTTCCAGATGCGCAGGATCGCCCTGTATGACCTTGGCGGGAGCGGAACTATCCGTGTGAAACAGCGCCTCGATCAACTTCTCCGCACCCTCGAAGCATAGATAAGTGCCGCCCAACATCAACAGCGGAGTCAATGCCCACGGCGCGAACGCGCTGAGCAGCAGCGCAGCGGGGAGCAGCAATAACAGCTTGTTGCGCAACGACCCCATCGCGATTCGCCCGATAATCGGCAGTTCGCGGTCCGGGGTGAGGCCCATAACATAGCCCGGCGTAACGGCGGCATCGTCGATGACAACGCCAGCGGCCTTCGCGCTCGCTTTACCCGCTGCGGCGGACACATCATCGAGCGAAGCTGCCGCGAGCTTGGCCATCGCGGCGACATCGTCAAGCAGGGCAATCAGGCCAAAGGACATGGAACGCACTCATATTTGCGGGGGTGTAAGACTTAGCCTCGCTTGCATGGCCATAGGGCTGGGGTCAAGTGAGATGGCGATGACGTGAAGGCGGTACGAATGCGCTTTTCATTGCCGCATCGTTTGGCATAGTGGGCCATATGCTGTTCAAGCCCCTCATGACATGGTGCAGGTCGATGGCGCCATTCTCCCCGTTTTTGGCTGGTGTCTTTTTCATGATTTCCGATGTTGCCGTTGCCCAATCATCCAAACCTGTTGTCAGTAAACCGCTGACGCTGGAACGGATATTTGCCAGTCCCGACCTGTCCGGGGCGCAGCCGAGGGGGCTGCGACTTTCCCCTGATGGCAGGCTGGTAACGATGCTGCGTAATCGCGTGGACGATCGGGATCGCTACGACCTGTGGGCGGTCGATACCGCCACGGGCGACGAGCGGATGCTGGTCGATTCGCTGAAACTGGGCAGCGGCGCGGCACTTTCGGAAGCGGAAAAGATGCAGCGCGAGCGCGCGCGCATTGGTGGTACGCGCGGCATCGTTTCCTATGACTGGTCCGTCGACGCCGCGCATATAATGGTGCCGATTGACGGCGATCTGTTCCTCGCGGACCTCAGCGGCGGTGCGGTGCGCCTGACCCATGCACCGCAAGGCGTGCTCAACGCCACGCTCAGCCCCAAGGGCGGCTATCTGTCGTTCGTGCGCGATGGCAATCTGTTTGTCACCGATGTGGCGAGCAAATCGGAGCATCAGGTCACCCAGGGCGCGAGCGACACGATAAGCTGGGGCGTCGCAGAATTCGTCGCACAGGAAGAAATGGATCGCACGACCGGCCACTGGTGGTCGCCCGATGACGCACATATCGCTGTCGCGCGTGTCGATGAAAGCGGCGTCGCTATCGTCAACCGCGCAGCGATTGGCGCGGACGGCACAAAGATCTATCCGCAGCGGTATCCGCTCGCTGGCACGCCTAATGCGCTGGTGGACCTTTATGTCATGAAGCCGGACGGTTCCGCGCAGGTCAAAGTTGATCTGGGCAAAAACCCCGACATCTATCTGGCGCGGGTCAACTGGGCACCCGATGGCAAGACGCTCTATATTCAGAGCGAAAGCCGCGACCAGAAGCGGCTTGATCTGCTGGCGGTTGACCCGGCGACGGGGGCGTCCCGCATCGTTCTGACCGAAACCGCGAAGACATGGATCAACCTGTCCAAGGTCTTTCGCGTGTTGAAGGATGGCAGCCTGCTGTGGTGGTCGGAACGATCGGGTTATGGCCATATCTATCGCATCAAGGACAAGCACTGGACTGCCCTGACGCACGGGGAATGGTCTGTGCGCGATGTGGTGGGCGTCGATGAGGAGAGGGGGCTGGTGTATTTCACCGGCAATCGCGAAACGCCGCTGGAGCAACAGCTTTATTCCGCTTTCCTGTCCGGCGGATCAGACCCGCGCCAGCTCACGCAATCCGGCTATTGGAACGGCGCGGTGATGGACTCCGCCGCCAGCAGGATTGTCGTCAGCCGTTCGAACACCGACCAGCCCACGCAAATCTATCTCGCCGATGCGGAAGGCGCGCGATTGCGTTGGTTGTCTGAAAATACGGTGAGCGGCAACCACCCTTTTGCGCCTTACGTGAAAACGCATCCGCGTACCCAATTCGGATCGATCAAGGCGACGGATGGCAGTGCGCTCCAGTACAAATTGCTCACTCCTCATCTGGAAACGGGCAAGCATTATCCGGTGTTCATGATACATTATGGTGGGCCGGGCGCGGGGCGGCAGGTGACGAACCAATGGGGCGGCTTGATCTCGCAATATCTGGTCGAGCACGGCTGGATTGTGTTCGCGATCGACAATCGCGGAACGCCCGATCGCGGAAAACAGTTCGAGGATCATCTCTATCATGCGATGGGCACGGTTGAGGTGGAGGATCAGGTGGCGGGCGCGCATTGGCTCCAAAGCCAGCCGTTCGTCGATCCGCAACGGATCGTGACCTATGGTTGGTCCTATGGCGGATTTATGACACTCAAACTGCTCGAAAAAGCGCCGGGGCTGTTCGCCGCCGGAATTGCTGGCGCGCCGGTGACGAAGTGGGAGCTGTACGATACCCATTATACCGAGCGGTATCTCGGCGACCCGAACGCGAAGAATAGCGCCTATCCTGCGGCGAATGTGCTGGGCGAGGTAGAAAAGATCAGCGATCCGTTGCTGCTCATCCACGGCATGGCCGACGATAATGTCGTGCTCGAACATTCGACCGCCTTCATGGCGGAGATGCAGGCCAAGGCAGTTCCGTTTGAGGTTATGCTTTATCCCGGCCAGACGCATCGTTTCACGGGCGCGGGAACCAACGTCCATGAGTGGCAGACCATAA
>JBDTLS010000170.1:0-6423 GCA_039934655.1 Sphingobium sp.
AGATTATGAGAGATTCAGCGCCGTATTCGCCTTCGCACGCGATTGGTTGGTCTTGATGCGATCAGCTGCCCGCGAACTTCGCCGCTTGGGTGCGCGGCGGTGTGGACGTTGAAATACCATTTGCCCGTCAGCAAATCCTTCGCCTGGTTCGGGGAAAGCGCGGTCGTTCCCTTGATCGGGCTGGCAAGCTCCTTGATCATGATAATCGGCGGCGCGTTTGCTCCAGCGACTGCGGGCCCGTGAAAATGGGCTGCGACCGCCGGACCGGTCAGGCCCGAATAGGCCGCCGTGTAGCTGAAAGCGTTGGTTGCGGTGTTGAAGTCGGCTGCGACGCTTCCGGTCCCGGACGTGGTGTTGGCCGGAACCTCCGAAGCGCCGCTCAATGCGGCCGAGAGGTGAATGGTCTTGGCATATAAATGGCTCGCGGCCACCAGGCAGATCGCACTGACGGCTGTCGCGAGCGCGGCAAATTGGGCCTTCATCGTCCGTCTCCCGAGATGCGCCGAGTCGGCGCTGCCTCAAATAGGCGCTCGAAGAGCCCGCGATGCAACACGATACGCTGACCCACCACGGCGCATCAGACCGTCTTACAGCTGAGATTGGACGCTGTATCGTTGTCTCGATCCTGAGCTGCACGTCTGCTTTTGGGAGCTAAGGTTCGGTGCCGCTATGGCGACTATTGGGGTCGGAACATGCCGTTCGCGCGTGACAGGCCCAATGTCGCGAAAGGCCCATACCATGCCATTGCAGGTCAGCGTACAAGTGGGCGTTCGCTGGGAAATTTTGTCGCTTTGACAGCTACCGTATATCTGAGTCCCAATAATGCATTGAGGCCATATCATCAGCGATAGACCGCTTTGTCGGTTCGTGAATATGCGTCGCGATAGGCGGTAAAGTCCACCATCGATCCTGCCGGATGAGATTTGAACATGGCCGCCAGCGCCGCCGTCGTTTTCATCATCTCTTCGGGCGTTCGTGCCATGAAGGATATGAAGAAAGCACCAGACCCTGTTGCGAATGCTTCCTCATCGATCTCATATTGAACGATCGCTCCGCTCGCCACGAGAGGCTCAAGCAGCGGCATGATCGCCTTCTTGCTAAGCGTGTCCATTGCATCCGCCGGAGCATCAGATTTGAGCTTGTAGATGCCGACGTGAGTGAACAGCCCTTCGTAGGAGCCAGCTCGCCAATTGTAATAACGGCTGAGATAAGCTCCATCGATCTGCGTCATGGCTGTCGCAAGAACTGGCGTATCCGTGACGCCCGACTTTTTCATCTCGTCCAGCACCTTGAACACCGCTGCCAGAGAAGAGCCTGCCCACCAATCGACATGGGTCCAACCGTCCGCCGTGTGGAACAGATTGGAATCATTGCCATAGGCGATCAACGTATGATCCGCGATCGCCCGATCCAGAACCGCGCGACGCGCACCATAGGCCTTGTCCATATCTGCCCATTGCGCGCGTGGCATCGTCAGGATCGACTGATAGCTGTACATTATCGGCTTTTCGGCAGAGATAACCGGTTTTGCGACCGCCACAGTGGACGAACTCACAAGCAATGTGGCGAGGCCCAGCGCCGCGATTGCCTTGGCAAAAACGCTCTTCATGACATGGTTTCCTTGTTGCGGTGCCGGGCGAAAAGGATGCGCCGACATCAGAAGCTCACCCGGTATTGGACGCCCACCTGCAACGGACGGCTTACGGCAGCTCTGGGCAGTCGCTGGCTGCTGCCGTCTGGCAATAGCTCCAGCCGATCGAGACCGATGGGATAAAGGTCCCCCATGTTCAGGCGCTTGTCGAGCAGGTTCTTGCCGAAGATCATGATCTGCGAGTTGCCGAAACGCAGACCAATGTTAGCGTTGACCATATTGAACGGCTGCCGGCGGAGGAACCCACCCATGCCATTGGTGATCTTGACCGAGCCGGTATAGCTGTAATCTGCGGCTGCGAACCAGCTTGTCGATCCGGAAATCGGCTGCTCATAATAAGCCGAAGCGGTACCCGTGAACTTCGGCACCTGCGTGAGGCGCGAATTGGGCGCCTGGTCGGTCAGTCCGGGATCCCGCAGGATGGCGTCGGCATATCCGAAACCCAGCTGAATGTTCAATGGCACCCCAGCGAACGGCCGGCCGGAAAGCTCGAACTCGCCGCCACGAATCCGCGCCTTGCCTGCATTGGACTGGAAGGCGAAGCCGCACACTGGCATCAGCACGGTCTGCTGGATGCCGGCCCAGTCTATCTGAAAGGCCGCCACAGATGCGCTCATTCGTCCGCTCGCCAGGCGGCTCTTGGCCCCGACTTCATAGCTCCACACGGTGTCCGGCTTGTAGGTCGCGACATCCGCCTGCGTCAGCCCAAGCCCTGCAAGATCATTTGCGCAGAAATCCGGAATGCGCTGCGTGCCTCCCACCCTGAAGCCCTTGGAAGCGGAAGCGTAGACGTTGCCACGATCGCCGATCTCATAGGAGAGGACCGCTTTCGGCACGACGCCTGACTGGGTGTTGTGCGCAGCGGGCCGGGGAGATCCCTCAGGCGGCGAATAGATGCCGTATGAGAACCAGGGGTCGACGCCCTGTTTGATATCATACGCGCGCGCACCCAACGTCAGCGTAAGTTTCGGCGTCAACTTGGCGTAGATTTCACCAAAAGCCGCAATATTCCTTTCGTGCGTTATCTTTTTCAGCGCGATGACATAGTCGGTGCCGAATATACCGGGCAGCGCAGCCAGTTCAGGAACGGAGATGCGGGGCGTTTCCACGCTCATCGTCTGCTTCTGGTAGAAAACGCCCACAACCCCCGAAATGCCCGGCAGGATCGCGCCGTCATCAAACGTCAAACGCGTCTCTTGCGTGAAACGACGCTCATGCGCTTTATCAATATTGTAAAAGGTCGCCTCGCCAAGATCGACGCCGAAGCCGCCCAGTTCGGCTGGCGCCTCTATGGAGCTGTTCTGTCCCTCGGTTCCATCCTCCTTTTCGTTGACATGGCGGGAGAAATAGCTGGTCGAGGACACTATGCCGAAGCCGTCACCGGAATAGTTGAGGACGAATGAGGCCAGCCCCCATTGATCCTTCGAATATTCCTGAACGTCGCGCGACCGGTCGAGCGTATAGGAAACCGGCTTGTACGCGGGTAGCGGCACATAAGCAGCAGGAAGGCCGTGCATATTGGAGATTTGGCCCATGCCACTTACCGTCGCTTCCAGACTGTCCGAGAAGCGCATACGAATGTTTATCGATCCGGCGAGCGTCTTGTTCTCGCCCTGCCCGTCCTTGCTCACCAGATTGCCCGAACCATCGGGGAAGGTGCGCGATATGAAGCCGGAATCCCGCCGTGCCTCAACCGACGCATTGATGCCGAGTTGATCGGGCACCAGAACGATGTCGGCATAGGCGCTGCCGGCGAGATCCGCGCCCTTTCCGCGCCGGGTTGCACCGGCCTGCCCTTGCGCGATATAGCTGTTATCGCTCAGCGAGGGCTTGCGCGTAATGAAGCGCAGGTTGCCACCCATCGAGCTGGCGCCAAACAAGGTGCCTTGGGGACCCTTGAGAATTTCGATACGCTCCAGTCCCAGCGTCAGCGGGCTGACGGAGGCGGGAATGGGTGTATCGTTGATATAATAAGCGGTGGTGTTCGCGCCCGCGACGCCGCGGATGATGGTAACCCGTCCTCCGCTAAACCCGGCCGCGGAAAAATCGCTGCCCTGACCATATTGGAACGTCAGGTTGGGAATACGCGTCGCGTAATCAGCAAAGCTCTGGATATTCTGCTTCTTGATAAAGTCCGACGAATAGGCAGTGACCGACGCGGGAACGTTTGTCAGGATTTCGTCCCTGCGCCGCGCGCTAACGATGATTTCTGCCGTGCCGTCGACGGCGGGCGGCGTATCGCGCTTGGGGCTGTCGCCATCGGAAGCATGAGCCGCGGGAATCAACAAACCCGCCGTGCCTGCCAGAAGAATTCGGGAAACAAACCGGTTCAGGCCCTGCTGGCTTGATCGGGATGGGCACTCCTGCCCGCTGCTGTCTTTAGAATGGCGAATATCGCTGTCGTTTCTCATCATCATTCTCCCCATTTTCTTGTTAAAAATGTGTCCGTCTTTGCTCCGGCTGCCTTGATGCCGGTCGAATTCTGCGGGCAACATTCCGCGACCACTGAACTAACCAATCGGGTCGGGCCAATGAGCGGCCGTAGGCCAATACATGCCAAGGGCGAGCGATGGAGTGCGAGGACTCCTTCGCGCGGCCCTAATGCGACGCCGGGTTAACCTTCATCGAAACGGTTCCGTCCTCCTCCACAACATCACTGCTTTTGTCGCAGAAATATTCCATGATGCGGTATGTCCGATTGCGTTTGTATCCGAACGTGAAGCGGTATGGCTGCTTCAGATAGGTCGGATCATCGATCTCCACCTGATTTTCGATCATATCGGGTGTGAGCGACCGGATGCGCTCCGTAATCGTCATCGCCTCGCTATGCGGAATCTCAAAAAATTGTACGTCCGGGCGCACATGCTTCGTGGTGATAACCAACGTGTCGCCCATCCAGCGCCCGGTGGAAAAGCCGTAATAAGACAGTGCATAATCATCAGACGTGAGCATCTGCGTATCGAGGAATATGCGCCGTGTCTGCGTCAGGAACTCCCCAAGCACTGTAATCCGGCCCGGCGTCTGGAGGATTTCTATCGGGAAGATCGCACCCATGATGCCCGGCATACCTTCCGGGCGGCATTTGGTGCTGTCATCGACAAGCGGCTTGCCCGCCTTGGATGCCGCATCACGCTTGGCGAGCAACGCTTTCCACTCACTCGCATAAGGCTCGCGGAGCGCAGGGCCTCCTTCGGGCGCCCTGAGGTCTTCGAACACATCGGCATTGGTGGAAATAGGGTTGGGATATCGCTCCCACACCCCATTCAGATCGAAGCCGGGCGCCGCGCCCGCCGGAACGGACAAGCACATTGCGATCCCGAAGCTGGCAGCAGCGATCCCCGCCCTTGTTTGACCAAGCGCCCGCGTCACGGCACTACACAAGTGCGACGCGTTGTTGGTGTGCGCGCCGATCACCATGTCTTGAGCACCTGGCCCGTGGGTGTCTGGACCGACTTTAGCGCCCCACCGGGGTCGCCGTTGCGCAACGGATGATAAATTACCGTCACTGTATCGCCGAATTTGACGCTCGAAGGCTTCCAGCCGTAGCGGGACAGCATGTTGACGCTACCGCCCTCAAATAAATACTGGATGGCCGGACCCGCCTGGCCTTTGCTTTCGAGACGCAGATACACATGAGGGTTGCCCCATGCAAAGGAGACGACCGTTCCCTTGAGCGTCAATTCCTTGACTTGATCAAACATCGCGAAAGAATGATGAGCGAGCGCAAGGCTGGACCCTATGAGCAGAGGAAAGCCTATCCCCAGAACCGCAAGGCTCTTGATCGACTTGCGACGTGAGACATACCGGAGCATATTTCTGATCATAATCTCTCCTCGCTCCACTTAAAGCTCTCAAGTCTTTGCAAGGATGCTTCATAAAATTATGTTATTAATTTACATATTATATGTATTTAAATCTGTCAATGTCGGTTTGCCTCATTTGTGAGAATTCGTGGAAGTCAGGCGGCGCGGCGCGGCTGATCCAAGATTATATTGTTCCATGTAGGGGGGGTCAAAAACGCCACTGGGAGTTTGAACTGAATGGGGTGGAACCCTGCTGGCCCCTGTGCATTATTGGGGCACAGATTCACGGTAGGGATTTTAGCGTCCCCTTATGGGGAATGAGAGACGGATTAAGGGCGCGCTATACGCTTGAGTTCAAGCAGGAAGCCGTGAGGCTTGTGCGCGGCGGAGAGAAGTTGGCATCAGCGGCGCGGACGCTGGGCGTGTCGGCGCAATCGCTGGATAACTGGGTGAAGGCGGAAGCTGCCGGTCGCCTTCGGGACGTTCGGGGCAAGTCGCTGACCGCCGAGCAGATGGAGATTGCGCGGCTGAAGTCCGAGCTGTCGCGGGTGCGGATGGAGCGCGACATCCTAAAAAAGCAGCGGTATACTTCGCGAGAGAGTCGCGGTGAGGTATGCCCTTATTCGGCCCGCTGACCATTCCATGCCGACGGCTTTATCACTGCCGGTGTGAGGGCCTGGAGCGATCCAGTTTCACCCCCATCGCCGCGCTGTTGCCCGAATGTCAACGCCCGAGCTGATCTATCTCCAGACCAAATGGGCCTCGCTCATGTCCTATGGCCTGACCTGTAATCTGCTTGCCGATATTCTGCCGCTCGAGCAACGGCTGTCGCCACGGTCGGTGCGGCGGCAATTACATTGTGTGGCCGATCGCCTTGAAAGTGATCTTGGTGACGAGATCGGCATGGTCGGTGGCCGCCAGGCATCGATGCCCGATCGCAATGACCGGCCACCACCGCCCATGACCGTC
>JBDTLS010000171.1:0-6407 GCA_039934655.1 Sphingobium sp.
CAATCTCGTGCCACATCGTCAGGACGGGCAGCAGGATCAGTCCCAGCCCGATGATCGTGACCGGATCGATCCGGGTTTCCTGCTGCGCCATGCGATGTTCCCCCTGCTTGCGCTTCTTTTAGCCCTTTCCCGCGAAGGCGGAAGATGGTGCCGGAAGATGCCGCGCCATCCGCGCTTCGAGCAAGCGAACAAGTGCCGGCTCCATGAATTCATATTCGTCCGGAATGTCGAGACAGATCACCCGCTTGCCATTCAGCGCCTCGCGGAACCGCCGCCGCAGCTTGGCCCGGTGCGTCTTCTCCATCACGACGATCACATCGGCCCAGCGCACCAGCTCCCCGGTCAGCGGGTTCTCCGCATCATGGTTGGTCCCCGCCGACGACACTTCGATATCCGCCCGATCCGCGAAGATCTGCTCTGCAGTCGGGCTGCGCAGCCGGTTCTGGCTGCAGACGAACAACATGGTTTTCAAGGCTGGATCCAATGGCGCGACATCCGGACGGATGGCTGAATTTCAGCCTTTCTTAGGCCGTTCACCTGTAGTTTGCGATGATCCGGCAGGGCCCCTTTCATGATCGAAGTAAGATACAGCAAGAAAGAGATGTGGGGTCTCTTCATCGCCATGGTCCCCCTGGTCCTGATATCGCTTTGGCTCGGGCATCTCATCAAAGACCCGCGGCTGTTTTCGGCGACCACGCTGATCCCTGTCGCGGCGATCTTCTTCATTGCCGCCATCAGGATAATCATGAGCGACGGCGTGGCATTCCGTGCGGACCGGAACGCCCTGATCATCTCCGGCGTCTGGCGCAAACGCCGCCTTGCCTGGTCGGACGTAGCGGATATCGATCTCATAAAGGTGACGGCGACGTCGCACGGCAAGCCCGATTCGGGCGGCGGGACTATCTATCTGCGCTTCAAAATCACCCGCAGGCTGGCGAAAGAAAAGGAAATTCGTCTCAATTGCGGCCTTTTCGACCTGCCGCTCGAAGAAGCTGCCGATCTTGTCGAGAATATCCGGAAATTAAAGAGTGCCGCCGCTCCGGGCCCGGCCGGCTATTATGCCGACACACCGCGCTCCGATGGCTTTGATCCGGATGCAATCATGGACAGATATATGCAGAGCCGGGACAAGGCTGAGCCAGCCGCGCCAGCTCCAGCCGCGAAACCTTCCTTCGGCCGAAAGGGCACCTGAGCGCTTCGCTTATCCCTCAATTTTCTTCGTCGGGAACGCCGCTGGGGAGTAGCCAGGCGCTGATATTCGCTGTTTACAGCCCCCACCCCGGACGCGCTGAGCGTCACGGGGCGACACCGAACGAAATGCCAGCTTCGCGCCGCACGGCAAGCCGATGCCTTCCGGCAAGCGCGGCAGAGGGTGCATCCATCGGAAGATCACGCGCAATTTATCGGCTCCTGCCGAAGATATCAGATAAAAAAGACGTCCGCCGATGTGAAGTTCGCAAGCATGACGTTATGGAGCGTGATCGTATCGGCAGCGTCGAGGGTGATCAGCAGATCACTGCCATGTTGTGTGGTGGCATCCAGGAGCTGCGCCCAGTCCGAGAAGAGGTTGCTGTCGAACTGCAACACGTCATGCTGGGGCCCGGTTGCGGCAAAACCGTCGATCGTGTCGTTGCCGAAGCCGGCGTGAAACGCAAAGCTATCGATGCCATCGCCGCCGTTGAGATAATCGTCGCCGGCTCCGCCGGTCAGAACATCGTCTCCCAGGCTGCCATAGATCATGTCGTTGCCGGATGATCCGGTCAGGCTGTCATTGCCGGCACCGCCCGACAGACGCAGCAATGAGCCGCCGGTGCCAACGGGACCGGACGGTCCGATGATCGTCACCGGGTTGGAAGTCCACGCCGCCGCCACATTCAGATAACCGCTGAAGGTCGCCGCCGAGAGATCGAGCGTCGACGTCACGTTGAAGATTGCCGATGCCGAACCTGAATATTCGCTCGCCACAATCTGCTCGATGCCGACGATGTTCGCGATCGCCATATAGCGGTAGCTGACGTCCAGAATGTCGTAGCCCGCGCCGCCATCGATACTCGTGCCGGTCGCACCGTTCGTCCAGAACCCGATCGTATCGTTGCCGTCGCCACCTAGATAGACACCGTCATTGCCGCCTACCAGGAGCCAGTCATTGCCCGCGCCACCGTCGATCACATCGCCGGTGCCGCCCATGAGATTGTCGATCCCGGCACCGCCATAGACATGGTCTGCCGCACCGTCGTCTACGAACGCATAGGGCGACTCGTAGTTGGTGTCGTTGCCGTCGCCGCCATACAGCGTGTCCGCGCCATCCCCGCCGTCGAGATAGTCGCTGCCGCCGAGCCCGGATAGCACGTCATCGCCCGCGTCGCCGATCAAATTATTGGCCAGATCGTCTCCCTCGATCTGGTCCGCATAGGCCGACCCATCCACTTCGTAGATGTTGAAAAAGGAATCGCCGGCGGCTTCGCCACCAGTGCCGCCGTTAACGAGCGACAGGAAAACACCGCTCGTGGCGTGTGCATAGCTTGCGACGTTGAATCCATAATCCGACCGGCCGTCCAGGACATCGGCACCAGCACCACCGATCAGAATGTTGTACCCGTTCCCGCCGATCAGGACATCGTTGCCGTCGCCGCCATCGAGCGTGTCGCGGCCATCTCCACCATCGAGCCTGTCATTGCCGCCCTGGCCATAGAGCCTGTCATTGCCACCGCGGCCATCGATCGTGTCGCCGCCGCCGTGGCCGATGAGGATATCGTCACCGCTCGTGCCTACAATAGTCTCCCCGACCGGCGCTTCGTCGCTGTCGGTTACCGTGATGACGATGGCCTGAGTATCGACAAACGCACCATCGGTGGCTGAAACGATCACGTCGTAGACATTGTTGCCGCCGGCATCGCCCGGCAGTTCAAAATCCGGCGCGGCAACGAATGCCAGCGCGCCGGTTCCCGTATTGATCGTGAACAGCGCCGCGTCCGCGCCGCCGGCGATCGCATAGGTGGGCGCGGTGCCGTCGGGATCGACCGAGGTCACGGTCGAAACGGCTGTCGTGTTCTCCGAAACCGAGAGGGCCGCCACGTTACCGCCGCCATTCGAGGTGATGACGAGAGGTTCATTGACGTTGGTCACGGTCACGGCGATTGCTTGGGTGTCGGACAATTCACCGTCGCTCGCACGGACGACCACATCATAGATGCCGTCGCTGTTCGCATCGGTGCGGACTTCAAAATTGGGCGCCGTGACAAAGCTGAGGACGCCGGTGGTGGTGTTGATGGTGAAGCGCGCGGCGTCCGCACCGCCGGATATGGAGTAGGTAACGGGCCCGCCGCCGCCCAGATCTGTTGCAACGACCTGCGTGACGGCGCTTTGATTTTCCGCAGCGACAAGACCGGCTGTTGCACCTGCGCCGTTCGATGTGATGACTGGCGCGCTGTTGGGTGCAAGAATTTGTGCCCGCACCGCATAGCCGCTGCCATCGCCGGTGGTGCTCGCCCAGGCTGCAACCACGCGGCCATCGGCGAGCGTCACCAGTTCAGGCAGAAACTGATCGCCCGTTCCAAGCGTGTTGACCAGGAATTCGCTGCCAACCGGCACACCATCGGCATTAAAAACCCGTGCCTTGATTGCCATGCCACTTCCGTCCTGAAGTGGATCAAAGCTTTCCCAGGCGACCATGAAGCCACCATTGGGCAGACTGGTGACGACCGGGTCGTTCTGCAAATTGACGGTCTGCGCGTTGACGAGGAATTCAGCCCCGATCTTGGCGCCTGTCGGGCTGAAAATCTGAGCCTTGACGGCACCGTCGCTGCCATCCTGAAGCGGGTCCGTCGTATACCAGGTAATGATCAGATTGCCATTCGCCAGTTGTGAAATACTGGGTGAATACTGAAAGCCAGTTGCCTGGGTATCGACCAGGAATTCATTGCCCACCGGATTGCCGGCGGCGTCAAAGATACGCGCCTTGAGCGCCTGGCCGTCGCCATCGGCTGTGGTGTCGGTGGTCCGCCATGTCGCAACAAAGCCGCCGCTGGCCAGCGCGACGAGATCGCCATATTCTTGAGCGTAGTCTGTCTTGTTGTTGAGGATGAAATCGGCACCGATCGCGACACCATTGGCGCCGAAAATTCTGGCGCGGGTATCGAAGCTGTTCCAATCATCCCAGCTGACGACAAACCCGCCATTTGCCAGCGCAACCACGGTGGAGGTGAACTGGGTGCCGGCAACAGATGAATTGACAAGGAACTCGCCGCCAACGGGCGCGCCGGATGCAGAAAAGATCTGACCCTTTACCGCATTGCCGCTGCCATCCTGGGTCGTATCGGTAGAGATCCAGGTAGCGATGAAGCTGCCATTGTTCAGCACCGCCACCGAAGGAGTGAATTGCGATCCCGTACCCTGACTATTTACCAGGAACTCGGATCCGACCTTGTTGCCGTTCGCATCAAAACGCTGCCCCTTGATCGCGCTGTCACTGCCATCCTGGGTTGTATTGCTTGTCCCCCAGAGGGTAACAAAGCCGCCATCGGCAAAGCGGGCCATGGCTGGCGCGGTCTGATTGTCCGTGACGGACGTATTGACGGCGAATTCAGTACCCGCGCGATAGTATGAAACCACGCTCTCGGGCGTGCTGCTGGGCGCGAGAATTTGTGACCGCACCGCATAGCCGCTGCCATCGCCGTTGTCGCTCGTCCAGGCGGCAACCACGCGCCCGTCGGAAAGTGTCACCAGTTCAGGCAGAAACTGATCGCCCGTTTTAAGCGTGTCGACGAGAAATTCACTGCCAACCGGCACACCAGCGGCGTTAAAAACCCGCGCCTTGATCGCCATGCCACTCCCGTCCTGAAGCGGGTCGGAACTGACCCAGGCAACCATGAAGCCGTCGGGCAGACTGGTGACGACCGGGTCGTTCTGAGTATTCACGGTCTGCAGGTTGACGAGGAATTCAGCCCCGATCTTGACGCCTGTCGGGCTGAAAATCTGAGCCTTGACGGCGCCGTTGCTGCC
Organism: Sphingobium sp.; assembly: GCA_039934655.1. GTDB lineage: Bacteria > Pseudomonadota > Alphaproteobacteria > Sphingomonadales > Sphingomonadaceae > Sphingobium. The sequence goes on from JBDTLS010000171.1 coordinate 5,002, forward strand.
ATCCTGAAGCGTATCCGATGAATACCAGGTAACGATCAGATTGCCATTCACCAGTTGTGAAATACTGGGTGAGTTCTGAGAGCCCGTTGTCTGGGTGTTGACCCGAAATTCACTGCCGACCGCATTACCGGCAGCGTCAAAGATACGCGCTTTGACCGCATCGCCGATGCCATCGGCCGTCGTGTCGGTGGTCCGCCATGTCGCAACAAAGCCGCCGCTGGCCAGCGCGACGAGATCGCTCCCGTCCTGCGTGCCGTTTACATTGTTGTTGAGGATAAAATCGGCACCGATCGCGACACCATTGGCGCCGAAAATTCTGGCGCGGGTGTCGAAGCTGTTCCAATCATCCCAGCTGACAACAAACCCGCCATTTGTCAGCGCAACCACGGTAGAGGTGAACTGGCTGCCGGCGACCGATGAATTGACGAGGAACTCGCCGCCAATAGTCACGCCGGATGCAGAAAAGATCTGACCCTTTACCGCACTGCCGCTGCCGTCCTGGGTCGTATCGTTGGAGATCCAGGTCGCGATGAAGTTGCCGTTGCTCAGCACCGCCACTGAAGGGTTGAACTGGGATCCCGCACCCTGAGTATTTACAAGGAACTCGGATCCGACCTTGCTGCCGTTCGCGTCAAAACGCTGGCCCTTGATCGCGTTACCACTGCCATCCTGGGTTGCATCGAGTGTCACCCACAGGGTAACAAAGCCGTCATCGGCAAAGCGGGCCATGACTGGCGCGGTCTGATTATCCGTGACGGATGTATTGACGCCAAATTCAGTACCCGCACGTTCATATGAAGCCACGATCCACCCCCGAATTACTACCTTAATTCACCGCGCTAAGGCCTAGTTCCTATCAGAGAGTAAACAGGCGGGGCATATGAGTAAAAATGGAAAATTAACTACATTTTACTTTTAATGCGCGGGTCTCGATGTATATTTCTCGATCTATCTGATATTGAAAATCTGGTTCCGGCTTATACTGATCTAAGTTGAAATCCTGGGGCGCTCTGGGCTGGGAGGCCCTCGGGAATCTCGATCATATATACTGTTATCCGCCGCGATCCGGTCGACGGCGATCGTCTGCAGCACCGCTCGCGCCCTGCGTGTGGCCGCTACCAGAACCTCGTTGATCAAAACCCGCCCTGTGCTCCGAGCCGCTCAAAAAAACAGTCAAAAAGTAGGGAGAGTATATTAATTAGAAATCGGCTGACAGTATTTAGCATAGTGCCCCCAAATCTTTACGCCTCGCCTATGCCTTAATTCTATTCGTCGGGAATGCCACTCGGGAGTAGCTTCAGGCGCTGATATTCGCTGTTCACAGCCGCCACTTCGGATGCGCTGAGCGTCGCCGGGCCAGAGACTGAACGAAATTCGAGTTTCGCGCCGTCACCGATGCCGAGGCT
>JBDTLS010000172.1:0-6386 GCA_039934655.1 Sphingobium sp.
GCAGGCCGCGAAACACACTGCGTCCGTTGGCAAGCGCGGCGCCGATGAACGCGACCGGAAATTCGTCGATCATGCTCGGTGCGTTGGCGGGGTCAGGTTCGATGCCGTTAAGTTGCGAGGCGCTGACGATCAGATCGCCGACGCTTTCGCCGCCCACTTCGCGCGGATTGGTGATTTCGATTGCACCGCCCATCGCCTGCAACAAGGTGATGAGTCCCGCGCGGGTCGGGTTGAGGCCGATATTGCGGATCGTGACGCGCGATCCCGGCATCAGCAGCGCGGCGACCATCGGAAAAGCGGCAGAGGAGGGGTCACCCGGCACGACGATATATTGCGGGCGCAGTTCTGGTTGGCCCTCGATCTCGATAACGCGTTCCCCGTCCGCATTAACACTCACGGCTACCTTCGCCCCAAAGCCCGCCAGCATCCGCTCGCTATGATCACGGGTCGGCACAGGTTCGATCACGCGGGTGATGCCGGGTGTATTCAAACCGGCGAGCAGCACGGCGGACTTCACCTGCGCGCTAGCCACCGGCAGGCGATATTCGATCGGTACAGCGGGTGTGATGCCGCGCATGGTCAGTGGCAGCCTGCCGCCCGAACTGGCCGTGAACTCCGCGCCCATCTGGCTCAATGGCTCAATCACGCGCCCCATCGGGCGTTTGCTCAAAGACGCGTCACCAATGAAGGTCGCGGTCAGGTTGTGGCTCGCCAGCAATCCCATGAGTAGTCGGGTGGAGGTGCCGCTGTTGCCCATGTCGAGCGCGGTTTCGGGTTGCAGCAAGCCGCCGACGCCGACGCCATCAATATGCCAGGTGCCATCCTTATCGCGCTCAATCCGCGCACCCATCGCCCGCATCGCCGCCGCCGTGGCGAGCACATCCTCGCCTTCCAGCAATCCCTCGACGCGGCTGGTCCCGACCGCCAGTGCCGAGAGCATCAGCGCGCGGTGTGAAATGCTCTTGTCACCCGGAACGGTTAGCTCCCCGGAAAGCGGGCCGGGGGCTTTGCGGAACGTCATGGCATGGGGGGCAGAGTCATGGGCGTTATGGGCGGGCGATGCCATCTGGATTTTTGGCTTTCTTGCAAATAAAATCGATCGGCTTTTGACAGTGCGGTCGCGCTATGGCAAGGCGCGCGTCGCTTCATATGGTGGTCACGCTGGCCGCCTATGATCTCACACACTTTGCATTATTGCTTGGAAGGATGGAAGGCGGCACATGGTGAAGCCTGAATGGGGCACGAAACGGACATGCCCGAAATGCGCAACGCGCTTTTACGATTTGGGCAAAGATACCCCGGTAGCCTGCATCAATTGCGGTATTACCTGGGATCCGGAACCGATTCTGAAATCGAAACAGCCAATTCCTTATGAGGAAGCCGCGCCAAAGCAGGTCGTCGAAGTTGTCGATGATGATTTGGCAGTGGTCGATGCCGATCTGGATATTGATGTCGATGAGGACGATGATTCGCCCGATAACGATGTCGATCTGGGCGGTGATGATGATCTGGGCGTCGAAGCTGCCGATGATGGGCACGACGACGACAATTAAGCACTTGCAAAAGGGGGCGTTGCTCGCATAAAGGCAGCGCCTCTTCGCTACCCCATCGCGTGGGGTGCGCGGAACACATCAGGGGCCTTAGCTCAGCTGGGAGAGCGCCTGCATGGCATGCAGGAGGTCAGCGGTTCGATCCCGCTAGGCTCCACCATTATCCAAAGTCGGGGATGTGGACGGGAATTGAATCGGATTGGCCGCGATTTCCTGATCGTCAGATGATGCTATCTGACTGGAAATTGCTCTCATTTTCGGTCAGGCGCGCACATGCTTCAACCCAAACATCGCGTATCGCAAGCTAGGCGGGCCTGTCACGGTGCAGCGGCTTTGGCGCTCGCAGCGTTGGCATTGGGCGCAGCGGGGCAGTTGGCGCGGTGGTTCCCCGTTCTGGACATTTTCAATTTTGCTTCGCCACTGGGCCTGTTGCTGGCGTTGGACAGCCTCGTTGTTCTGGCGCTGGGTCGGAAACGAAGGGGTGCGATTTTCGTAACAGCACTGGCGTTGTGTGCGGTGGCGTTTTCGACCGAGCGTATCATACCGGAATATTGGCGCGCTGCGGCACCTGCCGCCAGTGCTGCATCCCGCAATGTCGTCATTCTCACCGCCAATGTTTGGCGCAACAACAGCGCGCCTGCGGATGCCGCGCGGACCATAGCAGCATCGGGCGCGGACGTTGTGGTGTTGCAGGAGGCATCGGGCATATTCAACGTGTCGCACGCCCAGTTGGCCAAAGCCTTTCCCTATGAGACAAAATGCCGGGTTACAAAATGTGAACTGGTGATCTTTTCGCGCTGGCCTCTGGACCCGGTGCGCTATCGATATCGCGCGCGCGACGGCGCACAGATCGGTCCGTCGCTTATCCATACGCGGGTGCGTCCGCCCGGTAGCCCCTCGTTTGCAATCGTTACGTTGCACTTTCCACGGATAAACGGTTTTGGCGGCGTTCCGGCCGATATTCCGGTAGAGCTTGCCCAGACGGTTCCGTCGTTCATGGAATCACACATGATCATCGCGGGCGATCTCAACCTGACGCCGTGGACCTTCGCCCTTCAGCAGCTTGACCAAGGGCTTGCTCCCATGACCCGCATCACTGGGAAATCGCCCAGCTATCCCGGCAATCTCGACATTTTCGGCGTTACTGTTCCGGCGGTCATGCCGATCGACCATATATATGTTGGGCCGTCGTGGCTGGTACGGAGCGTCGAAACATTGCGGATTCCGGGTGCGGATCACCGCGCGGTACGGGCGGTGCTGCAACCCATCTGATACGGATGTGTGGCCATCGGATATGGGGTGCCACACTTACTGGCAAACCGATGTGATGTAAGATAGATGTTGCGCTGCGATAGAGATGCCGAGAATAGGGAATATGCCATGCGATCCGATAGCAATGAGGTGGCGGGAACGATGGCGATCAATGCGCTGGATGCACAGGTGAATTAAAGCATGTATGATGTCATCGCCACTGTGGCGAGTATCCCCTATTGGGCGTTGGTTCCCATTACGATCGCAGGTTTGCTGCTTCTGATCATTGCGCTGCGGAATGTGGAAGGGCGCGCGGCCCATTTTGCGCTCGTCGCGATATGGCTGCGCATTATATTCGATGCCTATTTCAAAATTACGATTGCGCCGATCGGTGGCGGGATGACACTCAACGCGCTGTTGTCGATTGCGACGGTCGTTGTCGGACTCGTGGCGATCGATCGCCGCAATCTGCTGATTCGCTGGATGTTGCCGGTTTATGGCCTGCTCATAGCGGTGCTGCTGTCGCACGCGGTCAACGGTGACATCAAGGGCGCGCTGAACGGCGTCTTTAAGGCAGGCTATTTGATCGTGCTCATTCTCGCCGTCTACGAAGGATTGCAGCGCAATGGCCGTGCGCGCTTTTCGGGCGCGATGCTATGGGTGGTGGCGATGTTGCTGCTGTTGCAGGGGGCTGCGGTCGGGCTCGGTGTAAAGCTGGTGAACGATATTGACCATTCAATCACCTATGCCGGTGGTTTCGGGCATGAAGCAAATTTTTCGGTCGCGCTGACCTTGGCTTATTTACCGACCATGTTTGCGGCCAACCTGTCGCGATTTTGGCGGCTGACACTCGTCATATTGTTCACCTTGTGCCTGCTGTTTGCGAATTATAGGACGATGTTGATCCCGATCCTGCCGTTTGTGGCGTTTTACTGCGCGACCGAACTGATGAAAATCTGGGACAAACGAAGCCGTCCCGCCATGATTATCGGCGTGACCAGCCTGGGTGTGCTGGCTTTGTTTGCTGGAGCGATAAGCGCGGGTGACCGGCTGAATGACTTTTATACGCTCGCGAGCAACCCGGGCCAGATCATTCGTCCGACCGCCAGCTTCACGAGCGAAGAGCGGCGCGCAGGGTCCGGCCGCTCCTATGTCTGGAGCTATTATTTCGAAGAGTATACCAATTCCGCTCCGCTCCAAAAACTGGTGGGGAAGGGCACGGATAGCTGGGGCGCGGCCGTAGTCAGCGGTGACGATGGTGCCGTTAGAGCCTATCCCCAGAACGAATTTGTCGCGTATCTGCACGATTATGGGCTGTTTGGCTTTACGGCGCTGGCGCTGTTCCTCGGTAACTTGATCTGGCTCAGCCTCCGGTCAGATACCGTATCGCGTTCATTGCTTTTGGTGCTCAACCTGGTGTTGTTGCTGGTGCAGATCAGCACGATGCCATTGTGGTTGATGGAAGGGGTTTTGCTCTACGGCCTGATCGGGGGCTATGCTTTGTATGGGGCATCGCAAACGCAGCGTCCGGGTCGCCGCGCGGAGATGAAACGATCTTCCGATATCAGATGGCGGCAACGACCGAAGTCGATAGGCTTGCGATGAAAAAACAGGTTGTTTCCGTTCAGGCACTGCGCGGCATTGCGGCGGCGATGGTCGTAATTGCGCATAGTTTTGAACATGGTCATGCGGGAAACGATTTTGCGCTGTTTTCGGGGCGTTTCGGGGTCGATATTTTTTTCATCATCAGCGGTTTCGTTATCACTCTTGCCGCCGGCGATACGCGTTTCGATCCGTGGGTTTTCGCCCGGCATCGTTTTTTTCGCGTTGTGCCGCTTTATTGGCTGACCACGCTCATTGTGGCGATCACCGCCTATCGCTATCAAAATTTGTTCAGGACGACCGTGTTCGATTTTGAATATTTCTGGAAATCTATGCTGTTTGTGCCCGTGGCATTGCCCGGTGATCCCGCGGATTGGCGGCCCCTGTTCAAGCTGGGCTGGACGCTGAATTACGAGATTTTCTTTTACCTGATCGTGATGCTGTTATTTTGGTGCCGAAATATCAGGGTGCGAAGCGCAATATTGGTTGCGGTCATGCTAGCTTTCGTGGGCTGTTCTTTTTTCGTCGAGCGGCGGGGCGGCATTTTTGCTTTTTACGCCAACCTTAATCTGTTGCCGTTTATGGTTGGTGTACTGCTCTGCTTCGCCTATCGCCATTGGCAGGGCGGAATGGCATGGCTGGGCAAATTTCAGCCGGTCCTGATCGCGTTGCTGGTCCCGACAATCATCTACACGTCGGCCATTCCCTTTAAGCGCTTCACATTGCCGGATGGGCACTTGCCCTTGACGTTCGCCGCGACGATGGTTGCGCTGACTGCATTGGCATCGGAAAAGTTTTTCACAGCGCATCATCGTTTCTGGGCGTGGCTGGGCGATATTTCCTTCTCACTGTACCTGCTGCATATGTTCGTGATCGGCGCCTCTTGGGCAATTATGGCGAAGCTTGGTATCGCGTTTGATTTCCGATTTCAGCTGATTGGGATCGCGGCGATGGTCGCCATCAGCCTGATACTGGCAAGCCTGAGCTATCGTTATTTCGAACGCCCGATCAATGAACTAGGACGTCGGGTTCGGAGCAGCAGGACACCCGATATTACCAAAGCGCGCTTGTCAAACTGACGGCCAAGGCAGTTGTCGATGCTCGCTCGCAGTTTAAAGTCGCTGCAACCACTGGACGATGTGACGCCCCGCCGATTTGTGCCGTGATGTCACCGGTTTGCGATAGAAGCTCAGCAAAACATCCTGTTCCAGCTTGCGCTGCATCGCGTCGACGACCATTGCGGATTGCACAGGCACGGCATCCGTCCACGGTCCGGCGACGACTGGCGAGCCGGGCGCTTTACCGCATGGGGCATTTTTCAATTGTTGCGGTGCCGGAATCGTATCGGCAATCATCGCGTCTGTTGCAGTAGTTTGTAACGCAGCCATAAAAAATGCCCTCTGCGTCCCCGTGTTCGTTTCTAAAAACTCCGGTTTGCATTGTCGTAAATCTTCATAGTTTATTTTCCGATAACCATATTAAAAAGAACGGAAATTTTGCATGTGCGGGCCTGCATGTGCTGGGCGCACGGGATTGTGCTGTCCCAAATAATTGGGAGCGACGGGGCGCAAATGGTTGCCCGGACGCGCCGGGCTGAACCCGGATCATCAAACAGTGTCTTTTCTCGCACTGCGTCATAGGATAACGTGCGGGCGATTGTCCTGAAAGGAAACTTTGATTGCGATGGCCTTATCAATGAAATCAATGGGGCCAGTCGGTGTGGCGCTGATGCTCGTGATGGCGGGCTGCGCCGGTCATACGGCCACCACGCCTTATGTCGCGCAGCAGGCCGCTGATACCAGCTATCGTCTCGGCGTCGGCGACAAGGTCAGGATCAGCGTCTATGGCGAGGACAAGCTGACGGGTGATTATATTGTCGATGACAAGGGGCAAGTCACCTTTCCGCTGATCGGTAATATATCTGTACTTAACCTGACCCCGGATGAATTCCGGGTCGCGTTGACCAATGCGCTGACGGCGGGC
>JBDTLS010000173.1:0-6377 GCA_039934655.1 Sphingobium sp.
GTCGATGCGGGCGAGCGGCTGGAGCATTACCGGCGCTGCATCGCCGCCCAGTGCGCCGCCCAGGTCATGCCATTCGCCGCCGACGCCAAGCGTCGCGGCGCGGATCGAGCCGCCGTGATCGAAGGCGAAGATCTGCGCGCCCTCGTAGCGCCGGAACTGAAGCGCCATGAAGGCGAGCAACACGCTCTTGCCCGATCCGGTCGGACCGACGACCAACGTATGCCCGACATCGCCGACATGGAGCGACAGCCGAAACGGCGTCGCGCCTTGGGTTCGGGCATGAAACAGCGGCGGTGCTTTGAAATGGGGGTCGCGCTCCTGACCCGCCCAGACCGCCGACACCGGCATGATATGCGCAAGGTTGAGTGTCGAGATCGGCGGCTGACGGACATTGGCGTAAGGGTTGCCCGGCAGCGAGCCGAGCCAGGCCTCGATCGCGTTCAGTCCTTCCGCGATGCAGGCGAAATCGCGGCCGCGCACGATCTTCTCGATCGCCTGAAGCCGGGAATCGGCGTCGCGGGGCGTTTCGCCCAGCACCGTGATGGTCGTGGTGACATAGGCGTAACCTGCGATATCCGCCCCGAGATCTTGCAGCGCCGCGTCGGCTTCGGCCGACTTGTTGGCGGCATCGCTGTCGACCAGCACGCTCGCTTCGTTAGTCAGCACTTCCTTGATGATCGCGGCGAGGCTCTTGCGTTTGGAGAACCAGAGCCGACGAATCCGGGTCAGCATCCGTTGCGCCGATACCTTGTCGAGGCAGATCGCCCGCGTCGTCCAGCGGTAGGCGAAGCCGAGACGGTTCAGCTCGTCGAGCAATCCCGGCACGGTGACTGCTGGAAAGCCGGTTACCGAGAGGCAGCGCAGATGCTTGTCACCGAGCTGCGGCGTCAGGCCGCCGACCAGCAGTTCGTCCGCGAGCAGCGCATCAAGATGCATCGGTGTCTCGGGCACGCCAATGCGTTGGTCATGCGTCGAGATCGTCGAATGGAAATAGGTCAGCGTCTCGGCCGGCGAGAGCCATGCCGCTTCCGGCATCACTCCCTCGATCATGTCGAGGACTCGGCCCGTGTCGCGCTCGAAATCGTTGAGTTGGTCGGCGGCCGTCGCCACGTCTTGCGCGCCTCCCTCATAGAGGAGTGACGCCGCCTTCGACGTATCGTCAGCCGGGGGCAGCCATTGCAGCGTCAGATAATAGGTGCTGGTGAAATTGGGCTGCGTGACATCGCCGCCTTCGAACAGGTCGCGGCGTTCCTCATCGATCAACGAGGAGACGGGATCGGCGAAGCCGTCCGACAGCGGATAGCCGGGCGATGGCTTTCGCTGCGCCTCGACATAGATCACCCAGCCGGTGCCGAGCCGCTTAAGCGCGCTGTTTAGCCGCGCAGAGGTCGCCATCAGCTCAGCCTGTGTGGCGCTATCGAGGTCGGGGCCGCGAAATCGCGCGATGCGCAAGAAGCTGCCATCCTTGTTGAGGATGATGCCGGGAGCGATCATCGCTGCCCAGGGCAGGAAATCCGAGAGCCGCGACGCGCGGCGGGCATGTTCACGCAGGAACATCATGGGGGTCAGCTTTCGAATAGAGTGGGAAGGGCCATATGTCGGCGGGCGACGGGCAAGATCTGCGGATCGCGGCGCGCGGCGAAGACCGCGAGGCCGTGTCCGACCACCGCCATCACCAGGCCGGCGATCCAGAGCCGCAGGCCGATGCCGATCGCAGCGGCCAGCGTTCCGTTGACGATTGCGAGCGCGCGGGGTGCTCCCGCGAGCAAGATCGGCTCGGCGAGTGCCCGATGCACGGGCGCCGCAAATCCAGGCAGATCCTCCTGCATCAGACGAGTGCCCCGCCGCCGAAGCTGAAGAAGCTCAGGAAAAAGGAGGACGCCGCGAACGCGACCGATAGGCCGAACACGATCTGGATCAGCTTGCGGAAGCCCCCTGACGTGTCGCCGAACGCCAGCGTCAGACCGGTGATCACGATGATGATCACACCGATCACCTTGGCGACCGGCCCCTGCACCGAGTCGACGATCGACTGAAGCGGCGTTTCCCACGGCATGCCCGAGCCGCCAGCCCAGGCCGGCATGGCGTAGAGCATCGCGGCAGCGGCAAGGCTGGCGCGACGGACGGTCTGTATTCTGGTCATAAATTTGCTCCTTGGGCGTGGTGGATTGTGAGAAGGCGGTAGCTGCCGTCGGGCTCGAGCCCTTCGACGCGGACGAGTTCGGACAGGCGGCGTTCAGTGCCCCGGCCGGTCAGCACTGCGATCACGTCGATCGTCTCCGCGATCAGAGCGCGCGGGACATGGGCGATGGCCTCAAGGATCAATTGCTCGAGCCGGTGCAATGCGGCGGTCGCGGTGCCGGCGTGGATCGTGCCGATCCCGCCCGGATGGCCGGTGCCCCAGGCTTTCAAGAGGTCGAGCGCCTCGGGGCCGCGGACCTCGCCGATGGGGATGCGATCAGGGCGCAGCCGCAGGCTCGATCGCACGAGATCGGTCATGGTGACGCCGGGCGCGGTCCTCAGCGCCACGACATTGGCAGCATCGCAGCGCAGTTCGCGCGTGTCTTCGATGAGAATGATGCGATCACGGCCGCCTGAGGCGACCGCCAACAGCGCGTTGGTCAGCGTGGTCTTGCCAGTCGACGTCCCGCCGGCGACCAATATGTTGGCGCGGGTCTGTACCGCCTGTCCGAGATAAGCCGCTGCCGTGGCGGTCATCGTGCCGGCGGCCACATAGTCCGCCAACGCAAGCGGAAGGCTTGCCGGCCGCCTGATCGAAAAGATCGGCTCCGCCACCACCGGCGGCAACAGCCCTTCGAACCGTTCACCGCCTTCGGGCAATTCTGCCGAGACGCGTGGGGCTGCGCGATGAACTTCGGCACCGACATGATGCGCGACGAGGCGGATAATCCGTTCCGCCTGAGCGGGTGACAGTCGTTCGCCGGTATCTGCCATGCCGGTATCGAGCCGGTCGACCCACAGCCGTCCGTCCGCGTTCAGCATGATCTCGGCAACCCGGGGATCGTCGAGCCAGCCGGCAATTGCCGGCCCGAGCGCACTCTGCAACATCGCGGTTCCGCGAGCGTGGACGATGGCCAAGGGCTGAGTCACTTTGGGCTGTCTCCGTTGGTTCGGACCGCGCCATCGCGGCGTCGGAGACAGCTAAAGAATGGGATTTTCGGTCGCTTACAACAGCATTCCGTGCCTGTCGTAGCCCCGGCGGCTGTCGGTTAATTTAAGGCGTGGTCGCTTCGCGTAAGTCTGCATCGAAAGGTCGCCGTTGTACCGCCCAGGAGCTTTCTACGAAGCGAGTCGTTCGTCAGCGGCCAACGCATTCCGCCCCGGGGTCATGCTGAGTCTGGCTGCCGGCGCACTACATGAGGTCGCGGGAAGCCCCGACCTCGCCGACGATGCCAGCGCCACGATCTTCCTCGCCGGCGTTCTCGCCCGGATCGACGGTCCGGTCTTCTGGTGTCTGCGGTGGCGTGACCTGTTCGCCCCGGCGCTTCACCTTGCCGGGCTAGCAGAGAGGACAGAGCGGGACCGGTCGCGGCTTCAAATTTGTCCGGCAGGCGCTACGTGTGACGCATGGCAATGTTGCTCGCTGACTCTAACGCTCTGCGAAACCCCGATCTCAAGGCCTATCTGAGCGCGTCGCGCGACCATCACATCGCGTTGTCAGACCTTACCCTGATCGAGATGCGGAAGAGAAACGCCCTTTCTACCTCGCGAGAGTCTCTCCAGATAACGTCGCAGTTTCCGACTCAAGTGTTCGTGATGAAAAAGACGTACGAGATTTTGGAGTTGAACATCGCCTCGAACGCCGATGTCGATCGGCTGTTCGACTATGACGCCGGCCTAGAGCTCGACCAGATTTCCGCTGACCTTGTGACGCTACCGCTGCCTGATCGGCTGAAGGCCCGCATGACCGAACTCGAAGAGGAGGCGGTCAATGTTATCGCCGAACTTGGGAAGCAGATGGAGGACCTTGAAGATGCTCTGGTCAGCATGACCAAGGAGTTCAAGCAACCGCAGATCAAGCAGCTGCGAACCGGCGAAGGCGTCAGCGACGAAACCCAGCAAACGCTTTTTCGGCTGCTGAAAGAGATAACGGCCCGATTTTTCGTGGACAATCACGCGCCGCTTAAACGGAAGGGCATAAAAGTCACGGAAGCGAGGGGAATGTTCGGATTCCGCTACTCTCTGTGCATGATGATCTACTATATTTTCTGGGTTCAGCAGGGTCGCCAAACCGGCCGCGCCGAGCATCTTCGGGTCAACGACGTCATCGACATGCAGCTCGCTGCGATCAGCACCTATTTCAACGGGGTGCTCTCCGGCGATAAGCTGGTATGGGATACGTCTCGAGCAGCCCGCGCGATCCTAAGGCGGTATAGCGCTTACGTCGGCGAGGATTGGGTGCTTCCGGCATCGCTTTCTAAAGATGCGTCGGCCTAAGTCCGCGATTCAGTCGGCAACTGGCTTCGCCTTCGGGTGCCGGAACATTCGATCGCCGACCAGATCGCCGCTGCCCCAGTTCCAAAACGCGTCCAGGCTCTTCTCTAGCGGATGGCCCGCCACGGCGTCCGGCCGATTGAGCTCCGCGTAGAGTTGGTCCGGTCCGCGATTGCGGAAGTGGTGGTAAAGGCTGTTCGCGAGCACATCGGCCGCCACCACAATGGGGTCGGCATCGCTGACGATCTTGAGATCAAGCGACTTCACCTGCGTGGTGATACGCAGCTCCTCTGGCCAGTGCGTCTCGAAATGAATCTCGCGCTTGACGACCTGGTTCGCGACGGGGTCGAACCCGCTGGCGACTGTCTTACGCGGCGCGGTGTCCAGCAGTAGGTCGGCTTCGCGGCGGAAGGATTTCGCGATCGGGGTATCGACGCGATCGGTGCGCGCCTCGATCTCGACTTCGCCTGGGAAGCGCTCTTCGATGAAGGCGACCATATGCCCGTAGAGAGCCCGGAACAGCTCGACATGGAGGGAATCCGGCTTCTCGCGCGACGCTCCCGTCTTCACGCGGTTCCCGAGCGTGCGGGCCTGCTCGGCTGCATCTCGAGCAATCTGACCATCCGGTTGTGATGGGCGTGAAAGCCGGCGACGTGGATGGCGTACCAGAAGCATGGCAGTCGGCAGGCTTGGATCGCCTCGTAAAGCCCCCTCCGCAAGGACGCCTGCGCGGGCGCCGGCAGATCGGTGATATGGAGCTTGCCGTCGGTTCCTCGATGCGGCGCGATCGCCGCCTCCAATGCAGCTTCGGTCGGGACGAGGACGGACTCCGGGACCAGCAATCCAGCGAATACCCCGACCTGTCCCGGGTACCGCTCATCCTGGTCCGCATAACCTTTGGCGCCGGATTCGTCGCTAGCGAGGATGAATTTCATGTTCGTTTCCAGATTGGGTGGTGGAGGCGAACGCGTCCAGTCCGATTGCCGGTACTTAATCTAGTGAAGCGTCGTGTCCGATACCAGAGTGAGGGCGACGGCGTTTCTGATGACGAACCATGCCGACAATTGCTCAAGATTACGCGAGGCCATCAGTTCGTCGATCTTTGCCTGCAGAACGGCGGCGACATCATCGCCGTGCTTCGCGATCAGCTCGCGCGCGGTCTGAAAAGCTCTGGCTTCATCGTTAGGGTCCACGCTCCTCGACTCGTCTTCTACTCGTCGACATCGTCGAAGATCGTCGCGAGCTGCGACAGCGAAGTGGACTTGTAACGGTTTCGTGCCGGTCGACTATCTCATTATGCCACCTTGGCTTCGAACGCGAGCGGGCTGATGCCGCCGAGGTATGAGTGGCGGCGACGCGTGTTGTAGAAGCCGTTGATGTACTGGAAGATGGCAGCTTCCGCCTGTCGCCGTGTTGGCCAGTGTTGTCGCCAGATGAGTTCGGCTTTCAGCGATTTGAAGAACGTCTCGACGGAGGCATTGTCATAACAATTGCCCTTGCCGCTCATCGAGGGCCGCAGGCCGTAGGCCTGCAGTTTCTTCTGATAGTCATATGAACAATATTGGGCGGATTCAACCGGTCGTCGCAACACCGGCTTCATACTGCCCAGCGAGGAACTGGTCCAGGACTTCAGCAGGGGTTTTCCATCCAAGGGTCTTGCGGGGCCTGGTATTCAGGGCATGGGCCACGGCTCCCAGTTCACGCACAGTGTGGTGGCTCAGATCGGTGCCCTTGGGGAAGTACTGCCGAAGCAGACCGTTGGTATTTTCATTCGAGCCTCTTTGCCACGGACTTTGCGGATCGCAGAAGTAGATTGCCAGCCCGCTATCGACACGAAGGCGAGCGTGCTGCGCCATCTCAGCGCCCTGATCCCAAGTCAGCGACTGGCGCAACGTCTCGGGTAGATCGCGCATGGTCCCGGT
>JBDTLS010000174.1:0-6369 GCA_039934655.1 Sphingobium sp.
AACGAGACGCTCTACCAACTGAGCTAATCGCCCGGAGGGGGTGCATCACAACGACGCCCTGCCGAAGCCCCGCTTTGGTGCGATTTCGCCCTGCGGTCAAGCCATTTTCAGATTGGCCCTATTCAGATTATGTGGGGCGGACGGGCGGGCGGATACCACCCCGCCAACGCCCGATATGTTATCCTCCCACCGCGCTCTGCAACAAGGGGCGGCTTATGTCGAACCACGTCCGCACAGCCGCAAGGCCTGTATGCGACAGGGTAATGAAAATGCGGCGTCCGTCCTGCTTGTCGGCACGGCGCAGTAACAGACCGCGATCGGTCAATTGCTGTATCCAGCGCAGCGCCGTAGTCGGGGGAACCGCCGCTGCAATACACAGGCTCGATACCGACACCTTGTTACCTTCCAAATGCGCGGCCATCAAATCGAGCAAAATATCCCAGGCGGGATCGGCGAACAGATCCCCGGACAAGAGCTGGTCCCGCAAACGTCGTGCGCGCAATACAGCCCTGACCTGTTCCGCCTTAATGGTCTCTTCGCCGTGCCCGACAAGGTTTTCAGGTGGCGGCGTATAGCTTTTGGCGGGGGAGAATAGCTCCGACGTTCCTGCCCGATGAGCCTCCTTGTCGTGCGTTACCGAGGGGCGGCCATGCCCCACAAAGGATTCGAGCATGGACGTAAGGCGGCCGACATCGTCGACGAGTTTATCCAACCGCGTTATTTCGCCATATTGCCCACTGTCGTTGAGCTGGCTGGGCAGTTGGCGTTGTCGTAAAGTGGAAAACAGCGCCGCTGCCAGATCCCGCTCGTTCGGCTCACATAATATCAGGGCGTTCGACGCGCTGACGATGCTGTCAACCATGTCAAGACATGGCATATTCGTAACGAAAATAATCGCGCCATTCCCGGCATGGGCCATCGCATCGAGCCGAACGATCAACGCGTCGATACCCGGAAAGCCTGTACAGCAATCGACAATTACGACATCGACATCCACTGTAACGGCCATGCGTGCCAGCGCGTCCGCGCCCGAAACGCTGGCGAGCATCCGTGCGCCCGCAGCCTCGACTATTGCTGTCCAAAACCCGGCATCTGCCTGGCTGGTGACGACAAGGGCGGACGGCGTATCGATATCGATCCAGTGTTTCATTTCGCGCAGTGCAGCATCGCCGTGTTGCGGTTGCAGTGCATCCGTGCTCCCCATGTTGGTCCATCCCGGTGCGAAATCGTCGTTACGTTCCCTGTTCCGAAAACCGCGGCCCGGAAAGTCTATCGATATTTCTTGCCCCATCATACGGCTCCACAAATTTCACGATCACACGAATATGGATAAAATTTATCGGAAATTCTCAATCATTGCCTCCATAATGGAGAGGATTTAGGCCTTTAGGCTTCTCTCTCGTCTTCCTTTGCCGAAATCCAGTATTTACAATTCAACCCCGCAGAACTTTAACGCCGATCAGGTGTCCGGATATTTACCTCCATTATGGATTGTTTTTGTGCCCCAATGTTATTGCGCGGCCATAACCGACCATGTTCTCTTTATGTTCCAAAATGGACCATGTCCAGTCAAATATTCATGATTTGTTCCCATCCTGATAATTCGTCCGGCGTTGCGCTGACAGCCTCGACGCGATTGCACAAACAGGGCTGTGCAATCGCAATAAATGCGGTCCCGCCGTCCGGTATTGCCGTTGACTCCTGCCCCCCATGCGTTAAGGGGCTGGCACATCGGGATTAACCCGCTTTGACCGCCGGTTGACGTGCGGTGGGGCTGTTCGGGGGCCAGATGCTTCGGCCAATCAGGCGGTACATCTGCACGCATTGCCGCCATCGCGTTCCTCCCATCCGGTTTCGTCAGGCGCAACGCGACGGAGACCCATCTATGACAGCCATCGGACAGGACACACTCGGCACGCGCCAGACCATGAAGGTCGGTGGCAAGGATATTGCCTATTATTCGCTGAAGAAGGCTGCGGAGAAGCTCGGCGATGTATCGCGGCTGCCATTCAGCATGAAAGTCCTGCTCGAAAATCTGTTGCGGTTTGAAGATGGCGTGACGGTCAGCGTCGGCGATATTCAGGCGATCATTGACTGGCAGAAGAACCCGGCTGCATCCGACAATGAAATCCAGTATCGCCCCGCGCGCGTGCTGATGCAGGATTTCACTGGCGTTCCCTGTGTGGTCGACCTCGCCGCGATGCGCGATGCGATGAACGCGCTTGGCGCCGACGCGACCAAGATCAACCCGCTGGTTCCCGTTCACCTGGTCATTGACCACTCCGTCATGGTCGACGAATTCGGCACGCCCAAGGCGTTCGCCGATAACGTCGAGCTGGAATATCAGCGCAACGCCGAGCGTTATGAGTTCCTGAAATGGGGCAGCAAGGCGCTCGATAATTTCTCGGTCGTTCCTCCGGGCACCGGCATCTGCCATCAGGTGAACCTGGAAAATATCGCGCAGGCGGTATGGTCCTCGGTCGATCCGTCGGGCGCGCTCGTCGCTTACCCCGACACCTGCGTCGGCACCGACAGCCACACGACGATGATCAACGGCCTCGGTGTGCTCGGCTGGGGCGTGGGCGGGATCGAGGCAGAAGCGGCGATGCTCGGCCAGCCCGTTTCGATGCTGATCCCCGAAGTCGTCGGCTTCAAGCTGACCGGCACATTGAACGAAGGCATCACCGCCACCGATCTGGTGCTGACCGTGACCCAGATGCTGCGCGCCAAGGGTGTGGTCGGGCGTTTCGTCGAATTCTTCGGCCCCGGCGTTTCCGCTTTGTCGTTGGCTGACCGTGCGACGATTGCCAATATGGCGCCGGAATATGGTGCGACCTGTGGCTTCTTCCCGATTGATGGCAAGACACTCGACTATATGCGCCTGACCGGCCGCACAGAGGATAACATTGCTCTGGTCGAGGCCTATGCCAAGGAGCAGGGTTTCTGGCTCGACACCAGCGCCGCCGACCCCGTGTTCACCGATACGCTCGGGCTCGACATGGGCACGGTTGTGCCGTCGCTTGCTGGCCCCAAGCGCCCGCAGGACAAGGTTATCCTCACCGAAGTCGATGATGTGTTCAACGCCGATCTCGAAAAGGTTTACAAGAAAGCCGCCGCCGTGCGCGTACCGGTCGAGGGCGCCAACCATGACATCGGCGATGGCGACGTGGTGATCGCGGCGATCACAAGCTGCACCAACACTTCCAACCCCAGCGTGCTGGTGGCAGCTGGTCTGGTCGCCAAAAAGGCGGTTGCGCTCGGCCTCAAGCCCAAGCCGTGGGTCAAGACCTCGCTCGCCCCAGGATCGCAGGTCGTGACCGATTATCTCAACAAGGCAGGCCTGACCGAGCATCTCGACGCGCTCGGTTTCAACCTCGTCGGCTACGGCTGCACGACCTGCATCGGCAACTCCGGCCCGCTGGCCCCCGCGATCAGCAAGGCGATCAATGGCAACGACATCGTTGCCGCATCGGTATTGTCGGGCAACCGCAACTTCGAAGGCCGCGTGTCGGCGGACGTGCGCGCGAATTTCCTCGCCTCCCCGCCCCTGGTCGTTGCCTATGCGCTCAAGGGCACTGTCACGACCGATTTCGTGGAGACCCCAATCGGTCAGGGATCGAACGGTCAGGACGTGTATCTGAAGGACATCTGGCCGACCAACGACGAGGTTCGCTCGGTCATGGACGGCGCGCTGACCCGTGACATGTTCCAGAGCCGCTATGCCAATGTGCTGCGCGGCGATGAAAAATGGCAGGCGATCGATGTCGCAGGATCGGACACCTACACATGGCGCGCCGGTTCCACCTATGTCGCCAACCCGCCCTATTTTGAGGGCATGGGTATGACCCCCGCGCCGGTCGCCGACATCGTCGATGCCAAACCGCTGGCAATTTTCGGCGATTCGATCACCACCGATCACATCTCGCCCGCCGGCAACATCAAGGCAAGCTCGCCCGCTGGCGTATACCTGCAGGAGCATCAGGTCGCACAGGCCGACTTCAACAGCTATGGCGCGCGCCGTGGCCATCATGAAGTGATGATGCGCGGCACCTTCGCCAACATCCGCATCAAGAACCAGATGCTGGACGGCGTCGAAGGCGGCATGACCAGCTACAAGGGTGAAACGATGGCGATTTACGACGCCGCCATGCGCCACAAGGCGGACGGCACCCCGCTCGTTGTCATCGCTGGCAAGGAATATGGCACCGGATCGTCACGCGACTGGGCGGCGAAGGGCACCGCGCTGCTCGGCGTGCGCTGCGTCATCACCGAGAGCTTTGAGCGCATTCACCGCTCCAACCTCGTCGGCATGGGCGTGCTACCGCTGCAATTTGCTGCGGGTGCCACGCGTGAAACGCTTGGTCTCACCGGCAACGAGACATTCAGCATCAGCAATGTCGCCGGGTTGAAGCCGCGCCAGATGGTTGATGTCGTCGTCACCCGCGCCGATGGTACCAGCTTTACGTTCCAGGCGCTGTGCCGCATCGACACTATCAACGAGCTGGAATATTTCCTCAACGGCGGCATCCTGCCCTATGTGCTGCGCAAGCTGGCGGCTTGATAATTTACGCGGTCGAAGTTGCGGGATGGCTGGGCGCTATATGTGTTCTCGCCGCCTATATGCTGCTGTCGACCGGAAAATTGACCAGCCGCTCCGTGGCATTCCATTGGCTGAATATCATCGGAGCGGCTGGGTTTATCGTCAACACGGCGTGGCATAACGCTATTCCGTCGATGGCGCTTAATGTCGTGTGGCTCGGTATCGGCGCATGGGCGCTGTGGCGGATCAGCGCTTCAACCTGATCTCGTACAGCTTCGGCCAATATTTACCGGTCACGAACAGCCGGTCGCGCGTGGCGTCATAGGCGATGCCGTTCAGCACCGCGTCGCTATCGTGCAGACGCTGTTTGCGCACGAGCGGCGTCAGGTCGATCCAGTCGATCACCTTGCCGCTCGCCGGGTCGATCCGCGCGATGCGGTTCGTCATCCACACATTGGCGAGAATTTCGCCGCGCACATATTCGAGTTCATTGAGCATCGGCACCGGCTGCCCGGCGTAAGTGACGTTGACGCTGCCGGTCTGCGTGAAACTGGCCGGATCGAAAAAACGCAGCGTCGGTGTGCCATCGCTCATGATGATGCACGTGCCGTCCTGAGTCAGGCCCCAGCCCTCGCCGCTATACCGAAAGGTGCCGAGCAGGGCAAAGTCACCCCGTCGCCAGCGGAAACCGATACCATTCTGCCACGTCAGGCTGAGCATCTGGTCGCCCCAGTTGACGATGCCCTCGCCGAACATGCGTAAATCGGTGGGCTTGACGCGCAGCACCTTGCCATCGGACAGGCGCACTTGCCGGATGTCCGACTGGCCGTACTGCCCGCTGCTTTCGAACAGCGAGCCGTCGAGATAAAACAGACCTTCGGTAAAGGCCTGAGGATCATGAGGATAGGATTTGACCAGCGTCCACCGCGTATCTGCCCACGCCGGAGCCGCGCATAATAACAGCAGCGCGGCGATCCAGAACCGCAGCACCCTCATGCGTCGGCGCTGTCCTTGATGGCGCGCGCCTGCCACGCAGGCAGAGGCAGGTCGCCCATGTCCTCAACACGACGATGGTCGATAGCCAGCCCCAAATCCGGCATCGCCGCACGCTGCCGCGCCGGATCCGACTGGCCGAGCGGCACCACCACCAGCCGCCGATTGACCTTAGCACGGTAATGCATCCGCGCGGTATTCTCCTGCCCCACATAGCAACCCTTGGTGTAATCAACGCCGTTCAGCTCCGCCGCATTGGCCTCCAGCCATAATGTCTGGTCGCTGCCGAGTTCGGCGATGCCTTCGGTGACGCCCAACGACAGGCGATGGGCACGAAACGCGGCGCTGGCATCCCCGTCCTCCGCTGGTGCTATCCAGCGATGGCCCAGCTCTGCCAGTCGCGGATCATGGGGGTTTTCCGCAGCATCCAGCGCCCAATGCACACCGAGAGACGCATCACGCGCGATCGCCACTTGCCGCCGCAACCGATAAAGCGTCAGGCGGCGCGCGAGTGCGTCGGCCTGTGAAGCCTCGCAATCGATCAGCACATCCTGTCCATCCGCCCACAGCATGAAATCGAACAGCGCCTTGCCCTGCGGCGTCAAAAGTCCGCCCCAGCGCGGCTGATCCGGCGCCAGATCCAGCACATCCTGCGTGATCAATCCTTGCAGGAACCCGCGCGTCTCTTCGCCCGAAATACGAAGGAGCGCGCGATCTTGCAGGGGAGTCGGCTTTACTGTGGCATTGGGCATGGTCTTTAGGTAGGACAGGCACAGGCATTATCCAAGAGAAACGACCGTTTATGGCCCGTACATTCGACCTGATCCTGAAAAACG
>JBDTLS010000175.1:0-6185 GCA_039934655.1 Sphingobium sp.
CGGCCTTCGCAACTGGGCTCACAGGTTCTGATCAACGAGTCTTGGTATAAGATGAATATTCTCAACTGATTGCTTAGGGTCAGGACTCATAGCCAGAACATGACGGTTGCGGCGAGCGCGATGGCGGAGAGGAAGACGGTTGGGCATCTGTCGTAGCGGGTTGCGACGCGCCTCCAGTCTTTGAGGCGGCCGAACATGATCTCGATGCGGTTGCGGCTTTTGTACCGGCGCTTGTCGTATTTGACGGTCTTTTTGCGAGACTTCCTGCCGGGGATGCAGGGCGTGATCCCCTTCTCTTGCAGCGCATCGCGGAACCAGTCGGCATCATAGCCCCGGTCGCCCAGCAGCCAATCTGCTTTGGGCAGCCCATCGAGCAAAGCTGCTGCTCCGGTGTAATCGCTGACCTGTCCCGCCGTCATGAAGAAGCTGATCGGACGGCCGATGGCATCCGTCACAGCGTGTAACTTCGTGTTCATGCCGCCTTTCGTGCGACCGATCAGCCGCCCGGCATCCCCTTTTTTACCCGCAGGCTGGATGCCGTGCGGTGCGCTTTGAGGTAGGTCGCATCGATCATGATCGTCTTGCGCTCGGTGCCTCTGGCCGAAAGCCCATCCATCATCGCGATGAAGACACCCTTGTCACTCCATCGCTTCCAGCGGTTGTAAAGCGTCTTGGCTGGCCCGTATTCTCTGGGCGCATCACGCCATCTCAGCCCGTTGCGATTGACGAAGATGATGCCGCTGAGCACCCGGCGGTCATCAACCCGCGGCTTACCGTGGCTCTTGGGAAAGAATGGCTCAAGCCGAGCCATCTGCTCGTCCGTCAGCCAGTAAAGGTCACTCATATCCAATCTCCTCACGGAGCCTGAATCAGATCACGCGTCTACGATCAATGGGTCCTGACCCTAACAACCAGACCACGATTTCTGTATCCAGATCAGTATATGAAGCATCCCAATTGTCAAGCTCACCAATTTCGGCAAGGTTCCGGTTAGGTACAGGAGAAATCGTAAATGCCAGCACGTCTCGGCCTCGACATGGGCACAAACAGTATCGGCTGGTGCCTTTATGACGGTGAAACTATCCGTGACATGGGAGTGCGGATATTCTCTGACGGGCGGGATGCAAAGACTGGGGCGAGCCTAGCCGTTGACCGTCGCGCAGCGCGCTCTATGCGGCGGCGGCGGGATCGTTATTTGGGACGGCGAGATGCACTATTGCGAGCGCTTATTGCTGTTGGCCTAAAAGGAGAACACCTTAGGGCGCTTGCCGAGGACAGCGCGCTGGCGGATTGGTGCGCGTGTTGCGGATCAAATAGACGCAGATTGCCGTCAGATCGGAGTCCGATATCTCAGTCTTGCGCGATCGCGGCATGACGTTCAGCCCCTGCCGGACAATCGTCTCTATGAATTGCGGATCGAGGTCGATGCGCTGTTCCAGCGCAGCCGGTTCGGCCCCTTTGTATCGTTGTTCGAGCGTATAGGTCCCGGCAAAAACTTGGCCGACCAATCCTTGCCCGAAGCGCTGACGGGCCGGATTTGGCGCGTGGCAGCCTGAGCACCATTTAGAGAAGACTTCCTTCCCCCGCTTCATCACCGGGTCCGTTAAGGGAGCAGTTTCGGAATCTGCGACACGGACAGGATGCATGACATACACCATTGCGCATCCCAACACGATGAACGCCATTACGCATCCCGACCAGAACAAGACCTTGTTGGTCATACCGCGTCCTTCGTTGCGCCCGCGCGCCTTTCCGACCTCATATGCTTTGGCCAGATGCCGCTCTTACCGGGAGCAAGAATCCCGTTCGGATCGATGGCATCCTTAATGGTCTCGTGAAATCGCCGTAATACATTATTATTATTGGAATATTGCCCCATCACGTCGTCTTGAAAGGCCGATGGCGCGCGATATTCGCCAAAGCCTTTCGCTCCGCACTCTTTCACCAGTTTCTTGAACACGGTGCGGCGCCGGCGGTTGAGTTCGACATCGTCAGTGACCAGGAACTCATACAACAGGGTGTAGGATTTGGGATAGGCTCCCAGGCCCGCGCGCCACCCCATTCGGTCGATCAGGTCATTGTCGCCTGAATCCAGCAACACGTTGCGGACGATATTGTTCACCAAGAAGATATCTTCGGCCGTGGCGTTGGTCATTGGCGAGAAGTAATAGTGGCCATGCGATGTGCCTTGAACTGCGATGCGGCTGAAGGACCAGAGCGACGGTATGCCAAGATTGGCTTTCTCCTCTTCGTCAACTTCCGATGGCTTGAGCGGAAACCGGTAGTCGGTTCCCTCGCTGAATTCCGTGCCGGGTATCTTATCGAACACCGCCCGGGCATGATCCAGCGTCGCGGCCACCACCCCAGCCGGCCCCCGTACGGCGCCGCTTACGAACGAAACCGGGATCTTGGTTGCCTGGCTGAGGTGGTTCCATTCATCGTGCGATCCGCCATCCCGTTTGCGCAGGAGCGCGCGCGCCTCGGAAATATTCTGCGAAACGAAACCATCCGTGGCATTATTTGCCGATCGTAGCGGGCTTCCGCCGATCGAACTGAACACCAGGCCCTGGGCCCGCATCAGTTGGATCGCGTCCACCATGGGATAAAGATCTTCGCTACGATGTGACGTCACCGCGAAAGATGTCCAGCGCTCGGGCTTCGGGATAAGCCAGAATCCCATTTTGGTAACGATCCCGAAATTGGACTGTGAAAACATGCCGTCGATATACGGGCCAAAACCATACCGATACGTCTGCCAGACCCGCGACGTAGGCGCTGCCCCCATACCGGTTCGCAGAACCTCGCCGCTGGCGAGAACGACTTCAATTCCACAGGCCATCGCGAAATGATCCCCCGCAACCATGCCGTTGCCGTGGTCAAGCGCATTACCGATCGGACTTCCCCAGCCGGGCTCGGCTGGAGAGACCATGAGGTTATGACCATTGGCCTCGAGATATTGGTAGAGGTCCATGAAGCTCACGCCTGGTTCGACCAACACATAGGCAGCGCGCTCGTTGACTTCGAGAACCCGGTTCATTCGCTTGAGATCGACGACGACACAACCGGAACTGACGGGCGCTGAACCGCCGTAGCCGAGATTCCGCCCGGTCGAGATCGCATAGAGCGGAATCTTGAGCCTGTTGGCGATGCGGACGATCTCCTGCACTTCTTCGAGCTTCGCCGGTGCCACCGCGGCGGAAGCATGCAGTTGAAGGTCGGGTTCGGACGCAAACGGAGTGTAGGAATCCTCATACAACGCCACGTCGTCGTCGCTGGAAAAAACCCATTCCGCGCCGATCACTTTCGCGAATTCCCGCAAAGCAGTCGCGAAAGCGCCGGCGCTGACATTTGGCGGAAGAATCATGGTTCGACTGCTCCTAAAAGCTTGAGGGGAGTGAAGGCGGCTGGGGAGGCGATGACCCAAGAAATGATCGTGTCGTTTCCAACCATCCGCTTTCGGGCATGTCTTGTGGAATTCCCTTGCCGATCCGCCGACGTGCGATCGGGCGCCGTGACCATCATGGCGACCGCTGCAGCCCACCGGCTTCCCGTGGCCCCCCGCAGCATCCGGGCCGAACCGGGCGGGTGAATTCCAAACAGGCGGTGCTCCATCGCGCCCTGGCCAAGACGCTGATGATCGCCACGGTAAATGGTGCGCATGCCCGCGTCGCGGGCCATCATGTCGAGCAGGAACCAAGTGCTATGGCTGGTCAATCCACCGATCGGTTTCGGGGAGCGGCGCCAGTAATGGTAGAGATCGTCGAACCAGAGATTAGAAACATTGCCGCGAACATTCTTCGTCGCCACGCCCAAGCTGCGACAGCGGGCAGCGAATGTCAGAGACTCGTCGTCGTCGTTGTCGATGATCGACATATCCAATTTCTCTGGGGGGAGACGTCCCACCCCAAGGCTCGGCATGGCCGCCACTGCCAGGCCAGAGCAAAGCACTTCCCGTCTGTTCATCATTCTGCCTTACCTCCCCCGCAAAGCCCGCGACGTCCCGTCCCACCTCGATCACCTCTCCGGCGGATTCGTGACCCAAAATCATGCCGGAGGGCACTTCAAAGACGGGTCCTGCGCCATGTGGAGATCTGAACCACAAATACCAAAGTGTCCGACGCGTACAAGCAGTTCGCCTGGACCCAACGGGGGTCTGGCAACTCGCAGAACTCGAGTTTGCGGCCCAATCCCTGGAAAATGGCTGCACGCACCGCGTTTGCTCCCGATCCGGCCCCTGTTATCTCAGGCAATGGAGTTAATGACCCTAGCTAGACGCGATATATTTATCGCGATAAATATAATTTACAATAGCTACCTTCCAGCGAAGGACAATTCTGTTAGTATGGCTTTGAACCAAAGGGGGTGAAATGCGTGGCCTAAACATTACGGCAATGGGTGCTGCGGCATTGGCGGCAGTCTTGGTCATCACAGCCTCCGTTTCCAGCGCCTCGCCGGTGCCCGTCCCATTCATGAAGGATGTGCATACGTGGGTGGTGACCTCCAAAACGTCACACCGTGCATATCAGATCTGGGTTGCTCTTCCCGAGGGATACACCAAACGCCACGCCCCTTATCCCGTTCTATTTGCCGCGGACGCCAACGTAGAGTTTGGCACGGTGGTGGAGGCAGCGCGACTGCTTGCTTTCGATAAGCGCATCCCTGACCTCATCGTCGTGGGTATTGGTTATCCGCGTCCCGGTCAGGGCTTCAAAGCTTCGTTTGCAGAGCGCGCTTTGGACTTCACCCCATCTGCGGGTGAGGCCCAACTCAAGGCTGTGCGGGACTTCGCCGACGCGCGCGGATTACCGACGCCCACGGCGATCGGCGGAGCATCTTCTTTTCTCGGTTTCCTGCGCGGCGAGTTGGTGCCTGACATTGAGAAAAAATATAATGCCAGTCACACAGACCGTACGTGGTTCGGACACTCTTTCGGCGGACTCTTCGGCCTCTACGCGCTGTTTCATGACGATGGGCTGTTTCAGCGCTTACTTATTGGCAGCCCACTATTGAACTGGGACGACGGTGCAATATTTGGGGTCGAAGCTCATTTTGCCAAAACCCATTCATCCTTGCCCGCACGCCTGTATTTCGCCGTAGGCAGTGAAGAGGAGACTCCCGGCAATCATGCCGTCAGCGATCTGCAGAGGCTTTCATCCCAGATGATCGCACGTAACTATCAACAATTCACCCTCGAAACGGAAGTCTTCAGGGGTGACGGCCACGGATCGGTGATTCCTTTGGCGGTGGGCCATGGTTTGCGCGCCTTGTATCCCCAAGCGGACGAAGCTAACGCCCATTAACAAGGGGTTTGCGATACGTGGGCGTTGTGGTGAGGCTAATGCTGGATGCCGCCGCGTCCTGACAAGGTTCGGCAAGCGGCGATCAATGGCGCTTCGCTGGCCAACGCTACTCAGCCGCTGGCCGGCACGCCGTGGCCGTCTGAACCCGAAGCGTGAACCTAGTGGATAACACCTGACAGAAGAGTCCCTTTTAGGATTCCCTTTGGGATCGCGGCATGCGATTCAGGTTCATGCGCAACGGGATCATATTTGAAGTTTCGCCGCCTGACCGGCACCGCCTTGAGCGGGTGGTCAGAGATCGCAACGCCGCCCAGAAGCATGTTTGGCGGGCATCGATTATTTTGCTGTCTGCCGATGCGGTCGGCACGGCAGCGATCATGCGGCAGACGGGCAAATCGAAGACATGCGTTTGGCGCTGGCAGGAGCGCTTTATGGCCGCAGGCGTTGAGGGTCTGCTGCGCGACAAGTCCCGTCCATCGCGCATCGCTCCTCTCAAGCCGGATGTGGTTGAACGCGTGGTTGCGCTGACGCTGACTGACGCACTGGACGGCCGACCTGATGGCCGCCGCGAGCGGGATCAGCGCCAGTGCAGTGCAGCGCATCTGGAAAGCGCACGGCCTGCAACCGCACCGTTACCGGCAATTCAAGCTGTCGAATGATCCCAAATTCGCTGACAAACTCCACGATGTCGTCGGACTCTATGTCGATCCGCCAGCGCATGCCATCGTGCTGTCGTTCGATGAGAAGAGCCAGATACAGGCGCTTGCGTGTATCAGAGGCGGTGAGCCTGAAGATTTGCGATATCGACAGCGACCGGATGCTGCTGCAGGTTGAGGTCGCGCCAGAATTCATTGTTGGTTGGCTCAGGCATGTTTCCCTCCGTCA
>JBDTLS010000176.1:0-6166 GCA_039934655.1 Sphingobium sp.
AGCGCCCTCTCGGCCAGTGCCTTCTTCAGCGCATCAAGCAATCCGCCCTGATCCAGAGCAGTAGCTGCATCCGTGCCTGCCAAAAGCTGATCCAATAACTCAGCCGAAATGGCCGTCTCTTTGCGTCGTGACATAGTGGGACTCCTTTTTACCCATTATGCCCGTCCACACACGAAATTACTGACAGTCCCGCCCTGCCTCGCGTTCAACAAATTTGGGCTTCACCAGCCACTCAATAGCCAGCGCGATCGCCTCGAGAGCCAGGGCATACCGCTCAGCCTTTCAACGCTTGCCGATCAGATCGGTGCGATCGCCGTCGCTGTGAAGCCGGTGTATCTCCTGCTCGAAGCGCATACGCTCGGTGCCGGGCGTCTCCACGCCGACGACACCACCGTGCCGCGCCTGGCAAAGTACAAGACCGACATTGCCCGGATGTGAACCTACGTCAGCGATGATGCACCCTTCGCAGGCGGGCGGGCGCCGTCAGCGCTCTTCTATTATTCCAGAGACCGCAAGGGCGAGCACAGTCGGCAACACCTTGTTGGCTACCGAGGTATCCTTCAGGCCGACAATTACTCCGGCTACAACGCACTCTATGACCCCGGTCGGCCCGAGGGGGCAATCACACACGCTGCCTGCTGGGCTCATGCGAGGCGATACTTCTTCGAACTTGCCGACATCGCGACCCAGCTGAAGCGCAAGCCTGGCAAGCGTGTCGTCATCTCGCCGCTTGCGATCGAGGCCGTGCAACGCATCGACCGCATCTTCGCAATCGAGCGCGACATCAACGGCAGCCCTGCCGCCGAACGGCTTGCCGTGCGTCATATCTTGTCGGCCCCGCTTGTCACGGAGCTCGGCAACTGGATGCGTGAACAGCGCAGCATGCTCTCCTCGAAGGACGCAGTCGGCAAAAAGATGGATTACATGCTCAACGCATGGCCCGCTTTTACCGCATTCCTTGACGATGGTCGGATATGTCTCACGAACAACGCCGCCGAACGTGCCCTGCGAGCCATTGCCCGGGGAAGAAAAGCCTGGCTATTCGTCGGCTCTGACCGTGGCGGCGAACGCGCCGCGATGATGTACACCCTCATCGCCACTTGCAAACTCAACGATGTCGATCCGCTCGTCTGGCTCACCGACGTGCTCACTCGGATCGCCGACATATCCCAGACCCGCCTCCACGAGTTGTTGCCCTGGACCTGGAAACAGCTGCGAGAACAAATCGATGCCGCTCAGGCGGCTTGATCAAATTTCCAGCGGCGCAAACCAGAACCCAAAGGAGTATGACTACCCATACTCCCGTCACCCCTTACCTCAAAACAATGCCAAGTGCCCGCGGTCCTCAGCGGAGGCGTACGAACGAACGGACGCCAAGACCCGATCTTTCGATCCTTGCCGTCCAACGGCTTTGGACCTCGGCGCTGTCTCGCGCCTCGCCTCCCTTGACTACCTCCAATACGATCAGACCCGCGACGATTTTTCAATAACGGACAAGGGTACGATGCGCGCGACACAAATGGGATTCTAGCGGCCCTACGGTCGTTCAAATCAGTTGAAATCGGCTGCTTAGACTCCGGCCTCGTAACCTTACGCCAATCCTGCCCCCAGCGTCTTGCCCGCTACCGGCAACGGCATGGCTACCTGCGCGATGGCGGTTTGCACCTGTCCAGCCCGTTCGCTGATGGCGGACACCAGCTTGGCCCGGTCATTGGTGTAAACCGCGACCGACTCCTTGGCTCGGGATATGCCGACATAGAATGACTTCTGGTCGATCAGGTTGGTGGCCTTGCTGTCGGCGTGAATGATGACGTGATCGGCGGTGCGGCCTTGGGCGGCAAAGGCGGTTTCGACATAGGCATGGGCAATGTGCTGGTCGCGGGCAGCATCAAGGCTCAAGGTCTGGGTCTGGCCGCGCGGATTGCGAATCTCCGCCGTGCGGGCCTGCGCGTCAATCGCGGTAACTTCGCCGCGCGCGCCATTGA
The DNA here is from genome assembly GCA_039934655.1 of Sphingobium sp. Taxonomy (GTDB): domain Bacteria; phylum Pseudomonadota; class Alphaproteobacteria; order Sphingomonadales; family Sphingomonadaceae; genus Sphingobium. The sequence goes on from JBDTLS010000176.1 coordinate 1,986, forward strand.
TGCGCCCTGCTTCCCGGTCGTTGCGGGTGAACCGGATGCTGTCGCCGGTTTTGAGTTCGAGCGATTGCGGCGAAAAAGTCTGGCTGTTGCCCGCGCCCCATTGCCGCAACCGCCAATCCACCTCGCGCCCGTCTTCTGATTGCAGGGTGATGGCGGATTTGACGGGGTCGATGTTCTCCACGCGGTAGGCCTCGCCGCGCGCCACGCCCTTGTTGGCATAGTCGCGGGTGAACCGGACAACATCGCCCTTGTCGTAGCTCATGGGATCGCGGGCCTCGGCGCGGGTCAGCCCCTTGTTGGAAAGGCTCTGCATGGTGATGCCGGGACCGGCAAGCGCGCCGGATTTGGTGAGTGCCGCGCGAATATCGGCGGTTAGCGAGTCGCGCCCTTCGCGCGATGGCTCGATGACCAGCGTTCTGGCGCGGCTGGCTTTGTCGAGCGCGGCATAATCCTTGGCGATGGCGGCGAAGCGGGTGCCACGGTCGGCATTTTCCACGATCCTGCCGCCGCCCCGGTCCAGTGCTGCGAGCGCCTTTCGGGCGTCCCCTTCAATGGTAGCCAGCACCGCGTCCTTGGCCGCCGCGTTGGTTTGCCGCACGATCTCGCCCAGCTTGGCGGTTTGCATGCCCGCGCCCTGCAATTGCGCAAAGGCCGCACCTGCCTCAACTGATCCAAGCTGCTTCACGTCACCGACGAGCACGACACGGGCGCTCTGCTTCTCCGCCAGGTCGAACAGTCGGGCGGTATCGCGGGCCGACAACAGCGATGCCTCGTCCACAATCCATGCGGCGGGTTGGCCCTGACTTGGGCGCTCCGGTGACAACAAATGCCGCGCAACGGTATCGCTGCGCGCGCCAAGGGCCTCGCCTAGCACCATCGCCGCCGATGCGGTCGGCGCAAGCGCAACGACACGGACGCCGCGCGCCTCGGCCTCGTGAGCAAAGGTCGCCAGAACGGTGGTGGTCTTGGCCGTGCCAGCATAGCCCTGCAAGGCGGTGATGCGGTTGCGACTGGTCAATAGCTGCTCGGTGGCGGCGCGCTGATCGGTGTTCCAGCCAAAGCCCGCGCGCTCACCCTGCGCCGATGCGTTGGCTACGGCCTTGGCAGCGGCAAGCGGTGTGGCGATGGGGGCCAAGGTGCCGCGTCCCTCCGCCTCGATCCGCAGCATCTTGGTTTCGGTTTCGACATTCGTGCGGGTGGTGAACCCGGCAAACTGTGCGCCGCGCCGGTCGATGTGGGTGCGGTCGATCAACTCGCCTTGCTTGGTCGCCGCCGTGATGGCCTCGCCGATTTGGGTATAGCTGACCTTGCCCAGCCCCATGCGCCCGGCCTCCTCGTGAAGTGCGGCAACGGAAAACACCGATTGGCGTTCGCCCAGCTTGTCGGCGGCATGAGCGACGGCACGGCTTGCGGCTCCATCGCCCTGCATGTCCATCATGGCGCGATGGTCCTTGCTGGCAGATTTGGCCTCGGCCTCTTTGACCATCGCCAGCCTTGCCTCCGGCCCAAATCCGGCTTTGCTTGCGGTATCGCGCCAGTTCGCCACAAGCGCCGCAGGATCGGCGGCAACCTTGGCCTGCCGGGTATCGAGCGCGGCAACCTGCTTTTCGGCGGCGGTGGCATCATCGCGGGACGTACCGCGCTCGCCAAGCGCGGCCTCGATTTCGGCGCTGCGGGTGCTGAATGCGGCCATGACCTCGGCGGACACGCCCTTGATCTCGAACATCGAGCCTTTGCCCACCTCGATCTCATAGCCCAGCTCGCGCACCTTCAACGCCAGCTCCTGCCGGTAGATTGCACCAATCTGCTTTTGCAGTTGGTAGATCGCGCGCGGCTCAAGGCTGCGCCATGTGCCGTCCTCGCCCTTGGTGGCATTGAGAATGACATTATGGGTGTGCAGCTGCGGGTCTTGCGCGCGGCTGGTGCCGTGCTGAAAGCTGGCGACTACAAGATTGCCGGTGGCTTCACGGTTCACCGTTCCGCCGTCGCGGATGCGGGTCGCGGACATGTGTTGCTCGACATGGGCAAGCGCAGCCTTCACCGCTGCGCCATGTGCTGCAACCAATCGCCGGTCGCCCGCAACTTCGGCCATGATCGACACCGACTTGGGCGCGCTCAAAGTGACGTCCCAACCGGGACGATGCGTCAGTTTGCTTTCCCGGATGGTGCCAAGCTGCTGGTCGGCAACCTTGCCGTCCAGCAAATCGCGGAACTTGTCGCGGTCAACCTCGCCAGACAGACCAAGCTCGTTCGCGCCCTTGCCCTGCCATTCGGATGGAGACTGGCCGCCATCTGCATAATACTCGCCTGCGGATTCATAGTAGCTGGCGGCTTGCCCCGAACTGGTCAGCGCGGAAACGGATGCGACCATTACACCGGCCCCTTACTGGCGGGTGACGGTGGCGCTGGTGCATCCGGTATCGGAGTCACCGATGGCGGATTCCAATGCGTGGCTGCAACGTCGCCCGCCAAAAACCCCGGGTGGCGGGCAGGGCCATGCCGCGCGATATGATCGGCGGTGAGCCTGATCCGGGCCACTGGCAAGCCATCGGGAAGTAACAGGTAACCCTCGAACTTCGGCAGCCGCAGTTCGCTTTCGAGAACAGCGGGACGCATTTTTCGTATCTTGCCAAGCGTGGTTCGGGGCTTGTCGTCGCCTTCTGCCAGCGCGTCGGTCATGGTCTGGATTTCGACCTCGCATTCACCGATGGTCTGGCTGGCCCAGACGCGCGTTTCGCTGTCGATGGTTTGCAGAAACAGCTTGGTGTTGCAGCAGCCCAGCATGGCTTCGGCGACCTTCGGGCCATAGCGATGCTGCATCTGGCCCAGCGCCTGAAAGGTCAACACAACGGCGGCCCCGAACTTGCGACCCTCGGGTAGCAGCCGCGCCAGATTATCCACGCGCGGTAAATCCGCCAGCTCATCCAGCACAAACCAGATGCGCCGGTCGGGCGATGGTGGAAGGCCAAGCACGGCACTGGCCGCGCATTCCAGCCAGCAGGCGAGCAAGGGCTTCGACGCCTCGAAGTAATCCTCCTTGCGCGGCACGAATATCCAAGGCTTTGCGCCCTTGCGCTTGTCCAACCCGTGGATGAAATCCCGGAAGGCGAACGGCGTGCCGCCGCTGCCGTCAACCCGCAGAAACTGGATCAGGTCAGCGGCCTTGGCGAGCATGAACAGCACGCTGCCTGTCGCCCGGTCGGCATCATCGGCAAAGGTGCGCGCCGATGAACTGCCTGCCAGCCACACTTTGAGGTCTTCCTTGGTCCGGTCCTGCAAGGCGTGCAACAAGGCGGTCAAGGTGCCGTTGCCTTCGCGCCAGAGCGCCCGGATCATGTTGGCGACAAGAATGCGGCTGGTGTCCAGCCACACGTCGCTGTCATGCTGCCCGGTTTCGGTAATAAGCTGGCGGGCGATGCGGTCGGCGTCGGCGGGGTGGGCAATCTCGGCAAACGGCGACCAATAGGCGCACCGGGCATCGAACGGGTTCAAGATCACGTCGCCGCGCTCGGGCCGGTAGTAATGCGCGATGAACTCGCCGCTGGTATCATAGACCAAGGCAGCTTCGCCCCGCGCTTCGATCCCGTCGAGCATCTGGCGCAACGCGGTGGTCTTGCCGCTGCCCGTCGTGCCGATCATCGCCATGTGCCGGGTTTCGAGCCTGCCCGGAATGGAAACGGTGCCAATGGTGAGCGCGCGGGCGTCGGCCTCGGTGCCGGTCAAGGTCGCGAGTTGCGCCTCGCTCGTCACCAGTGTTCCGGCAATAACCCGATCCCGCAAGGCGCGCTCGCGCCGCCGTGCCATCGCCCCGCGCAACAGGAACAGGCTTGCCAGCCATCCGCCAAAACCCAACGCGCCGCCGCGCTGCGCGTTGGAAAGCGCGGCGCTGGCAGAGTCCTGATAATAGTGGTTGGCGACAACCGCGCGGGCAGGCACGCGGTATTTCGCGCCGTGATAGGTGATGTTGAGCACCGGGCTGGCAGATACGCCAGCGGAAAACCACAGGGCCGTCTTCGCATAGGCGTAAACGCCGCTCGACCATTGCTCGTCCTTGTCGAGCATAACATAGGGCGTGGCTACCGCGCCCAGGACGATTGTTGCCAACATGATTCCCGCCTGACGCTTGAAGCGCGCGGCATGTGTGTTGCGGTTGTGGCGGCGCAAGGCATCGGCATGGGCGC
>JBDTLS010000177.1:0-6129 GCA_039934655.1 Sphingobium sp.
TACCCAACAAAGCGCTGACGTTTGCCACAGGCTGGATTGCGCGCAACATCGAGACCGGTCCATTTTCCCGCAACGACCCGCCAATCTATGATGGTCCAATAGCCATGTTTAGAAGGAACGCGGCGCAAGCAGGGTTTGGCGAAGCCGACCTTGAGCATGGTATAGGCGCCGTTCCGGCGTTTATCGCGAAAGCCTATGCGGATTCCGCCGCGAAATGGCGAGCTGATCTTTCTCTACCAGAAAATACCGAAGTTCGACCGACCTAAAGATCGCACGAAAACGGAAGAGTATCTTTGGAAGCCATTACGATTGTCCTGGTGCTGCTAGCTGCTGTCGTCGTGAGTGGTGCCGTTTCTCGCGTGCTGCCCGTTCCGATTCCGCTCCCCCTCGTGCAGATTGTGCTCGGCGGTGTCATAGGGTTCGCAGCGAACTGGCGAGTTACTCTCGAGCCTGAAATATTCTTCTTGCTACTCCTCCCACCTCTTCTCTTCCTTGATGGCTGGCGGATTTCACGGGAGGACCTGTTCAAGGACGGGCAAGCCATCCTCGGGCTGGCGCTAGGCCTTGTTATCTTCACGGTGCTCGGCATTGGCCTCTTTATTCATTGGCTCATTCCGGCCTTGCCGATCGCAGTTTCCTTCGCGTTAGCGGCGGTGGTTTCACCGACCGATCCCATCGCTGTGTCGGCAATCGCGCAGCGCGTACCGATCCCCAGACGAATGATGCACATTTTGGAAGGTGAATCGCTATTGAACGATGCTACCAGCCTGGTTTGCCTGCGTTTTGCGGTCGCCGCTGCCCTTACCGGCACTTTCTCGCTTCAGGTCGCCGCATTTGAATTCATCTGGCTAGCCTTGGGCGGTATCACCGTCGGTGCGGTTCTGACCTGGTTCATCACCCTGGCAAAGAATTGGATTAGCCGACGCCTCGGCGAGGATAGCGGCTCCCAAATCCTTATCAGCCTGCTCATTCCCTACGCCGCATATCTCATGGCCGAGCATCTCCATTGCTCCGGCATCCTGGCAGCGGTCGCGGCCGGGCTGACAATGGGATTTGTCGAGGGCGGCGGACAGGCGCTGGCAGTGACACGCCTGCGTCGCAGCACGGTATGGGATGTCATCCAGTTCGCAGCCAACGGCATTATCTTCGTGCTTTTGGGCGAGCAGCTTCCCGGCATAATTTCCGGCGCATCAGAAACGGTGCGGCAGACTGGCCATCACCAGCCATTTTGGCTTGTCGCCTATGTGCTGGCCATTACACTCGGGCTGGCAGCGGTTCGCTTCGCGTGGGTGTGGTTCTCACTGCAGTTTACGCTGTTCCGTCAGAAGGAGTTCCGATCGTCGCCTGACTGGCGCATCGTTGCCACAATGACCTTCGCAGGCGTACGGGGGGCAATAACCCTGGCAGGCATCCTTACCTTGCCGCTCGCGATGGCAGACGGAGCGCCGTTCAGCGGGCGCGACCTGGCAATCTTTCTGGCAATGGGGGTGATCATTACCTCGCTCGTTGCCGCAAGCATCGCACTGCCCCTGCTGCTTAGGGGATTGAAAATGCCGCCCGAACCATTGCATCAGGCGGAGGAAGATCGAGCCCGGATCAGGATAGCCAAGGCGGCAATTGCTGAGATAGAGCGGGTTCAGCATGAGCGTTCGGCGGGCCGGGATGACGCTGATCGCTACGTGGCTGCCGCGTCGACCGTCATGGCGACCTATCGTCACAGGATCGAGAACCGGCAGGGTAATGCGCAAGATAATGCATCGGGGCAGCGGTCCGAGAAAATCGAGAATGATTTTCGTGTTGCAGCACTCAAGGCCGAGCGTGCCGAGGTACTTCGAATGGTGCGAACCCGGGCGCTCGGTAGCGAGCTGGCAAGAAAGATGATCCGTGAACTGGACCTGCTGGAAGCCCGTTACGCGGGATAGTTGTCGAACTGCCCCGCGACAGCTCCGGACCCGCCAAGTTACGTCCCGCGCAGCCCCATCGGGACAGAGATTGAAGTGCAGATCGTCTTGTTGCGAATCGACCTCAGACGGCCGTTCCCACCAATCGCCCGATGCCTGCGGTGACGGCCAGAGCAAGTGCTCCCCAGAATGTGACCCGGGCCATTGCGCGCCATATGTTTGCACCGCCAGCGGCCCCGCCGATTGCGCCAAGAACGGCGAGAAACAGCAGGGAGCCGATAGACTCAGCGATAATCAGCAAACCGATCGGTACTACGAAAACGATTGCCACGGGCATGGACGCTCCGAAGGTAAATGCAGCGGCGGATGCTATGGCCGCCTGGATTGGCCGAGCCACAGTTATTGTTGTGATGCCCAGTTCAGCCTGGGCGTGCGCGCCAAGTGCGTCTTTTGCCATCAATTCGCGTGAAACCGTGTCGGCTGTTGCATCATCGACACCGCGATTGCGGTAGATCTGTGAGAGTTCTTCGCGCTCGCCGGAGATGTCGGTTCTGAGCTCCAATCGTTCGCGCGCCAGATCGGCCAGTTCGGTGTCATGCTGCGAACTCACCGAAACATACTCGCCTGCGGCCATCGACATGGCGCCGGCGACCAGAGCCGCCGTCGCGGCGATCAGGGTGCTCGAACGCGTGCCGCCGGCGGCAGCGACGCCTAGGACCAGGCTTGCGGTCGACAATATGCCGTCATTGGCACCAAGCACCGCAGCACGTAGCCATCCGATCCGGCTGATAAGGTGATGTTCGGGAATCATTCTTTGCGTCACGGTAAATGCGCCTCCATATCGCTGCGAGGGTAGGAACATTCGCCCAACAGCCCAAGCTTCGGGAATCACCCATCGGCTTGTCGCCCTGCAAGCCGATTGGCCTGCCAAGGGCCTCATGCAATATGAGGATAGTGGCGCGTACCGCCGGTTTTGCGGATCATAGGCGCTGGACGGTGTCTGCCGCCCCATCGAATGAGTAGATGCCGAGGCTGTCCGAACCGGAGGGCGCAAGTAACTTGCTCGCGATGACATCGCTGCCGCCCGCGATCGTCCTAATCAAATAAGGCCTTTGAGAGGCGATTTCGCCTGGCGGTTAGGAGCACCATGATGAACAGAGCCAAGATCAAGAACGTCGCCACCGCCGATCCGGTGAGCGATCTCCTCACGGAAACCACGGACCACCCATCGACAGGCCCGGTTGCGATTTCGGAGGTTCTACCGGGTTGACGACAGCTGGTCTGGGCATCGGCTTGGGTGATGATTCTTCGGATACGCCTCTGGAGCGAAGCCTGCCCGGGCGCCGCTTCACTGGAAAGTTGAGTATACCACGCTGGCGCGGCCCAGACATCGCGTAGAAGCATACCTCAGCCGCGATCGCGCAAAGGCAAAGCAGGCAAAGCACCTTTTTGTCGCAGCCGGACAACAGATATGATCATGAAAACGCTTGCGCCGGGCAGCCGGGATGCGCTCAAGCGCGCAGCAGCGTTGGCGGCGGTGGCGGACGTCTGTGATGGAATGCTTGTCGGCATCGGAACGGGAACGACAGCCGCCTTCGCGATCGAAGCGCTCGCACAGCGCACGCTCGAGGGGTTGCGCATCACCGCGGTCGCAACTTCGATCGCATCGGCCGCCATGGCGCGGTCTTTCGGCCTTAGGGTTCTCGAATTTGATGGTATTAGCGCGATAGACATTGGCATCGACGGCGCTGACGAGATCGACATTCACCTGAATGCTATCAAAGGGGCGGGCGGTGCTCTGCTTCGCGAGAAGATCGTCGCTGCTGCCGCTAATCGAATGATTATCATTGTCGATGGGACCAAGCAGGTTGGACAGCTTGGAATCGCTGCGCTGCCTGTTGAAGTCTTGCCGTTCGCCAGTAGCTTTGTGATGCGCCAGATCGAAAATCTGGGTGCATCCGTTACGCGGCGGATGGCGGGCAACGAGGAATATCGGACAGACCAAAACAATTATATTCTCGACTGCCACTTCGGGCCTATTGCCGAGCCGCCAACATTGTCAGCGCAGCTCTCATCTATCCCGGGCCTGCTGGGTCATGGCCTGTTTCTAACCGAAGTCGACCTTGCCTATGTGGCCACTACGGATGGTGTCCGCCGCATCGGCGCTCCAGAGTAGTTCCCGAGTCTGCCGTCTGGGAAGACTCTCCCTCATGGCCGTAGGTATATTCCGACGCTGGTTGCGCTCCGGCCCCGCGTCCAAATGTCCGTCTACACCACACCGGTTGTGCGCGAGCAGCATGACCCAGCCGCCCCGAAATCGCGGTGATTGGCATATGGAAGGCGATTCTATGGATGACTGGAGCCAATATCTGACGACCCGTACAGGATTCCGGTTTCATGTCCGTCCCGCGCGACCAGCCGACGAAGGCACTCTTGCGGATTTCTTCACCCATGTAACGCGGGACGACCTGCGATTTCGCTTCCTGACCGGCTTGAATGAGGTCGGTCACGACCGCATCGTCGCCCTCGCGGGCGTTGATCACAAGCAGACTGAGAATTTTCTCGCCTTTGACGAGCATGGTTCGATGATGATCGCTACCGCCATGCTGGCCTGCGATCCCGCGCTCGACCGCGGAGAAGTTGCGATCACTATTCGCAACGATTTCAAACATCGCGGTATCAGTTGGGAGCTGCTCGCCCATATCGCCCGGTTCGCGGAGGCGAAAGGGGTCAAGACGCTGGAGTCCATCGAGAGCCGTGAAAATCACGCGGCAATTGAACTGGAGCGGGAGATGGGTTTCACCGCGGAGGCCTATCCGGGGGACTCCACGCTCGTACTTGTCCGCAGGACGCTGGACCAGGCGACCCATGCCTAGATTTGACGTTATGGGACACGGAACCCGTAGCAGCGGTCGCTCCGGCACGCCAGAAGCCGGAACCGCCCATGACCAATCAGCATTCTCCGCGCGAGAATGTCACCGCCGTGATCCGGCAGCGCTGGCTGCCCCGTTGCGAGAGCGACATTTCGTCGCAGACCAGCGAAAGGACGTATGACCATGACATTTCGACCCTTGCACGACCGCGTGCTTGTTCGCCGGATCGAAGCCGAAGCCAAGACAGCGGGCGGCATCATCATTCCCGACACCGCCAAGGAAAAGCCCCAGGAGGGCGAAATCGTCGCGACCGGCACTGGCCTTCGTGCCGAAGACGGCTCGATCATGCCCCTGGATGTGAAGGCCGGTGACAGAATCCTGTTTGGCAAATGGTCCGGAAGCGAGGTCAAACTCGACGGTGAGGATCTGCTCATCATGAAGGAGAGCGACGTTCTGGGCATTATCGGCTGACGCCGACCACCCGTCTCACCATCATATTTGCGGTATCGCGCAGCACTGTCGTGCGCACGGAAGCCGGCTTTCCAATCCGATGAAAGGCATATCACCATGGTAGCCAAAGACGTGAAATTCTCTCGCGATGCCCGCGAAGGCATTACCCGCGGCGTGGACATTCTCGCCAATGCGGTCCGCGTGACTCTCGGCCCCAAGGGCCGCAACGTCGTGATCGACAAGGGCTACGGCGCGCCGCGCATTACCAAGGACGGGGTCACCGTCGCCAAGGAGATCGAGCTCAAGGACAAGTTCGAGAATATGGGCGCGCAGATGCTGCGCGCCGTGGCGTCCAAGACCCACGATCATGCCGGTGACGGTACGACAACGGCAACGGTCCTCGCGCAAGCGATTGTTCGCGAGGGCATGAAGTCGGTGGCCGCCGGCATCAACCCAATGGACTTAAAACGCGGCATCGATCTGGCCGTCATCAAGGTCGTCGAGGACCTGAAGGCCCGTTCAAAACCGGTTTCGAACAATGAAGAAATTGCCCAGGTCGGTATCATCTCGGCCAATGGCGATGAAGTTGTCGGTCGCAAGATTGCCGAGGCGATGGAAAAGGTCGGTAAAGAAGGCGTCATCACGATCGAGGAGGCGCAAGGCATCGAGTTCGAGCTCGATGTCGTCGAGGGAATGCAGTTCGATCGGGGCTATCTCTCACCCTATTTCATCACCGATCCCGAGAAGATGCTCGTCGAGCTTCAGGATCCCTACATCCTGATCCACGAGAAGAAGCTGTCGAACTTGCAGGCGATGCTCCCGATCCTGGAAGCGGTGGTTCAGTCGGGTCGCCCGCTGCTGATTATCGCCGAGGACATCGAAGGTGAGGCTCTCGCCACGCTGGT
>JBDTLS010000178.1:0-6112 GCA_039934655.1 Sphingobium sp.
GGCGAAGCATCCCCCGCGACCATATGCACATTGGTCGCGGCGACACCGGGAGCGCCGCTTGTTCCCCGGCTGGCGTGGCCGGTCGGTTTCACACCAAGCTGGCGCGCCGACGCACTGTCGAGCAGCCAGTTGTTGAGAACGCCTTTGCTGATCAGCTGCGTGGCGTGGGTCGCCAGCCCTTCCCCGTCGAACGGGCGCGAACGCAAACCGCGCCGGCGCAGCGGATCGTCGATGATTGTGATACCGCTGTCGAATATCTGCTGCCCCAGCCGATCGAGCAGAAAGCTCGATCGCCGTGTAATCGCGGGACCGGCGATCGCTCCGATCAGATGGCTGATGATGCTGGACCCCACGCGCGGGTCGAAAATAATCGGCATACTGCCACTCTCGATCTTTACCGGATTGAGCCGTGCAACTGCGCGATGCCCGGCGCGGCGGCCGATATCTTCCGGCTCTTCCAAATCTTCGAGGTGACGCACCGAATGGCTGGCGTGGTCACATTGCATGTGCGCGCCTTCGCCCGCGAGCACACTCGCCCAGGTGCCGTGGCTGGTCGCGGCATAGCTGGCGGCAAAACCGTGACTGGTGACGAGCGCGACTTGTGACCGGCCCATGCTGGCACCGCCGCCTTCGCTGTTGGTGACGCCCGGAACCCCGCGCGCGCCTTCTTCAACCGCAAGCGCGCGTTCACGCAGGGCTTCGGGCTCGGGTTCGGCCTTGTCGGCCAGGTCAAGCGATCGCGGCTTGCCGTCCATCAGCAAATCCTGCGGGGCAAGGCCGGCATAGGGGTCTTCGGGGGCTTCGCGCGCCATTGCCACGGCGCGATCGACCAGTGATGAGAGCGAACTGGCGCTCAGGTCCGACGCGGATATGGTCGCGGAGCACGTACCAACGAACACGCGCAGGCCCAGTTCCTCACCTTCGGACTGCTCGACATCCTCCAGATTGCCGAGCCGCACCGACACGCCAGTTGACGCATTGCAGACATAGAGCGCGTCGGCGGCATCCGCGCCCGCCTTGCGGGCCTGCGCAACCAACGCTCCGGCGCGGTCCTGTGCCTGGGAAAGAGTGAGCATAAGCGGCGATCCCGTTAAACAGCAAAGCCCAGCGCCATAGCGAGGCGCGAGCGGCGAAGCAATGCGGGGATCAAGCACTGGTTCACGTGCGCGATCACGTGCACCGCTCCAACCAGTGCAGCAGCAGATGATGCGCCACCGCCATGACCGGGGGCGCGATGAAAGGCGCGTCGGTGCGCCCCTCAATAGCCGCGCGCACGCCGGTCGCATCCACCCAGATCGCATCTTCGATCTCGTGGGGGTCGAGCGTTAGCGCATCACTCTCGACCTCCGCCATGCACGCGATCATCAACGTGGAGGGAAACGGCCAAGGCTGACTCATGACATAGCGGACATTATAGGCCCGCACCCCCGCTTCTTCATATAGTTCGCGCGCCACCGCTCCCTCGACGGTTTCGCCCGGCTCGACAAAACCCGCGAGCGCCGAATAGCGCCCCTGCGGCCAGCGATGCTGGCGTCCCACCAGTACGCGCCCGTCATGTTCGGCGAGCATGATTGTGACCGGATCGACTCGGGGGAAATGTTCTGCGTCGCACCTACCGCAACGTCGCGACCAGCCACCTTTCGCCGGGGAGGTAGCTCCACCGCAAACAGCGCAAAAGCCGTGGCGGGAATGCCAGTCGACCAGGCTGCGCGCTGTGCCATACAGCGCCAGTTCTTCGGGCTTGAGGATTCCGGCAACCTTCCACACATGCGACGCAAAATTGGCGCCATGCGGCAGGTCTTGTGCAAGACGAACAAAGACCGGGTCATCGTCATCCAGCCCCAGCAGCACATGCGCCGCCACACTTGCATCAGCGGGCATCGGTTCACGCAGCAGCATGCCGCCTTCGACGACAGGGTCAAGCCCATCAAGGCAAAGCCGGACCGCAGCCGGAGCATTGATAGCCCGTTCGAGCGCAGCGTCGTCGGTGCGGATATGATCCGCCCTGTCGATGTGGTCTCCGACAAAGCCCAGCCCTGCCGCGCGTGGGAGCGGGTCGATTTTGTTCATGAAATTTCCTTCGGGAAAATACCGCCCTTTTGAAAAATACGTGCAGCCTTTGCAAACAGCGTGGGTAGCCCCGCCCGATCAAGCTCGTCAATCGGCCACCATTCGCCTGTTCCGGCTGGCACATCGCCTCCCTGAACCACCAGACGCTGCACCGTCAATGTCAGGGTGAAATGGGTGAAGACATGCTCGACCGGACGATTGATCGCAGCCCACTGGCCCATCAACGGCGGATCGACATGCTCGTCCTCTCGTCCGCGCTTGTCCCATAGCGTTCCGGGCAGACCACGCATACCCCCCAGCATACCGCGCTCGGTCCGCCTTTCCAGCCAGACATGGCCATCGGCACGCTCCAGCCACCAGACGGTGCCTCGCCGATGTGGCTTGTCCGCCTTGGGTGATTTAACCGGAAAGGCGGTGGGGTTCCCGGTGGTGTGGCCAGCACAGCCGCTGCGCAATGGGCATAACAGGCATTGCGGATCACGTAGGCTGCACAGGCCTGCGCCCAGATCCATCATCGCCTGCGCGAAATCGCCAGCGCGCGCGGTGGGCGTGATCGCTTCAGCAGCCGCGCGAATCTCTGCCTTCGCTTGCGCCAGCGGCGTCGCAATCGCGTACAGGCGAGCCACCACACGCTCGACATTAGCGTCGATCACCACCGCACGTTTCTTAAATGCAATCGCGGCAATTGCCGCTGCCGTATAGGGGCCGATGCCGGGCAAGCGGAGCAATTCGACTTCTTCGTCGGGGAACCTGCCATCCAATACATCGCTGACGTGACGCGCGCAGGCGAGCAAATTTCGCGCCCGCGCATAATAGCCCAACCCAGCCCATGCCGCCATAAGGTCAGCATCCTGCGCGCGCGCCAAAGCATCCACAGTCGGCCACCGCTGCGTGAATTTCAGAAAATAGGGAATGACGGCGGCGACAGTAGTTTGCTGCAACATGATCTCCGACAGCCAGACACGGTAGGGATCAGCGCACTCGCTCGCACCCGGCGCTGCCCGCCACGGCAGGGCGCGCGCGTGCCAGTCATAATGCGCCAACAAACGCTGCGCGATGGTTGCCATAGCAGGCAAATCTGTTTCCGAATTCTTGGCTAAGCACTCGACGGGCATGACCCCCTATGCCATGCTATGCGCGATGACGGAACGCCCCAAAGATAGTCCTGCGACGAAAGGCAAAGCAGCCCGCGAACCTGCGCGGGCCACCGATCGACGGGTGATCCCGCGCGTCGGCGGACCGCGCGCTATTGCGGACCTGATGCCGCAAATAGGCGGCGCGGCGTTTCGCCGTTTCGGCTTCGTGCAATCGAGCGTCGTCACGCGCTGGGCGGAAATTGTCGGTGCGCGCTATGCGGATATTTCCGCGCCCGAATCGATTCGCTTTCCCGCTGGCAAGAAAGCCGATGGTACGCTCGCGCTGACGGTGGCGAGCGGCTACGCACCGATTATCCAGCATGTGCTGCCCGAAATCATCGAGCGCGTGAACCGCTTTTTCGGCTATGCGGCGATCAGCAGGGTGGCGATCAAACAGGGTGAAGTCGCGATCCGCGAACCGGAACGCCGCCCGCCGCCGGCGAACCTGAAGCCTGTGCCGGTCGAACTGGGCGATTCGCTGCGCGACATCGGCGACCCGGAACTGCGTGCAGTGCTGGAAGCGATGGCGCAGGGGCTTGCCAACGCCGCGCCCATCGGCAAGATCAGCTAAACTTGCCCGATTCCTTTTGCGCGGATTTCCTGTCATGACCTTGCTCAGAAATTTCGCTTTGCTGTTCGTCGCGGCATTGACAGCGTCGGCAGGCCCAGCCTCCGGTGCTCCCGCCAAGATCGACTGGACCCGCGTGACGACGCAATCGGCCATCGGCGGCAACATCCTGGGCAATCCAGCGGCACCCACCAGGCTGGTCGAATATGTCAGCTACACCTGCGGCCATTGCGCGCATTTTGTGGGGGAGGCCACCCAGCCATTGAAGGATGGCTGGGTGCGTAGTGGCCAGGTCAGCATCGAAATTCGCAACCTGTTCCGTGACAGATATGATTTCACCGCCGCCATGCTGGCGCGTTGTGGCGGCAAGGTGCGTTTCATGGGCAATCATGAAGCCTTATTTGCCAACCAGAATGATTGGATGACGAAGATTGAAGCCTATGAAGTGGCGCCCAGCACATTGGCGGCCGACGCCGCCCCGCAAATCGTGATACAGGACATTGCCGACAAAACTGGTCTGAACGCGCTGATGATGAAGCGCGGTTACACCGCTGCCCAGCTTCACCAGTGCCTGATCGATCCCAAGGCCTTTGCCGCCATCGCTGCCATGACCAAATATGCCTTGGAACAGGTTCACGCCACCGGAACGCCGACCTTCGTTATCAATGACAAGGTTACGGATGCCCACACATGGTCCGACCTTAAGCCCTTGTTGCCCGCCAATCGCAACTGATCCAGACCTTGTTCGATTTTGATGGAATCAAAATCGCGGGCTTTTCTTTGTTTTACGTGATTTCCGAGCCATGAAATGTTCCATTTCACTCGAAATCACTCTACAGCAAATCCAGCCCGACTTTGTGTGCGCCAAGGAGCCGCCTGTTTTATGAATCGTCTGACCCTGATCGCTACTACACTTCTTTCCTTTGGGCTTGTGGCATGTGGCCAAAAGGGCGCCGACAATGCAACTGCGCCCGCAGCGACCGGCCCCGCCGCTGTCGCCTCACCTGCTGGCAAGCAATGGACCGATGTCGTGTCCAAAACCGCTGAGGGCGGGGTGGTCGAGGGCAATCCGAATGCCGCCGTCAAGGTCATCGAATTCGGGTCGTTTTCCTGCCCGCACTGCCGCGATTTTTCCGCTGAATCCACGCAGGATATTCACAGCATGGTCAACACCGGCAAGCTCAGTTATGAATATCGCACCTATATCCGTGACCCGGTTGACATGATGGTCGCCATCCTCGCACATTGTGGCGGCGCAGAGTCGTGTTTCCCGCTGTCCGAGCAATTGTTCGCGAACCAGACCGCGATGATGACCAAGGCGCAGGGCCTGGGCGACGCCACCTATTCCGCAACACTCTCCAAGCCGATCAACGAGCGTTTCGTTTCTCTTGCGCAGACAACCGGCCTGATCGATTTCGTCAAGCAACGCGGCATATCCGAAACCACGGCCAAGCAATGCCTGTCCGACGGCAAAGCGATCGAGGCGCTGGCCAAGCAGGTGCAGGATTATAACAGCAAATATAATATCCAGGGCACGCCGACGCTCTACATGAACGGCAGCGTGGTCGAAAATACCGCGACATGGGACGCGATGAAAACCAAGCTGAAGGAGGCGGGCATCTGAACGCAACAGCGGCAGATCGTTACCCATCCATAACGGCGGCGGCCAGCTGACCGCCGATGGAAATCCGCCGCCTCAAGCTGTCGGGCTTCAAGAGCTTCGTCGATGCCACCGAACTGCGCATTGAACCCGGCCTGACCGGCATTGTCGGCCCCAATGGTTGCGGCAAGTCCAACCTGCTCGAAGCCATCCGCTGGGTGATGGGCGAAGCGAGCGCCCGCTCCATGCGCGGCGGCGGCATGGAGGACGTGATCTTCGCGGGCACCACTACCCGCCCGCAGCGCGACTTTGCCGAAGTCATGCTCCACGCGCGGCAAGAACCGGGTGAAAGCCTGCTCGCTGTCGATATCGGTCCGGATGGTGAGCTGGAGATTGTGCGCAGGATCGAACGCGGCGCGGGCAGCGCCTATCGCGCGAATGGACGCGACGTGCGGGCCAAGGATGTCGCGTTGCTGTTCGCCGATGCTGCGACTGGCGCGCATAGTCCGGCGCTCGTCAGTCAGGGCAAGATCGCCGCCGTCATCGCCGCGCGCCCGCAAGATCGCCGCGCGATGCTGGAGGAAGCAGCGGGCATCGCCGGTCTGCACGTCCGCCGCAAGGATGCTGAACAGAAACTGCGCGCCGCCGAAGCCAACCTCGCCCGGCTGGAAGAAGTGCTCGGCGATATGGACAGCCGCGCCAATGCACTGCGGCGTCAGGCGCGTGCGGCGGAACGCT
>JBDTLS010000179.1:0-6048 GCA_039934655.1 Sphingobium sp.
CCGCTTGATAAGAGCGGCCCCCATTCACGTCAAATCCTCAGGCCCAAAAAATATTCGGCGCTAACGTCAACCCGGCTGGTCGGCGCGGGTAACACCCTTGCCGTCGAGGTTCTGCGACACGAAATCCCAGTTGATCGCGTTTTTGAGCAGCATCTCCACATAGTCCGGCCGCGCATTGCGGTAATCGATATAATAGGCATGTTCCCAGACATCGAGAATGAACAGCGGCTGCACATCATGCGCGGCGGGCGTGTCGGCATCATGATAGGATGTGACCTCGATCTTGCCACCGTTCAGCACCAGCGCCGCCCAGCCGCTCGCGAAATGCGCGACCGCTTCGGCCGTGAGCTTGGCGATCAGCGCATCGGTGCTGCCGAAGCCTTGGTCGATCTTCGCCTGAAGCTCGGCGTTGGGGGAAGTCGGCTCCGGCGACAGGCCGAACCAGTAAAAACTGTGATTCCATATCTGCCCGACCTGGTTGAACAATCCGCCTTTTGAAGAGCGGATCAACTCGACCAGCGATTTTCCTTGCGACGCAGCATCAGCGGCGACCAGCTCATTCGCTTTGTCGACATAGGCCTTATGATGCTTGCCGTGATGATATTCGAAAGTCTCAGCGCTGATAAGTTCGCCAAAAGCGTCCTTCGCATAGGGGAGTTCGGGCAGTTCGAAAGCCATGCTAATTTCCAATATTGTTCGGGGGAAACCAGTACAACGCGCGGCTACCAAGAAGGGTCCGCTCCGTTGATGAAGAATTTCGCAGCGCAACATCACGAAATAAAACAATTTTTCGTCACGATTAAACCGATGACATTTTGAAGCTGCTGGGGTAGTTTAGCGGCAGCAAATACCGTTGCGACGTATTTTTGCATAAATTTTATTGGGGGAAGCCATGACAAAGTTTTTTGGAAATCTGCATTATGTGCTGGTGGCGGGTCTGGTACTCGCCTTCGCGGTGATCTGGTGCGTGGCAGAGCCGACCGGCGGCCCGAACGCCAACCAGATATTCCGCTGGTTGCATGTGTTCTTTGGCATCACATGGATCGGCCTGCTCTATTATTTCAACTTCGTGCAAATACCGACGATGCCGAAAATTCCCGCAGAGCTGAAACCCGGCGTATCGAAGCATATTGCTCCGTCGGCGCTGTTCTTTTTCCGTTGGAGCGCGGCGTTTACAGTGCTGACCGGGGTGATCGTTGCCCATCTGTCGGGCTATCTTGTCGAAGCACTCACCTTTTCCGATCCTGGTTTCCGCATGATCGGCATCGGCATGTGGCTGGCCCTCATCATGGCGGCCAATGTGTGGTTCGTGATCTGGCCGAACCAGAAGAAGGTGCTAGGCATCGTGCCCGCCGAGGATGCGGTGAAGGCCAAGGCGGCGACCACTGCGATGATCTTCTCGCGCACCAACACCCTGCTGTCGCTGGCGATGATCTATTGCATGGTCAACGCCAACAACGGCTAATCTCTCAGCATCAATCCACAAGGAAGGCCTGTTTCGATGCGAAGCGGGCCTTCTTGCTATTCAGGGGAGGCAACACCCTTCCCTGTAGCGGATAAGCAACTATATCGATGCCATGACCAGCCTTACCGATATTTATGAGGAATATGAATTCCTCGATGCCGACGACCGCTACCGACTGCTGATTGACCTCGGCAAAACGCTTGAGGCGATGCCGGATGCGCTCAAGACCGATGCGACATTGGTGCGCGGATGTTCGGCGGCGGTGTGGGTATACCCGACCGTATTGAACGACGGGCGGCTGCATTTTCTCGCTGACAGCAACGCCGCGATCACCAAGGGCATCATCGCCCTCGTCCTGCTAAGCGTGCAAGATCAATCCCCCGCCGCCATCAGCGATGCGGATATTGAAGGCGCACTCGCACCGTTCGACCTCAAGAATCAACTGAGTTCCAACCGGACACAGGGCATTCCGAATATGATCGCGCTGATCCGCCACACGGCGGCGCGGTACGCCTGACCCAATGGCTTATTTGTGCGCCTTTACCATCTTCTGGAACTTTCCCAGCCCGCAACTTGCACCCTGCGACAGACCGCCGCCCGTTGAATACAGCACGGTGACGATATCGACCGAGCACAAATCATTGGTGCTGAGCTTGTAGGAAAACCGCTGTTCGAACCCCAGACCCGGACAACTGTAGGGCAAAGTGTTGCGATAGGTTTCGCGCCCGAGCATTTCGAAATCAATCGTCTTGTCGTCGCGCACTCGCGAGCTGGTGATACGGCTCGGCTGGATGCAATTGACCGGGGCACCTTCGGCAACCAAATTGTCCGGCTTTTCCGACCGGGCGCCCGCAACCGTGCTGCCACCTATCAGCGTGAGCGCGCCCAGTCCTGCGAGTAAAGATGTGGTTTTGAAAGGAATATTCATGGCCATACCTATCTGCAAACCGCGCACTTCTGCGCACTATATATCTATCGTCGCACCTTAACCTGCTCTGTCTGAACGAGGCCTGACCTGTACGGACGCAGCTTTGGTTGCCGGAGGAGGTGTTTTGGGTTTGTATCGGCACAGGTCAGCCACGATACAGCGCCAGCACTCCGGTTTGCGCGCCTTGCACACATAGCGGCCATGCAAGATCAGCCAGTGGTGCGCGTCACGGCGAAACGGGGCGGGCGTGCCCAGGTCGAGCTTGTTCTCCACCGCCAGAACATCCTTGCCCGGCGCGAGACCCGTGCGATTGCCGATGCGAAAAATATGAGTATCGACCGCGAACGTCTCTGCGCCGAAAGCGGTGTTCATCACGACATTGGCCGTTTTGCGACCGACACCCGGTAGAGTGATGAGAACGTCACGGTCCTGCGGCACTTCGCCACCGAAATCACGCACCAGCATTTCCGACAGCGCGATGACGTTCTTCGCCTTGGCGTTAAAAAGCCCGATCGTTTTGATGTGCTGTTTGAGGCCATCTTCGCCCAGCGCCACCATTTGCGCCGGGGTCTGCACATCGCGAAACAGCGCCCGCGTCGCCTTGTTCACGCCCACGTCGGTGGCCTGCGCCGAGAGCACCACCGCGACCAGCAACTGATAATCATTGCCATATTCAAGCTCGGTGCGCGGCGCCGGGTTATGCTCGGCCAGCCTGCTGTAGAATTCGAATATGTCCGCTTTTTTCATGACCGTTAAAGGCCGAGCACGCTTTTCATGGCATAGCGTCCGGGCTGCTGACCCGCGAGCCACAGCGCCGCCCGCAACGCGCCGCGCGCAAATATATCGCGGTTTTCCGCGCGATGACCGATCTCGATACGCTCGCCCTCGGTCGCGAAAATCACCTGATGGTCGCCCGCAACCGATCCGCCACGCAGCGCCGCAAAGCCAATCGCGCCGCGCGCCCGCGCGCCGGTGATGCCGTCGCGCCCGCGCTCACTGTGATCGGCAAGCGCAATCCCGCGCCCACATGCCGCCGCCTCGCCCAGCGCCAGCGCCGTGCCGGACGGCGCATCGACCTTGTGCCGATGGTGCATCTCAACGATCTCGATGTCCCAATCATCGCCGAGCCGCCGAGCCGCATCCTCGACCAACGCCGCCAGCAAGTTGACGCCCAGCGACGTATTGCCGGTTTGCAGGACGGGAATGGACTGGGCTGCGGCGTCAATCAGCGCGTGATGCTCCGCCTCCAGCCCCGTGGTGCCGATAACGATGGACTTACCCGCAGCCACACAGGCATTGAGCGTGGCGGCCAGCGCACCGGGCGACGAAAAGTCGATCAGCACATCGCTCGCCTGCACCAGCATGGCAAGATCGCCGTCCCCGCGATCAATGCCGCCCGCCAACTCCCGCCCGCGCGCGTCTATCTCGCGCGCAATCGCCTGCCCCATGCGCCCGGCCGCGCCGATAATTCCGATTGCGACCATGACCCGCTTCCCTGTCCAGCTTACCCTCACAGCGGATGCCAGACATTGGGCGCATTGTCATCCCGAGAGTGGCGTAAAATCATCGCCACACAGGTGATGGGGGAGCGCAAGGCGACACGTCGCTCCGCGCCGCACAGGATTATTGCTTGGCTGCTTCGCCTCGCCCTTTTCCTGCCGCCATCATTGCGCGCATTTTTTCGTGGAATGCCTGTTTTTCTGCCGGAGTAACGACGGCGTCCTTATTGGTGTCCACCTTGTCGAATATCATCAGCGCCGCGCTATTGGCTTCCGCCAGTGTCAATTTTCCATCATGGTTGCTGTCGGCGCGGGCAAAGAACATCGCGCCCATCTTGCCGCCCATGCCACGCCCCATGCCAGGCCGATGCCCCATGCCGCCGTGGTCCATTTCCATCCCAGGACCGTCGCCATCATGATCTGGCTTGTCCGCCATATCATGGCCGGGACCATCGCCTCCCATGTGGGCGGCGTCAAATTCGGCGCGACTGATCATGCCATCCTTGTTGCCGTCGATCTTATCAAAGCGATGGACCCGCCATTCGCTCGCCTTTGCGTCACGCGCAGATTTCATTTCGTCTATCGTGATCACGCCGTCCTTATTGGCGTCGGCCTTCGCGAATTTTTCCTTGACCATCGCGCTGACATCCGCGCGCTTGATCGGCTTGTCCTGATCCATCTGGGCGTAAACGACCAAAGGTGCCGCCACGGCAACCAGCGCAGCAGCGCCCAATATCCGATATCGCTTCATGTCGACTCTCCATTAATATGCAGACTGGCACCGTAATTGCGCTCCGGATGCTGCACCCAGCATGAATAATTGGCCGAATATCAGATGCGCCCACACAGGATGTGTGGCAGGCGTGTGCGGCATTAAACTCCATAAAGGTTTGTGCAACTGCACGGTCCAGACCTGAAAGAACCCGAACGTGGAAGCATTCCTCACGTCGCTCTCGCTGGTGGCGCTTGCCGAAATCGGCGACAAGACCCAGTTATTGGCGATCCTGCTGGCGACGCGTTTTCGCAAGCCGGTGCCGATCATCGCCGGGATATTGGTCGCCACGTTGGGCAATCATTTTCTCGCGGCGCTGTTGGGGCATGGCATCGCCGGGCTGCTCGACAGCCCCGCCTTTCGCATCGCCGTCGCGGTCGGGTTCATCATCATGGGCCTGTGGACATTGATGCCCGACAAGATCGATGAGGAGATGAAAACGCCGAGCGGCGCGGGCGTATTCCTGACCACACTGGTCGCCTTCTTCATCGTCGAAATGGGCGACAAGACCCAGATCGCGACCATCGCTCTGGGCGCGCAGTTCGCCAATGTCTATGCCGTCACGGCCGGGACGACAGCGGGCATGATGCTCGCCAATGTCCCCGCTGTCTATCTGGGCGAAGCCTTGATCGCGCGCGTATCGCTCACGCTTGTCCGACGCATTGCCGCCGTCTTGTTCTTCGGCATCGGCGCGTGGTTGCTGGTGGAAAACCTGCGCGCATTCTTATGAAACTTGCGATTCTTGCCTGCGCCTGATACCCGCCCGCGCAACACTGCATATTCCAGGAAAGCTCCTCCCGATGTCCACCGCACCCGAACCGATCAACCGCGTCGTCCTCGCTTATTCCGGCGGACTGGACACCAGCGTGATCCTCAAGTGGCTGCAACAGAATTACAATTGCGAGGTGGTAACGTTCACCGCCGATCTGGGGCAGGGCGAGGAACTGGAACCGGCGCGGGCCAAGGCGCGGCTGATGGGGGTCAAGGAAGAGCATATCTTCATCGACGACCTGCGCGAGGAGTTCGTGAAGGACTATGTGTTCCCGATGATGCGCTCCAACGCGCTTTACGAGGGCCTTTACCTGCTCGGCACGTCGATCGCGCGGCCCCTGATCGCCAAGCGCCAGATCGAGATCGCCAAAATGGTCGGCGCCGATGCCGTCAGCCACGGCGCGACCGGCAAGGGCAACGATCAGGTTCGCTTCGAACTCGGTTATTACGCGCTGTCGCCCGATATCAAGGTCATCGCTCCGTGGCGTGAGTGGGATTTGACGAGCCGCACCGCGCTGATCGCTTTTGCCGAACAGCATCAGATCCCGGTCGCCAAGGACAAGCGCGGCGAAAGCCCGTTCTCGACCGACGCGAACATCCTGCACACCTCGTC
>JBDTLS010000180.1:0-5910 GCA_039934655.1 Sphingobium sp.
GCCCGGCAACCCGGTGAGCGTACCCGCATTGCGGCGCTTGGTGCGCTGGTCGAAACCGGGGGATGTCGCCGCGCGGTGTTGCTGCGCCATTTCGGGGAAAGCCCGGCGTTGTCGTGCGACAATTGCGATAATTGTCTCTCGCCGCCCGCGCGCATCGACGTAACCAAGGTTGCGCAGAAATTATTGTCGGCAATCTACCGCACCGGGCAGAGCTTTGGGCTGGGCCACATCGAAGCGGTGTTGACGGGACGTATGAATGACAAGATTGCCCAGCGTCAGCATGATCGCCTGTCTGTGTTCGGCATTGTCGAAGGCGAAGAAACCGCGCTGCTCAAGCCCGTCGCGCGCGCGTTGATGGTGCAGGATGCGCTGGAGACGAACGAGCACGGCGGGTTGAAGCTGGGGCAATCGGCGCGACCTTTTTTGCGCGGCGAGCAGGAAGTGTCGATTGTCTTGCCCCCGGCAAAGGGGCGGCGTAGCCGCAAGGGGGCGGAGGCCAATCCGGTTGACGACCCGCTGTTTGAGGCGCTGCGGGTCTGCCGCCGGGATCTCGCGAAAGAGGCAGGCGTCCCGCCCTATGTCATTTTCCACGACAGCAGCCTGCGCGATATGGCCGAAAAGCGCCCGCGCAATGACGACGACCTTGCGCATGTCAGCGGGGTTGGCGTGCGCAAGCGCGAGGCTTATGGACGCGCCTTCCTCGCTGTTATCGCCCGGTTCGAGGCCGCATAGCTTCAATTGACAGGAGGCGTACGGGTTCCTGCATCGCGCGGAGCATCTTTTTCTCCCGGCGCATCGCCACCGATCGCCCGATACAGGCCCACCAGATTGTTTGCCCGCACCAATTGCGTCGTAACCAGTGTTCGTTGTGCGCTATACAGCGCTTGCTGGGCGGTCAGGCTTTCGAGGTAACTGGTAATTCCGCCGTGATAGCGCAGATCAGCGAGATGATAATTGTCGGCTGCGGCATCGCGCTGCGCACCCACTGCGGCAAGCTGCGTCTGTATGGTGCCGCGCCGCGCCAGTGCATCGGCAACATCGGAAAACGCGCTCTGGATGGCCTTGCGGTAGGATGCGAGTGCCGCATCGCGCTGTGCCTTGCTGAGAGCGATGTTGGCGCGGCCCGCGCCGCCAGTGAAGATCGAATAGGATGCATTCGCGCCCGCCTGCCACGCAAAGCTGTCGCCGGTGAACAGCGCGCCAAGCGCGGTGGAGGTGAAACCGAGCAAGCCAGTCAGGCTGATCTGCGGAAACAACGCCGCGCGCGCCGCGCCGATTTCGGCGGTGGTGGCGCGCAGTTCATATTCCGCTTGCATAACGTCGGGACGACGCAGCAGAATGGACGAGTCCAGCCCGGCGGGCACCTCGGCAAAATGCGCTCCTGCATCGCTGATGGATGTCGCGAGTCGGGCGGTGTCCACCGGCGTGCCGACCAGTAGTTCCAGCGCGTTGCGATCCTGCGCGAGTGCTGTCGTCTGTTCCGCGACATCGGCTTCGGCACTATGCAGGGTCAATTCGGCCTGCCGCAGATCGGAACGCGGGGCGATGCCGCCGTTCAGCCGCTTGGCGGTCAGATCGACGCTTTTGCGTGCCGCAACAACGGTATCCTGTGCCAGTTGCAACAAGCTGCTATCGGCGGCATAATCGAGCCACGCATCCGCCACGTCTGCCACCAGCGCGAGGCGGGTGGCGCGAGCGGCGGCTTCGCTCGCGAAATAACGATCCTGCGCAGCATTGCCTAGCGAACGGATGCGCCCGAACAAGTCAACTTCATAGCCGGGTATGCTGGCCTGCGCGGTATAGCTGTTCTTTGTCTGAGCACTTGTGCCGCCCGAGCCGGACCGGGATGGATCAATATGTGTGACCCCGGCGGTGGCATTGATTTCCGGCAGTAACTCGGCACGCTGGATGCGATAGCGCGCGCGGGCCGCCGCGATATTGGCCGCCGCCGCTTTGATGTCCTGATTGTTGGCGAGGGCTTGGTCGATGATCGCGAGCAAGCGCGGGTCGGCAAACACCTGAACGTAGCTATAGCTTGGCACGCCCGCATCGCTTTGCGGCGCATAGGCGGGGCCGGTCGGGAAGGATGGGGGCACGGGTAGCACAGGTTGTCGATAGGTCGGCGCCAGGGAACAGGCGCCAAGCGAGAACAGCGCCAATCCGGCGACGGCACGGGACCGGGCCACGCGCGCGTTCATGCGCCACCCTCCGGCGCAGGGGCGTCGTGAGGATGGGCACGGCTATGCAGGCGCTTGAGTGTGTCGCGGGTCGTGCGCCGGACGATCACAAAAAACAGGGGAATATAGAACACCGCCAATATCGTCGCGGTCAGCATCCCGCCAATGACGGACGTGCCGATCGCGACCCGGCTGTTGGCGCCCGCCCCCGTCGCCAAAGCCAGTGGCAAAACACCGAAGATAAATGCGCAGCTCGTCATCAGGATCGGGCGCAACCGGATACGCGCGGCCTCCATCGCTGCATCGATGATCCGCATCCCTTTCTTCTCCGCCCGCTCAGCAAATTCGATCATTAATATGGCGTTTTTGGCGGCAAGCCCCATTGTGGTCAGCAAGCCGATCTGAAGGTAAACGTCGTTCTGCAGCCCGCGCAGGGTGACTGCGAATATCGCGCCGACCAGACCGAGCGGTATAATCAGCAACACCGCCAGCGGGATCGTCCAGCTTTCATACAGCGCGGCGAGGCACAGGAAAACCACCAGCAGCGACAGCCCATACAGCAACGGCGCCTGACCCGACGACAAGCGCTCCTGATAGGATGCACCCGACCAATCCAGTGATATGCCGGGATGTTTGGCGACAATCTCCGATATGACATTCATGGCATCGCCAGAGCTTGATCCTGGGGCTGCCTGTCCGTTAATCTCGAAATTGGGCAGCCCGTTGAACCGGCTCAGCGACGTTGGCGCATTGTTCCAGCTGATGTTGGAGAAAGTGGAAAACGGCACCATCTGTCCGCCCGATCCGCGAACCTGCCACATCGCAAGGTCGTCGGGTGCGGAGCGATAGGGCGCGTCGCCCTGCACATAAACACGCTTGACCCGGTTGCGGTCGTTGAAATCATTGACATAGCGCCCGCCCCAGGCCGCAGCGAGCGTGGCATTGACCTCGGTTTGGCTCAGCCCCAGCACGGCGAGCTTCTGGGCATCGGTGTCGACCTTGAGTGTCGGCTGATCGGGAAGATTGCTAAGCCGGACATTGCTCAAAGCGGGATTCGTTTTGGCCTCGCTTAATATCCCGTCGACTGTGGCAGCATATCGTTCGGAGGTTAGCCCTCCGCTGTTCTGCAATTCAGCGGTGAATCCCGAAGATTGACCCAAGCCCCGCACAGCAGCGGGCACAGTCGCGGCAAAATCTACGTCGCGAAGCCCTGACAAGGCCTTGCCGGCCCGGTGGGTAATCGCATCGGCGCTGCTTTCGGCGCCGCGCCGTTCCGACCAATCCCGGAAGGCAATAAATCCGCGTCCGGTGTTTTGGCCCCCCGCACCGCCGCCGCCGGACCCGGCGATTGTCAATGTGGCGGACACATTGGCGTGTTCCTGCGTCAGGAAATAGCTTTCGATCTGCTTTTGTGCATTGCGGGTGCGTTCCAGTGTCGCACCGGCTGGCAGCGTGAATTGCATTTGCGCGAAGCCCTGATCCTCGGTCGGCAGAAAGCCGGTGGGGAGCCTAACAAAAAGCAGAACGAGGATCAGGATCGTCGCGCCATAGATCAGCAACGAACGAGAGCGGCGCTCCACCACGCGCAGAGCCCGTGCATGATACCATGCCAAAAGCTTGCTGAAATTGCGATCAAACCATAGCCGCATTCGCTCACTGTGCCGGGCGACGAAGCCATGCTGGGGCTCATCTTCACGCCGCCGTAACAGCGTGGCGGTCAGCGCCGGGCTGAGAATCAGCGCGACGAGTACCGACAGCGCCATCGCCGATACGATCGTCATCGAAAACTGACGATAAATAACGCCCGTCGACCCACCAAAGAACGCCATCGGCAGAAAAACCGCCGACAGGACAATTGCGATCGCCACCAGCGCCACCTGAATTTCCTGCATGGACTGAACGGTCGCATCGCGGGGCGACATGCCGGGATTGGCTTCGAGCAAGCGTTCGACATTTTCCACAACGACAATCGCGTCATCGACGAGCAGGCCGATAGCGAGGACCAGCCCGAACAACGTCAATGTATTGATCGTGAAGCCCGCCAGCGCGAAGATTCCAAAGGTGCCCAGCAAAACCACCGGCACCGCAATCGCCGGTATCAATGTTGCACGCCAGCTTTGCAGGAATATGAACATGACGATGATGACGAGCACTATTGCTTCGATCAGCGTGATGATGACATCCTCGACGGACTTTTTTACGAATATCGTCGAATCATTGGGAAAGACATAGGCATAGCCGGGCGGGAACTCACTTGCCTTGCTCGCGACGAGTTGCTTCACCAGATCGGCCGTGGTCAGCGCATCGGCACCGGGCGCCAGGCTGATGGACATGCCCACCCCTGGGTGACCGTTGACCCGACTGACGACATTGTAATTCTCTCCGCCCAGCTCGATACGGGCTACGTCCGACAGAAACACCGTCGACCCATCGGCTTGGGTCTTTACCACGATGTGGGCGAACTGTTCGGGGGTCGACAGCCGCGATTGCGCCGTGACCGTGGCATCGAGCATTTGCCCTTGTCGGGCGGGCTGACCGCCGATCTCGCCCGCCGCGACCTCTGCATTCTGCGCGGTGATCGCATTGATGACATCGCTGGGCATCAGCGAATAGCTGGCCAGCTTGACGGGATTGAGCCATATCCGCATCGCATATTGCGAACCAAAAACATTGGTTTCACCGACACCGGGAACGCGGCCTATCGCTTCCTGCATGTGGGAAACCAGATAGTCGCCCACATCAATATTGCTGGATTTGTCGGACTTGTCATACAGCGCCAAAATCATCAGGAAGTCCGGGTTGGATTTCGTGACGGTCACGCCGGCCTGTTGCACCTGTTGGGGCAGGCGGCTCAGGGCCTGCTGGGTCTTGTTCTGGACCTGCATCTGCGCGATGTCGGGGTTCGTCCCTTTGGCGAAGGTGGCGGCGATCGAAACCCGCCCTTGTGACGTCGAAGTGGACCGGAAATAGAGCAATCCGTCGATGCCGGTCAGTTGCTGCTCAATGATTTGCGTGACGCTGTTTTCCAGCGTTTGAGCGGATGCTCCGGGATAGGATGTGCGCACGTTGACCTGCGGCGGTGCGATGTCGGGAAACTGTTCTACGGGCAGGGAGAACAGGCTGCCGACCCCGACGAGCATCACGATAATCGCGAGTACCCACGCGAATATGGGGCGGTCGATGAAAATCCGCGACACCGGATCAGCCGCCCTTGGACTGGCTGGCACTGTCCCCGATGCGTTGCGGCTTTCCCTGGGGGACGGGCTTGACAGGCATACCGGCGCGCAATTTTGCCAGACCCTGCGTAATGACCTTGTCCCCCCGGACTAGGCCACCCGTCACGACCCAAGCTGTACCCAATGTGCGTTCGGTCCTGATGGGACGTATGACGGCGGTGTTGTTTTTCCCCACCACGAATACCTGTGCATTGCCGGTCGGATCGCGCGTAACGGCAATTTGCGGCACAAGGAAGGCGTTGACCTCGGTTGCCTGAGCAACGCTGGCGCGGACGAACATGCCCGGCATCAGCAATCCTTGCGGATTGGGGAAGCTGGCTCGTAAATTCACGGTTCCGGTCGCGGGATCGACGGTCACTTCTGAAAACTGGATCTGGCTGGCAAACCCGTAATCACTCCCGTCGTCCAGCTTCAGCCGCACCTGCGCGCGGGTTGGTGTGGCGCCGCCTGCCGCAAGCATCCGGCGCAGGCGCAACAGATCGCTCGCGCTTTGCTGA
>JBDTLS010000181.1:0-5825 GCA_039934655.1 Sphingobium sp.
ATCCTGCCGATGGCGGCCGGGTCGTCGATCTTGATGCTTCGCCCGGCGACCTGATGCAAGGTATAACGCGCGGCCTGTATATCACCGATCTGATCGGTATGGGCGTTAATCCGGTGACCGGCGATTACAGCCGGGGCGCGTCGGGCTTCCTGATCGAAAACGGCGCGGTGGGGCAGGCGGTTGCTGAAATCACAATCGCGGGAACCTTGCAGGATATGTTCGCGGCGATGGTGCCAGCCAATGATCTGGTGTTTCGCTACGCCATCAACGTGCCGACGATCCGTATTGACGGGATGATGGTCGCTGGTGGTTGATGCGGCTATCCGCCCGCTTATCGCCGCGGTAAGCGAGGCTGCCGATCACGCGCTGGAGCTGTGGGCGGGCGGCGCAACGCAAGTCCGCCGCTGGGAAAAGACGCCGGGGCAGCCGGTGTGCGAAGCCGATCTGGCTGTCAACATGATGCTGCGCGCTTCGTTGGGCGAGATTGCGCCGGATGCGGGCTGGCTATCGGAAGAAACTGCGGACAATGACGAACGCCTCTTTGCGGATCGGCTGTGGGTGGTGGACCCGATCGACGGCACACGCGATTATCTCGCGGGGAAGCCGGGCTGGGCGGTTTCGGTAGCGCTCATTGAACATGGGGAGCCGGTCATTGGTATATTGGCGGCGCCCGCGCGCAACGAGCTGTGGATTGCGCAGGCAGGCCAGGGGGCGCGGCGCAATGATAAAATTCTGCGCGCCAGTGAACGGAGCGGGTTAAGTGGTGCGCGGGTTCCTGTGGACCATCTGCCCGAAGCCGACGCTGACCTGACGATTGTTTTCAAACCCAACAGCATTGCGCTGCGCATGGCGATGGTCGCGGCAAATGAGGCGGATTTGCTGGCCACGATCCGCTGGGGCAATGAATGGGATATTGCTGCCTCGGCGCTGATCGCGCAGGAAGCGGGCGCTATTGTTACCGATGCACTGGGCGGTGCGTTACGCTTTAATCGGCCCAATCCCACCGCTTTTGGTGTGCTATGCTGCGCGCCTGCTATCCACGCTGCAGCGGTTGAACGGTTGCATGATCGTGCACAGGCACTGCTGGGCACGCCATAATGCTTCACTTATCCGCGCGGCGCAGATGCACCTCTGTTCCTGCCAGCCCGCGTGTCAGGGCGAAGGGCTTATCGACGCTCACCCGCGCTTCGATCACTGCCGGGAAATCGAGGCACCGCTCGCACAGCCGCTGCGCAAAGGTTTCGATCAGCGGGATGTGGACGAGCGCGAGATCCTCGGCGGCTTGCGCTACCTTACGATAATCGACAGTCTCACCGATTCCCTCGATCCAGGTGGCGGACAAGATAAGCTCGACGGAAATGATCAGCGGCTGGCGCCGTCCGATCTCGTCGGGATTGATGCCGATATCCGCGAGCAGCGGCAGGTCGCGCACCCTGATCCGCGTCGTGCAATTCGGTTCAGTCATTTCGTCCTCTTTCCGCTGTCGTTACCACATTGCTGAGCTGGCAGGCGATGGTCATCGGGCCGACCCCTCCGGGCACCGGTGCACCGCTCGCGCATGGCCCAGTTCATGGGTCGCGCAATCGCCGACGAGCCGGGTCGAGCCGTCGCTGTCGGTGAGACGGGTAATGCCCGCACCGATGACGATTGCGCCGGGC
Source organism: Sphingobium sp. (assembly GCA_039934655.1). GTDB lineage: Bacteria > Pseudomonadota > Alphaproteobacteria > Sphingomonadales > Sphingomonadaceae > Sphingobium. The sequence goes on from JBDTLS010000181.1 coordinate 1,659, forward strand.
TTTACCCAATTGCCACGCACCAGATGCGGCACACCGGCAGCGGCGATGATGATGTCTGCCTTGCGCGCGATGTCTGGCAGGCCGCGCGCCATCGCCCGCCCGTCGATAATCTGCGTCACCGGCTCAGGCCTTGAAGACAACAGTGCGTGCGTCATTCTGGAAAACCCGGCCCTGAAGATGATGTTGCACGGCGGTGGCCAGCACGCGCCGCTCGATGTCGCGGCCCTTGCGAACGAGGTCGTCGGCCGTGTCGGTGTGATTGATCGCCTCAGCATCCTGATGGATGATCGGGCCTTCGTCGAGGTCGGCGGTTACATAATGGGCGGTCGCGCCGATCATCTTCACGCCGCGCGCATAAGCCTGGTGATAGGGCTTCGCGCCCTTGAAGCCGGGCAGGAAGCTGTGGTGAATGTTGATGCATCGGCCGGAGAGGAAAGCGGCGAGGTCATCCGACAGGATTTGCATATAGCGCGCCAGCACGACCAGATCCGCTCCGCTGTCATCGACGATCGCCTTGATCTGCGCCTCCTGCTGTGACTTTGTGTCCTTGGTGACGGGCAGGTGATGATAGGGAAGATTGCCCATCAGCGATGTCGTCAGCACATGTTGCGGATGATTACTGACGATGCCGACCACATCCATGTCGAGTTCGCCGATGCGCCAGCGATAGAGCAGATCGCCCAGGCAATGATCGAACTTGCTGACCAGCAACAGCACCTTCGGGCGTTCGTTGCGGCGACGCAGCGCCCAAACCATGCCGCGTATTTGCGCCATCGGCGTGAATGCATCGCGCAGTGCGTCGATCCCGTCTTCCGCGATTTCGAATTCGACCCGCATGAAGAAGCGATTGGTCAGCTTGTCGTTGAACTGTTGGGCGTCGGTTATGTTGCTCCCCTGCTGTGCAAGGAGGGTCGCAACATCGGCGACCAGACCCGGCCGGTCGTCGCATTGCAGGGTCAGGGTGCAGATATCAGTCAAAAGCGCTTCTCCCACGGTCGGCACGCTCAGTGTCGGGCCGTATAGTCGTTGATCCATGCGACCGTTCGCGCAAGGCCGCCGAACGGATAGAAATGCAGCCGCACCTTGCCATGACGTGGCGATGGCCCGGCCTCCAGCGTGTCGATTAGTCTGTCGGGGCTGGCATTGCCCAGCAATTTCGTGATCGAAATTCCATATTTGGCGAGGACGGCCGTCGATGCGCCCACGCCGATCCGCACCGGCGCATCGATTTCGCGCTGCCGAAGCTCTGCGAACCAACGCAGGATCGGCGCGGCATCAAATGCGAACTGGGTGACGTTCAGGAGCGCCATGCCCCGCCCGGCAATTTCCTTACACTTGGCGATGAGCACCTCGAATGTCTGGTCGGCCGTCATATTGGGGTGGCCTTCGGGATGGCCGCCGATGCCGATCGCCTTGATCCCCGCGCTTGAACGCGCCGGTGCGAATCAGCGCCATGCTGTCTGAATAGGGACCGGCCGCTTCCGGCGGATCGCCTGCGATGATGAAGCAGCGATGCACATTCGCCTCCCGCACGACCGCCGCCAGATAGGTTTCGAAATCATCGTCTGATACCAGCCGCCGCGCGGAAAAATGAGGCATCGGTTCAAAGCCCAGCGCGCGGACCGCTTTTGCTGCCGCGATGCGGGCTTCGATCGTTTCGCCCGGAAGGAAGGTGATGGCGACCGGCGTTTCTGCTGGTATCCCGGGGGCAGCCTCGATCAGCGCGCCCATATCCTTGGCGTTCATTTCGATCGAGTAGCCATCGGTCATGCCCTTGGGAGGCAAATCCCAGTTCGGATGGATCGATGGCAGGTTCATGGATTCTCTCTTGTCGACTGGGCCGGGAAATAGGGGTGCGCGTCCTATCGCGCTCTTTCTATCCCGTGTATTTTCTCCTCTAGCCCATCCGCATTAATTCGTATATATAAATTATTCATGAATGCGAAATTAAATCAAGGCAGATCGGTGCCCTTGGTCATCCTCCCGGGATTGATCTGCGATTCGAGCATGTTCGGCGCACCATTGGCTGCTTTTCCCGGCAGCATGGTTGTCGAAGGATTTTATGGCGGGGCAGATCGAATCGAGGCGATGGCAGATTATGCGCTTGATCGCATACCGGATCGATGCGCGGTGATCGGCCATTCGATGGGCGCGCGCGTGGCGCTCGAAATCATGCGTAAAGCGCCTGAGCGGGTGGAAAGACTGGCGCTTGTGGATACCGGCGTTCATCCGGTTAAGCCGGGCGAGCGCGATGCCCGCTATCGGCTGCGCGATCTGGGTCGGGCGCAGGGCATGGTCGCGCTGGTTGACCAATGGTTGCCACCGATGGTGGGAGCGAACGCGCTGGGCGAAGAAGGACTGATGGCGCGGCTGCACGCTATGGCGGTCGTCGCTGGTCTTGCAACATTCGAGGCACAGATCGAGGCGCTGCTGCACCGGCCGTCCGTCGACACGCTGCTACCGATGATCACATGCCCGACCTTCGCTATCGTCGGTCAGGACGATCAATGGTCGCCGGTCGAACAGCATCGGCAGATCGCCGCCGTGATTCCAGGCGCTCAACTGCGCGTCATCGCAGGGGCCGGTCATATGATGCCAGCAGAAGCACCCGAGGCTTTCAACCGGGCCATAAGCGAATGGCTGGATTGGCCGACCACGCAATAAGTCATCTGTTTATTATCATGTCCAAGGAGAGTTTGAATGAGTGATAAGTCCCTGCAACAGCTGCTCGATGAAAAGGGCGACATCGTCGAGTTCCTGCGCAATCAGCAGACCGGACCCAATGCTTACCCGGGTGTTCCGGCGGAATATAGCAATTGGCGCGACGAGCAGCGCAGCTGGGCGGAAAGCGCCGTGCTGTTCAACCAGAGCTTCCACATGGTCGACCTGCTGGTCACCGGTCCCGGCGCTTTTGAGATGCTTGCCTATCTCGCCCCCAACAGCTTCAAAGGCTTTGTACCGAATCGCGCCAAGCAGTTCGCGCCGGTAACGCCGGAGGGCTATGTGATCGGCGATGTTATCCTCTTCTATCTGGAAGAGGAGAAGTTCGAGCTGGTCGGCCGCGCGCCCGCGATTGAGTGGGTCGAATATTGGGCCTCGACCGGCAAGTGGGACGTGAAGGTGGAGCGCGATGAGCGCACCGCGGCCCGTCCCCTCGATCAGCAGGGCTATCGCCGCAACTATCGCTTCCAGCTTCAGGGACCGAACGCCATGAAGATTCTGGAAAAGGCGATGGGACAGACCCCGCCCGATCTCAAATTCTTCCACATGGCCCCCATCACCATCGCCAGGGTCGAAGTGCGCGCGCTGCGTCATGGCATGGCCGGCCAGCCGGGCTATGAGCTGGTCGGACCGTGGAAGGATTATGACACCGTCCGCAACGCCCTTATCGAGGCGGGCAAGGATGATGGCCTGACCCTGTGCGGTGGCCGGACCTACTCCTCGAACACGCTGGAGTCGGGCTGGATTCCTTCCCCGCTGCCCGCGACCTACACCGGCGAAGGCACGAAGAACTATCGCGCATGGCTGGCCGCCAAATCCTATGAAGGCATGTGTTCGCTGGGCGGCAGCTTTGTGTCGGACAATATTGAGGATTACTACCTCAATCCGTGGGAGCTGGGCTATGGTATCATGGTCAAGTTCGACCATGATTTCGTCGGCCGGGAAGCGTTGGAAAAGATCAAGGACCAACCGCATCGCCAGAAGGTGACGCTCGCGCTCGACAATGAGGATATCGTCCGCGTGATGAGCTCCATGCTTCAGGCCGGCGACAAGGCGAAATTTCTGGAATTCCCGAGCGCTGTTTATTGTATGCATCCCTATGATGCGGTGCTGAAGGATGGGAAGAGGATCGGCCTGTCCACCTGGATCGGTTATACGATTAACGCGGGCCGCTTTTTGGCACTGGCAATGGTCGATGCCGAATATGCGACACCGGGCACCGAAGTAACACTGTTGTGGGGCGAACCCGATGGTGGCACCTCAAAGCCAACCGTGGAACCGCATGTTCAGGTTGAGATAAAGGCGATCGTGTCGCCGGTGCCTTATTCGGAAGTCGCGCGGGACAGCTACGCGGACGGCTGGCGCACCAAAGTCGCCTGATCCGGCCCGAACGGGGGGTGGCTGATGCCGTCCCCCCGCTTTCCGTGTGTGGAATGAACGAAGAAA
>JBDTLS010000182.1:0-5822 GCA_039934655.1 Sphingobium sp.
GGGGCGGCGCGTCGCCTTCGCTAGTGGCGCGATGGCACGCACCAGCGCATTACCCGCAGCAATATCTACCCCCGCCTGCGCATAGCTGTAGGACGAAGATGTGGTGTCTTTTTGCTCGCTCATGGCATGAGCGCCTAGCCCATTTACCGATTTTATCAAGTCGCGGCGGGTTCCCTTGGCGCGCAATATAGCGATAAAGCGATTTTTCCTCCATTTGTGTGCTTGGATTTTGCGTTGTTTGTCGCCAAAAGGGCGCCGTGTTAACGCTCGCCCGCCCATCCAGATTCCGTATGCCGCGCTTTGGCCTATTGCTATTGGCTCCGCTCGCCATCGCATTGGGGCTTGCTGCGGCCGGGCTGGTTGCCCAGATGGAGGGGGAGCGAGGCGTCCCTCCAATCGCCAGCAGCGGCGATTTCGAAGCGGGCGGCATCAAGGTCGATGTCTATGCCGGGTCGGCCGACGAAGCGCGCACCGCAGGCTGGCGGCTTGCTCAGCGGCTTGGATGGCGCAAATTGTGGACCAATACCAACGGTGGCAACGCGCCCGGCCTGTCCGATTCTCAGCTTGACCAGATCGTGTCCGGCATCGAGATCGAATCGGAACAGATCGGCCCCAATCGCTATGTGGCGAGCTTGCGCGTGCTGTTCGATCGCGCGCGGGCGGGACAAATCCTCGGGATCAGCGGGCAGGGGATGCGCTCGCCGCCGCTGCTCGTTGTTCCGATATTGTGGCAGGGCGGCGCCGCCACCAGCTTTGAACGCATCAACGAATGGCAAAAAGCATGGGCGCGCTATCGCACGGGCGACAGCGCCATCGATTATGTCCGCACCAGCGGCAGCGGCCCGGACGCCCTGTTGCTCAACGCCGCGCAGACGGGACGGCGCGGCCGCAACTGGTGGCGTAATCTGCTCGATCAATATGGGGCGGCCGATGTTGTCATTCCGATCGCGCGGCTGGAACGCCTGTGGCCTGATGGCCCGGTCATAGGCCGCTTCGCCGCTCGCTATGGCCCCGACAACGGCCTGATCGGCACCTTCACCCTCAAAGTGGCGAACGAAGACGCGGTGCCAAAAATGCTCGACGAAGCCGTGGCGCGCATCAATACGCTCTATACGCAGGCGCTGCTGGACGGACGCCTGCGTTCCGATCCCTCGCTGGTGATTGACGAGCCGGTCAACGCGATTGACCTGCCGATCGATAACGCCAGCGATTTGGGTATCGAAACCACCGACATATCCAACGGGCCGGGCACAGTGAATGTGTCCATTCAGTTCGACACGCCCAATGTCGCTTCGGTTGATCAGGGCGAATCGTCACTCCGGGCGATCACGGGCGTGCGTTCGGCGGCGACCAGCAGTCTGGCGCTCGGCGGAACATCGGTGATGCAGGTCAGCTTTGATGGCACGATTGATGCGCTGAAATCGGCGCTTCAGGCGCGTGGCTATGCGGTGATCGGGTCGGGCACCACGTTGCGCATTACCCGGCGTTCCACCACCACTGCGCCCACCCCCACGCCGTGAGCCAGATCGGCCTGCCCTTCGATTGGGAGGGGCAACATGAGGGGGCGCCGTTCCTCGTCAGTCCGGCCAATCAGGACGCAGTGCGTTTCATCGAGCATTGGACCGAGTGGCCCATACCGATTGCGATCCTGTCAGGCCCGTCGCGGTCGGGGCGTTCGACATTGGGGCGTCAGTTCGCGCATCTATCGAATGGTACTGTTATCGATGATGCCGAAGAAATTGCGGATCAGACGCTGTTCCATGCGTGGAATCAGGCGCGGGACAGCGGGCGTCCGCTACTGATGATCGCCCGCTCGGCTCCCACCGATTGGCAAGTTGGGCTGCCGGATTTACGTTCCCGCCTGTTGGCCGCGCCGCATATCCGGCTCGCGCAGCCGGATGACGAGCTGGTGCGGGCACTGATCGAGGCGGGACTGGGGCGCGGCGGGTCGGCCTTTTCCGCCGATCTGCCCGAATGGCTGGCGCGCAGGATTGAACGCAGCTATGCTACTGTTGCAGCGGTGCTGGCGACACTTAACCGGGACTCGCTTTCATCAGGACGTAAGATTTCCGTGGCATTTGCAAGGGAATCACTACAGCGCGCCGAATTCTTGCGGGATGACGAACCAGGCCCGACGCCCGATCCGAATGGGGAATGACATTGTCCGAAGCTGATCCCGGAATAAGTTTTGCGACGACAAACGACCGGTATTTCAACCGTGAGCTGTCATGGTTGGCATTCAACCGCCGCGTGCTGGAAGAAGCGATGAACGTCGCTCATCCGGTACTCGAACGGCTGCGCTTCCTGTCGATCTCTGGCAATAACCTCGACGAATTTTTCATGGTGCGGGTCGCCGGCCTGAAGGGACAGCAACTCGAAAATGTCGATCTGCGTTCGGCAGACGGGTTGACACCTGCGCAGCAGCTTGCGGCAATCGGCGTCGAGGGTGACCGCCTGATGGCGGAGCAGCAGCAGGTCTGGCATGATCTGCGGACTGATCTTGCGGCTACCGAAATTGAGGTGCTGGACGCGGCGTCAACGGACGGGCTGGACGCCAACATAATTGCGTGGCTCGAAGAGCACTTCCTCACTCAGATTTTCCCGATCCTGACCCCGCAGGCGCTCGATCCCGCGCATCCGTTTCCGTTCATCCCCAATCTCGGCCTCAGCATTGTATTCGATCTGGTGCGCGAATCGGATAAGCAGCCGGTGCGCGAACTGGTGATGATCCCCGCCTCCTTGCCACGATTCGTGCGTATTCCGGGCGCACCAGCCCGCTATATGGCGCTGGAAACCGCGATCCGCTGTTTCAGTCACCGCCTGTTCCCCGGCTTTATCGTCAACGACAGCGGTGTTTTCCGCATCATCCGCGACAGCGACATCGAGGTCGAGGAAGAGGCGGAGGATCTCGTCCGCTATTTCCGCAGCGCCATCAAACGCCGCAAACGGGGCCGGGTCATCCGGCTGGAAATTGAACAGGGCATTCCGCTCGCCATCGAACAGATGCTCCAGGAAATGTTGCAGGGGCAGGACGCGCTGATTGCCGAAATCGACGGGTTCGTGGGCATCGGCGATCTTGCGGCGCTGGTCGATGAGGACCGGCCGGACCTCAAGTTCGAGCCGTATGCGGCGCGCTTCCCGGAGCGTATTCGCGAATATGGCGGCGACTGTTTCGCGGCGATCCGCGCCAAGGATATCGTCGTTCACCATCCCTATGAGAGCTTCGATGTCGTCATCGCCTTCCTGAAACAGGCCGCGGCTGACCCCGATGTGGTGGCCATCAAGCAAACGCTATATCGCGCGGGCAAGCAATCGGCGGTGATTCGCGCGCTGATCGATGCCGCCGAAGCCGGTAAATCCGTCACGGCGGTTGTCGAGCTGAAAGCGCGCTTTGACGAGGAGCAAAACCTGTTGTGGGCCAGCGCGCTGGAACGCGCCGGGGTGCAGGTCGTTTACGGCTTCATCGACTGGAAAACTCACGCGAAAATCTCGATGGTGGTCCGGCGCGAAGGCGACCAGTTCCGCACCTATTGCCACTTCGGCACGGGCAACTATCACCCGATCACCGCGCGCATTTATACGGACCTCAGCTTTTTCACCGCCGATCCCCGGTTGGGCCGTGATGCTGCGTCGGTGTTCAATTACATCACCGGCTATGTCGAACCGCAGCAACTGGAGCTGCTTTCCCTGTCCCCGCGTAACTTGCGTGAGCGGCTGTGCACGTTGATTGATAATGAAATCGCATTCGTCCGTGCGGGGCAGCCCGGAACGATCTGGGCCAAGATGAACTCGCTGGTCGATCCGGCGCTTATCGAAAAGCTCTATGCCGCCAGCAATGCCGGTGTGCAGATCGACCTGATCGTGCGCGGCATATGCTGTTTGCGCCCCGGCGTGGCGGGCATGTCAGAGAATATTCGCGTTAAATCGGTGGTCGGGCGTTTCCTCGAACACAGCCGCATCACGGTGTTCGGCAATGGCAAGAAGCTGCCCAACAATGGCGCGATCGTCATGATAAGCTCGGCGGACTGGATGCCGCGTAACTTCGACCGGCGGGTGGAATATCTGCTGCCGATCGAAAACGAGACGGTGCATGATCAGGTACTCGATCAGGTGATGGTCGCCAATCTGATCGACACCGAGCAAAGCTGGTCGCTCGATACGGAGGGTAAATATACCCGGCTGGAACCCGGCAGCACGCCGTTCAATCTGCACCGCTATTTCATGACCAACCCGTCGTTGTCGGGCCGGGGGGCGGCACAGGGCACCAGCGATGCCGTGCCAAAGCTCAGCCTGCGCAGGCGCGTCTGATCGATGACCTTATTGCGGTATCGAACGAAAACGCCGGGGGCCGAGGCGCTGAACAAAAGGCCACATGGCATACCCGCCACCAATGGCACGGCTGGCCGGCGTGCGATTATCGACATCGGCTCCAACAGTATTCGTCTGGTCGTATATGATGGCCCACGACGCAGCCCATTCATCCTGTTCAATGAAAAGGTGATGGCGGGACTGGGCGCGTCGCTGGGGGAAACTGGCCGCATCGATGAATCCGCGATGGAGCAGGGGCTGGTCGCCCTGCGCCGCTATGCCCGCCTCGCACAGGAAATGGACGTGCGCCAGCTACGCTGCGTTGCCACTGCTGCCGTACGGGATGCCGCGAATGGCATGGATTTCGTCGCCCGCGCTCATGCACAGGCAGGGTTGTCGGTGGCGGTGCTGTCCGGCGCGCAGGAGGGGGAAGCGGCGGGCTTCGGCGTACTTTCTGCCATACCGGATGCGGACGGCATCGTCGGCGATCTGGGCGGCGGCAGTCTGGAACTGGCACGGGTGCGCTCTGGCACGGTCGAGCGGGTGGTGTCGTTGCCGCTCGGTGTGCTGCGGCTGGAAGCCATTCGCGCCACGGGCAAGACCGCGCTGTCGCAGTTGCTCGGTAAATTATTGAAGCAGGCGGGATGGAATGACGTGGAGAAGGGATTGCCCTTCTACATGGTCGGTGGCTCATGGCGCACGCTGGCGCGCCTCGACATGCAATTGCGGCAGACGGTTTTGCCGGTCATTCATCATCATGAGATGCCGGCAGAGCGCGCGAGCCACCTTTTCCGCGTCACGTCGCACCGTACCAAAAGCAGTCTGAAAGGCGTGCCCACCATTTCGGGCGCGCGGGCGGCCAACCTTGTCGATGCGGCGGCATTGCTTGCGGGGCTGGTGAAGCGCCTGGGCAGCTCACGGCTCGTGGTTTCGGCACATGGCTTGCGTGAAGGCTTGTTGTTTCAGGATTTGCCCGACGAAGAACGCGCCATCGATCCCCTGCTGGCTGCCGCAGAGGCAGAAGGAGAGGCGCAGGGACGCTTTCCCGGCCACGGCGCTTTGATCGATCAATGGATCACGTCGTTATTCTCAACCGACATCGCCGCTCATCATCGCATACGGCGTGCCGCCTGTCTGCTGGGGGACGTGGGATGGCGCGCCAACCCGGATTTTCGGGCGGAACGCGGCGTAGAAATCGCGCTGCATGGCAATTGGGTCGGCATTGATCTGGTGGGCCGGGCCATGCTGGCGCAAACGCTTTACAGCAATTTTGGCGGCGGTGCCAATCTCGCACCCGGTTTGGTAGAGCTTGCGGACATGGCGCTGCTCAATCGGGCGATGCAATGGGGATTGGCGATCCGGCTGGCCCAGCGCCTGTCGGGTGGGGTCGCCGCACCGCTTCATGCCGGGGCATTAAGCGTTAATAATCAACAGCTTCAGCTCAGTTTGAGCGGAAACTATGCATGTCTGTATGGCGAGGCGGTTCAACGCCGCCTCAAGCACTTGGGACAGGC
>JBDTLS010000183.1:0-5814 GCA_039934655.1 Sphingobium sp.
ACCATCCGCATGGCCAAGGCTGACTTGACGATCCGCACCGCGCTGTTGGAAGCCCATCATAGGTCGATGTGCCGCGCCCGACTTCATCAAGGATAACAAAGCTGCTGGCGGTGGCTTGCGCGAGAATGGCGGCGGTTTCGACCATCTCGACCATGAAAGTCGAACGACCCCGCGCCAGATTATCCGAAGCGCCGACCCGGCTGAACAGGCGGTCGACCAGCGACAGCCGCGCAGATGTAGCGGGCACGAACGCACCCGCCTGCGCCAATATGACAATCAGCGCATTCTGACGCAAGAACGTCGACTTGCCCCCCATATTCGGCCCGGTAACCAGCCACAACCGATCCGCGTTCGACAGATGACAATCATTGGCGACGAACGCCTGCCCATCGCGGGCCAGCGCATCCTCCACCACCGGGTGCCGTCCTCCGATGATGTCGAGGGTTTGCTCCTCGACAAATATCGGCTGTGTCCACCTGCCTTCTGCTGCGCGCTCCGCCAGCGCAGCGGCGACATCGAGCCGCGCCAGTGCTTGCGCGGCAAGCGAGATGGCATTCTTGCGCACGATGACCGCTTCGATCAGGCTTTCGAGATGGGCCGCTTCCGCCGCGAGCCCATGCGCGCCCGCCTGGGTGACTTGCGACGCCTGTTCGTGCAAGTCGACCGAGTTGAAGCGCACCACCCCGGCAAGTGTCTGGCGATGGGTGAAGCCGCTGCCGTTGCCCATCAATGCGTCGCCATATTTGGCGGGCACCTCGACATGATAGCCCAGCACGCCATTGTGACGAATCTTCAGGACCGATATGCCCGTCTGCTCGCGGTAGCGCGCTTCGAGAGCCGCGATGGCTTTGCGTCCATCACCCGCCGTGCTGCGCAACATATCGAGCGCCGCGTCATAGCCTTCGGCAATATACCCGCCCGTCGATGCTTCGGGCGGCGGCGTGGCGACAAGCGCGCGGCTCAGTTCGTCCACCAGCGCGCCGTGCCCGTCCAAAGCTGGAAGCAATTGACCAAGCAGAAAGGGCTTGTTCGCGAGCACAGCCAGGCGTTCGCGCAGCATTCTTGCCTCGTTCAATCCGTCGCGCAACTGGCCCAAGTCGCGCGGGCTGCCCCGGCCTATCGCGATACGCCCCAGCGCTCGGCCAATATCCGGCAAAGCGCGCAAAGCACGACGCAGGCAATCGCGCTCGCCCGCCCCCTCATATAGCCAGCCGACCAGCGCGTGGCGCGCTTCGATCTCTGCCCTGTCGCACAACGGTGAGGACAGGTCCGCACCCAGAAGACGCGCACCGGCACCCGTCACCGTGCGATCGACAGCATGGAGCAAACTTCCCGCGCGCTGCCCGCTCATCGTCTGGACGATCTCAAGACTTTCGCGCGTCGCCGCATCGATCGCCAGCTGTGATCCCTCCCCCCGGCGGGTAGGCGGCGCGAGATGCGGCAGAACGCCCTGTCCGGCGTGATCGAGATAGCCGAGCAATCCGCCAACCGCAGCCAGCTCTGCACGGGTGAATGCGCCCAGGCCGTCAATCGTTGCCAGCCCGAACATCGTCTTGAGACGGCTTTCGGCCTTGCTGCTCGAAAAGGCTTGGCTGTCAAACCGATATGCGCCCTCAACAGGGAGCGCGCAGCCATCGGCGAGGATGATCTCGCTGGCGCGAAACCGCGCAATCTCAGCGGCCAGTGTATCGTTGGTTACCGTAATCGTTTCGAATCGGCCGGTTGAAATATCGGCGGCGGCGATGCCGATTTCGCCCCCGGCCTTGCCGCCGACCTGCGACACTGCCAGCAGCATATTGTCGCTGCGTGCATCAAGAAGGCTGTCCTCCGTCAAGGTACCGGCCGTCACGAAGCGCACGATCCCCCTGCTCACAAGCGCCTTCGACCCGCGCGCTTTGGCTTGCGCAGGCGTTTCGGTTTGCTCGGCGATTGCCACCCGGTGTCCGGCGCGTATCAGCCGCGCGAGATAGGCTTCCGCGCTGTGAACCGGTACGCCGCACATCGGAATCGGTACGCCGCCATGCTCACCGCGCGACGTCAGCGCGATGTCGAGCGTGGCCGCCGCAGCCCTGGCATCATCAAAAAACAGCTCAAAAAAATCCCCCATGCGGTAAAATAACAGGCAATCTTCCGCCTGCGCTTTCAACCCGAAATATTGCGCCATCATGGGCGTCATCGCCGGAGCCGCCTCGGGGGAATCTTGTGCGGGTTCTCTCGGCTTCATGGGATGGAGCGATAGCGGGTCAACACGAACCGCGAAAGGGCTGAGAAAAAAATGCCGGATAACTTGCGTATTTGCGCCAAATCGCTAGGGGACTTCAACTCCACTCGGCGGCAATGGGGAAGCAGATATGACGGATAAGTCGAGCGTAGAATTTTCGGAGCGCGAAGCGCTGTTTTTTCATTCGACCGGCCGCCCCGGCAAGATTGAAATCATCGCATCCAAACCGATGGCGACGCAGCGCGACCTTTCGCTGGCGTATTCGCCCGGTGTTGCCGTGCCGGTACGTGCTATCGCCGAGGACCCTGCGGCCGCCTATGAATATACCGCCAAGGGCAATCTGGTGGCCGTTATCTCGAACGGGACTGCTATTTTGGGATTGGGCAATCTTGGCGCGCTGGCGTCGAAGCCCGTGATGGAAGGCAAAGCGGTGTTGTTCAAACGCTTTGCAGACGTCGATTCGATTGACATCGAACTGAACACCGAAGACCCACAGGCGTTTATCGACGCGGTTGCCCTGATGGAACCGAGCTTCGGGGGCATCAACCTGGAAGACATCAAGGCGCCCGAATGCTTCATCATCGAGCAGGCGTTGAAAGAGCGGATGAACATTCCGGTCATGCACGATGACCAACACGGCACAGCTATCATCTGTGCGGCCGGGCTTATCAACGCTTTGTACCTCAGCGGACGTGACATCAAGGATTGCAAAATCGTCGTGAATGGCGCGGGGGCGGCCGCTATCGCCTGCACCGAGCTTATCAAGGCGATGGGCGCGCCGCATGACAATGTCATCATGTGCGACCGCTCTGGCGTGATTTTTCAGGGCCGCACCGTCGGGATGGACCAGTGGAAATCCGCCCATGCCGCCAAAACGGAAGCACGCACGCTCGAAGAGGCACTCAAGGGCGCGGACATATTCATCGGCCTGTCGGCGGCCGGGGCGCTGGAACCGCATATGGTCATGGACATGGCGCCCCAGCCGATCATCTTCGCGATGGCCAACCCCGATCCCGAAATTACCCCGCCGGACGCCAAGGCGGCTCGCCCGGATGCGATTGTGGCAACCGGCCGCTCGGATTACCCCAATCAGGTCAACAATGTGCTGGGCTTCCCGTTTATTTTCCGGGGTGCGCTCGACGTGCGGGCGACCACCATCAACGAGGCGATGAAGATCGCGGCGGCGCAAGCCATCGCCGATCTCGCCCGGCAGCAGGTGCCTGAAGAGGTAGCGATCGCCTATGGCAAGTCGCAAAGTTTCGGTGTCGATTACATTATCCCAGCGCCTTTCGACCCGCGCCTGATGGAAATCGTTCCGGCGGCGGTGGCACAGGCAGCGATGGATAGCGGCGTCGCGCAAAAATCCATTACGGATATGGACGCCTATCGCCAGTCGCTTAAAGCGCGGCTCAATCCGACCACGTCCGTGCTAACGCTCGCCTATGAGGGCGCAAAGGCCCACCCCAAGCGCGTCGTATTCGCCGAAGCCGAGGAAGAAGTGGTGCTCCGTGCCGCCATCCAGTTTCGCGACGGCGGCTATGGGATTCCGGTCTTGGTCGGGCGGCAGGATGTGTATGATCGCCTGCGCGATCTTGGCGTATCCGACCCCCACAGCTTTGAAGTGCACAACAGCGTCAACTCGCCACTCGTGCCCAAAATGGTCGACATACTATATGAGCGCCTGCAACGCCGTGGCTATCTGCGCCGCGATTGCGAGCGGATGGTCAACCGGGACCGCAATATATTCGGCGCGCTGCTGCTGAAAATGGACGAAGCGGACGCTATGATAACGGGCGTCACCCGCACCTATTCGCAAACCATGCGGGAGGTGCGCCGCGTTATCGATCCGATTCCAGGCCGCACCCATTTTGGCATTCACGTGCTCGTCGGACGCAGCCATACTGTGTTTATGGCCGACACCACGGTCAACGAGCGCCCGTCTCCAAGTGAGCTTGCGGACATTGCCGAGGGCACAGCCGCTGTTGCCCGCCGCATGGGCCATGAACCGCGCGTCGCGTTCTTGTCTTATTCCACGTTCGGCAATCCATCCGGCAACTGGCTCACCAACATTCGCGAAGCAGTCGCGATTCTTAATGAGCGGGGCGTCGATTTTGAATATGAAGGCGAAATGGCGCCCGATGTCGCGCTCAACCGTACCGTCATGAAAAATTATCCGTTCAGCCGCCTCTCCGGCCCAGCCAACGTACTCGTCATGCCCGGGTTGCAGTCCGCCAACCTGTCGGCGAAGCTGCTCCGTGAACTGGGTGGAGACTCGGTGATCGGCCCGATGCTGGTCGGCACCGAAAAGCCGGTTCAGATCGCGACGATGGCGTCAAATGCGTCCGAATTGTTGACGCTGGCCGTGCTGGCGGCGGGAGGTATCGCGCGGTAGGCTACCGCGCGTATTTTCATGCCGGTTTATATCTGATCGCAGCAGAACTTAGCTGCCGTTAGGTCCGGTATTATCACCGCCAGCACCGCGACCACCACCACCGGCGCCAACCGCGCCGATATTGCCGAAGATCTCTTCGAAGAAGCTGCGGTTGCGGCCCAATGTCGGCGTCTTGCCGCCTTCCGGCGATACGTTGGCGACCTTGCTCAGGTCCGCCTTGTCGATGCCCACGACATTCCCGGCCGTATCGAAGCGCACGCGCAGTACCGTCTGGGCAACCGCATGAGGATTGGCGAAGGCGAGCTGGCGCATGTCACGCGAAACATAATAATAATCGGCGCTGCCGAACTGGCTTACGAAGCTGGGGCGGCCCAAAGCACCCTCCACTGAGGCGCGGTTATCGATGCCGGGCTGGATCGAATCCACCAGCAGCTTGTCGATCTGATATCCCTGATGCGTGCGCACCCGCGCACAACCGGATAGGCCAAACGACAATGCTGTGACAGAAGTGATCAGGACAAGCCGCTGAAATGAGGCGCGCATCATTCTCTCCGGGCGGCAAGCGGGCCGCAATCCGTTTGTGTTGTCGAAGGCCATTGCATTGTAGAGCGCATCAATCAATATGGAATTGCGTAGCGGCGCACAAGTGCTACCGCGCTGCGGCGTGTTTATGCGCCGTTGAGCTTACGTCCGCACTCCTATTTGGTTCGATCCTTCATGTCGCTTCTTGCCCGCCTGTTTTCCCGTTCCGATCCGCGTCAGTCGATGGCGGCACTCTATGGCGCTGTGGTGGCGCAGGGACGCAATGTCCACTGGTATGCCACAGGCAAAGTGCCCGATACGCTCGACGGCCGATTCGATATGATCGCCGCTGCTCTTTCGCTGGTGCTGCTCCGGCTGGAGCATGAGGACCAAGCACAGCAGGGCGCGTGGCTGACTGAATTATTTGTCGATGATATGGACGGCCAATTGCGCCAGATCGGCATCGGCGATGTGGTCGTCGGCAAATATATTGGCCAGATGATGAGCGCGCTGGGCGGTCGGCTGGGGGCCTATCGTGCCGCCTTTGCGCCCGGCGGCGATCTTGGTGAGGCACTGGCGCGCAACCTCTATCGCGGCGAGGCGGTTAATGCGGCGGCACTTGCGCATGTGGAAACCCGGCTGCGGGCCTTTGCCGACGCGCTCAATGTGCTGCCGCTCG
>JBDTLS010000184.1:0-5804 GCA_039934655.1 Sphingobium sp.
CGGTCCGCGCGGGCTATGATGAAGTCACGCACATCAACTTCATCATGATGCAGGCTATGCCGCAGGAGGTGGTCGACAAGGCCAACACCGCGGCAAGGCTGGAGGGGCCGGCCAAATACGGCAAGGATGTCGATCTCGATTCCCCCGCGATGAAAGCCTTTTACGCCGAACTGGCGGAGCGCAAGACGATCATCGACCCGACGCTCACCGTCTGGGAGCCGCTGATGACATCCGACGGCAGTACGATTTCGCCCGAATATGCGCCCTTCGCCGATGTGGCGCCGCCGGCGGTTGCGCGCGGCTGGAGAATCGGCGGCTACCCCTTGTTCGAGGGCGTAACCCGCGACGATTTCCGCAAGAGCTTCACCAAGATGGTGGAGCTGACCGGCAGGCTTCACAAAGCCGGCGTCCGGATCGTGGCCGGCACCGATGGCTATGGGCTTGAACTGGTGCGCGAACTCGAGCTCTATCAGCAGGCCGGCCTCAGCAACGCCGAAGCGCTGCAGACCGCGACCATTGTCCCCGCACGGATGACGGGCATGGACGCCAGCACCGGATCGATCGCCCCCGGCAAGACGGCTGACATCATCCTGGTGGACGGTGATGTGTCGAAGGACATCACCAACCTGCGCCATGTCGAGACGGTGTTCCTGGATGGTTACCGGCTCGATGGCGCGGCGCTGCGTCTGGCGAGCGGCCTGAGCGGGATGCCGAAATGAGGAGCCGGGGGCGACATTTGTAGAGATCGGAACTGATGATGGCTGGGGACCAGGCAGAGGATGATTTTGTGATCGATGGCGACGACTGCGTTGTCACCGGTGGCAGCCATGCGGGAAAATGCGGCGTTGTTGAGGATCGCCGGACGAGCAAAACCGGTCATGTCACCATCACGGTACGGACCGTCGATGGTGCAAGGTTCAAGACCCTGGCGAAAAACGTGGTGAAGCGAACCATTGCCAGCTGAAGCGCGGAAGGCGGCTGGAACATCTCCCGCCTCCTGCCGTCATGCCGGACACGGAAAAGGGGTCAGAGTCATTTACGGCTCGCCCGCTCCAGGGCGCTCCCAATTGGAGTGAATGCGGTCGATCTTCCCTACCGCATCGGCCTGCTCACCGCGACCGCGCCCAATCCGATATCGGCCCTGTGCCGGACGAAGACGGGCGCGCGCTCCCATAAGAGAGGCGCCGATACTCGATAATTCAGGATCGTTGATCACGGTGACGGCTGTTGACTGTCGCTCACTCCTCTCGGGTATTGCCTGGGCGGTTCTGCGAGTGCAGGCTCGCGCAATGACGCAACAAGACACTGCTCCCCCGATCGCCTCACTTCCTCCCGCCCACGCTCATAAGCTTTTCGTTCGTGGAATGGCGGTTAGTGTCGCCTACGTCATGGCGCTGCTGATCTACGCTTGGTTGATGCGAAAGGCCATGTTGGAGATGAAGCCGGACCAGTTCGCCACCTTCCTTTCTGGTGTATTTGCGCCCTTAGCCTTCCTTTGGCTGGTGTTGGGGTTTCGGCAGCAGGGCGACGAGTTGCAGAACAGCGCTAGGGCGCTCTGGCTGCAGGGCGAGGAGCTCCGTAACTCAGTCGAGCAACAGCGGCAGTTGGTGGAGGTATCCAGGGAACAGTTGGCTTTCGAAGCTGGAGAACGGCGCAGGGCTGAGGAGGAGGCTGAACGAGCAGCCCAGCCTCGCTTGCATATGCCCAGAACCGGCGGCAGTTACTCGGGACCATTACAAACCTTGAAGCTCGCTGTCACCTCTGGCGGCCCGGCCTGTTCCGACGTCCGCGTGTTCGTTGACGGGAATGAGAAGGTGCTAACCGCCATTCTGTCAGAAGGTGAGCGGATGGTGACCGCGCAATCATACGGGCGGCCTGAGGACGTAGAGCCTCTCATGGTTGAGGTTGAGTACACCGATATACGCGGCAACAGGCGAGCGCAGAGGTTCGCAGTGCCTGTGGACGAAAGCGGTGGGCCAAATGGCGGCCGGACGTTGGGACAGCCAGTCAAGCTTCCGGGTGTCGAAAAAAGAACTCCCTCAGTCGCCTCTGACGGTTCCGGTGACGCCACTTAACTACCGTACGCGCTGGAGTGGACCCCTGAGCTGAAGCAGGCGGGGGGGCGAATTTCGGTGGCAGGTGCAAAAGCGCCCTAATTCGAAGTGCCATACGCTGCCGCTTCAAGCCGATCGACCAATTCGAAGCCGACATACTCGTCGCGCGCCCATGCCCGGCGGCATTCGGAGCTCCGGTTTGATCGATAATAGACATTCCAATAGCTAGTCATCCGGCACTTGGTTGTATTCCAGAAGGCCGCATTGTGAGTGATGAAGCCGCCAACCGTTCGCTCGACTTCGGGCGTCATTGCAGCGGAAATATCCTCCAGAATCTCGACGATATACTCGCCGATGAGCGCCACGACGAAAGGAGCGGCCCAGGGCCGCAAATCCTTGAGGAGATCGCGCGTCGCGCGCTGGCGCTCGAAGCCGTCGTTGCTGCGGGTCTGCAATGCGCGAGCAAAGCACCAGGCCTCGTCACTCTCCGTCAATGCCAGCCTCTGAGATGCGAAGCGCAGCCGCGCCGGGATCAGGACCGTCTCGCTCTCGACTCGAACGGCAAACCGCTCGGTCCATTGTTGCGGAGCGAGGAGGCGGGCAGCTTCCAATCCAGCCAACATTGCTGCCGGTTGATGCTGGACCGGGAACGCCGCTGCGAGCATTGGTCCATCGATTACGGTCAGCATCTTGGCATCGTTCATATAGACAGCCTAGGCAGCCGACGACCGTCTGCAACGTCCTTCTGTAACCAGCAGCGGATTTCATTGACGCGTGCAGCGCTCCAGGGCGCTCCCGGTTGCAACGGATTCGGTTGCGATAATCGACCCCGACGCCTTTCCCCTCGGCTATTTCGTTCCGGTACAGCAACGGATCGAAAGGGCAGCGCAATGACCTTATTTCAGCAAAACCTGTGCGGCATCGGTCGCGACGGCAATGTCGGCGTCATGGCGCCCATGTTCGATACCTGGGCCAATCTTGGCAATGTCGGCGGCTGGACGCTAAGGTCGCTGGCCATCGCACCCAATGGCTGGATCTACGGCGTCGGCACTGCGGGCAATGTCGGGATCTGGTCAGGTCGCTGGCAAACGAACAGCGTGCCGACCGGCTGGGCGCTCAAGTCGCTGGCCTGGGGCCCCGACGGCACGCTTTACGGTGTTGGCATGAACGGCAATGTCGGCATCTGGAGCAACTACCAGTGGCAGGATCAGGGCAATCTTGGCGGCTGGACGCTCAAGATGCTCGCGTTCGATTCCACCGGCAGGAAATACGGCGTCGGCACCGATGGCAATATAGGCCGCTGGGTCGACACCCAGTGGGTCGATTCTGGCTTTGATGGCTGGACGGTCGACTGCCTTGCCTTCGACAGCACCGGCCGTCCCTGGTGTGTCGGCACCCAGGGCAATATCGGCGGCTGGAACTTCCCTGGATGGGTTGATCTCGGGCATTTCACCGGCGGCTGGGACATGGCCTGGATCCAGTGGGGCCCGATTACCGGGTGAGGGTGGGGCGGTGGCTGGGGCAGAGTGCCACGGAGAAAAGGGCAGGGTCATTTACGGCTTGCCCGCTTCCGGGCGCTCCCAATTGCCCTTGATTGCGTCGATAATCGACTCTGCCCTTGTTTCCCTTAAGGTTGCCCGGTGGACGGTCGCACATTGTTGCCAGAGTTGAACGAAATGACACCTGAAGATTTAGACGCGTTGGAAAAACTGGATCGCTTGGGCAGTTCTGGGCCTTGGTACGTGAGACACATGGACGACGACCGCTTCATGTCAGCTATCACGGTGTCCACTCACCCGGACACAGGTGACTATTAATCGTGATCTCTAAAATACTTTGAATTGATTTGATTGATTAAGATTAAATGCTACGTTGTAAACGACTGGTTCTAGAAAAATAACCTCGCCGTTAGGAATTTTGACCTGGCTACCTTGAATTTTTTCGTATTTTCCTAGAGAAATCCGATTGATGTGAGTTTTATCTATACGGCCAGCTAAATTCTTGAGTGCCAATCTCTCATCAAATTGATCAAGAAGAGATATTACGGATTTTCCGGTTCTGGTTAGTGGAACAATGGGAAGATGAATGGTTTTTTCTTGAGATACTTCCATTATCAATGCCCATTCACTACCAATTATCGCGCCCGGCGCATCCGGCTTTGCGTTCCAAGTAGTGGAAAATCCTAGCGTCGGATTGTAATCGACGAGTCCGCAGTCTTTAAGTAATTGAAGCGTACTAGTAGAAATGGGGTCGTCGTTGACGATGGCGTTGCCATGCGTGAACGGCAAAACTTTTATTAAGCCTTCTAAGTCTGATCGTTCAAGTTCAGCAATTGCTCGGATGGTTGCTCTTGGGAATGTTCCCGCAGATTCAATCTCCCCTGCTAGCATCCTTGATAATCGTTCACGTAGCTCCTCAGAAGTTGCATTTTCGGCTACTTCCGTGAATGCTGCCGCCCAGTCGGGATTAAGCGGTTCATCTGGTACCGCGTCGCTCCCTTCGTCATTCGGCTGATCATTTGCCGAGTCGTTCCGAAGTTGATCGGGTGACGGAAGTGCCAGCACTCTCTCGGTCGCGCCACTTATTACAGCTTCCAAGTTCTCCTGTTTGCGCAGCATGCCCCCAACAAGGCGAGCCTTTGCACGCTCAACCATCTCCGGATCGTTTAGGATCTGTTGCGTAGCGGTCGCATAAAGTTGTTTATTCATGGCGCTTCGACCCTCGATCTCGTCGAGGTGTTCCCGCGCTTCAGCATAGACGGCCGCGCCCGCACGCGTGCCTACTAGAAGCTGTGCGCTAGCCTTGGCTAATCTCAGCCGCCAGCCCTTTGGCGCGACCTTGTCGATCGTGGCGAGCGCTTTGCTGGCAACGCCGTCATCGGCGTTTGATCGCCCGTCCTGATTATCTTCCGTCACGGGGAGTTCATACAAGCAGGCGCGTCTTCGGAGCAATTCATTTGCTCCACTGGCACAGCCTTGCCCCCAAAATTTATCGAACCATCTTCGGCGCCCCGCTCCACCCACCGCCGCTCGATTCAACCCCAACCCGAATCGTCGCACTGTGCAAACCGGCGGGGTGCAAACCCTGCCTCGCTCTTTCACATGACGGTCGAATCCCCGGCGTTTCGTCCTTCCCTGTTCCTGCGAAAGGTTTCGCTGTTATGCGCGCGGCTTTCCCTGTTCCGCGCGGATCGTTTCCCTGTTATCGAATAACAGGGAAATGGCCAGTAAAGCACTGAATAAGCTATATAAATTTACCTAAAAAACGCCAAAAACCGGGCAAAACACGCCAGAAAAAAATTCTTTCCCTGTTCTTTCCCTGTTATCACTCAGGAACAGGGAAAACCGGCATCGCCACGGTGGCCATCAACCGCCGCCCACCTCAGCCCGAATCACCGTCACCCCACCAGCAACCCGCACGTCTTGGTCAGCAATTCCGCCACCCGCCGCTCCACCCCGGCGTCAAACCGCGCCGTCGGGATCGCCACGCTGAACGCCCCGAGCGTCTCGCCTTCAATGATGACGGCACGCGCCACACCCTGGATGCCCGGCGTATGCTCCTCGCGCGTGCGGGCGATGCCGGTGCTGCGGATCGTGGCGATCTCGCGCCGCAAATCGTCGGACGCGGTGATCGTGGTCGGGGTGAAAGCGGCGCGTTCGGTGCCCCGCAGATAGGCCTCGATCTCCGCATCGGAAAGGGCTGCGAGGATCGCCTTGCCCGCGGCGAAGCCGTGCATCGGCGTGCGCGTCC
>JBDTLS010000185.1:0-5780 GCA_039934655.1 Sphingobium sp.
CTTGGCGGATACCCCATAAGTGTTTGTTTTTATTAGGTAATTGGCGGAGACGGAGGGATTCGAACCCTCGGTAAGGTATTCACCCTACGACGGTTTAGCAAACCGTTGGTTTCAGCCACTCACCCACGTCTCCGCATGAGCTCTGCTTCCCCGATCCATGCTCGGGGGGTGGTGCCGAGCGACGGGCTATAGCGAGGCGATACCCGCTTGGCAACGGCACTCTTGCACTCCCCTTACGCTTTTCATACCCGCCCTGATCCGCTTAGCTGCGCGGGCGCGCCTGTGGATAGCTGCCCAATATACGCACCCATTTGCTGTGGAACTGCAGTTCGTCCATCGCCCGGTCGACCGCCGGATTACCGGGCATCCCCTCAATATCCGCATAGAACTCGGTGGCGGCGAAGCTGGCACCGCGCTGATAGCTTTCCAGTTTGGTCATATTGACCCCATTGGTCGCAAAGCTGCCCATCGCTTTATACAAAGCGGCGGGCACGTTCTTCACTTCGAACAGGAACGTCGTCATCGTTGGCACGTCTGCGGGCGGTTCGGCAGCATCACGCGCGAGGATCACAAACCGCGTCATATTATCGTGGCTGTCCTCGATATTTTCCTCGACGACGCGCAGGCCATAAATCTCCGCCGCAAGTGCCGGAGCAATCGCCGCCATGCCCTGCTCATTTTGATCCGCAACCAGCGCGGCGGCGCCTGCGGTGTCCGCATAAGCGATGGGCCGGATCGAGTGTGCACGCAAATATTTGCGGCACTGGCCAAGCGCCTGCGTATGGCTGATCGCGCTGGTCACCCGCACATCATCCCGCGCCATCAGGCCCCGCACCATCAGGCAATGGCGGATGGGCAGAAAATACTCGTCGACAATCGACAGACCCGACTCGGGCAACAGGAAATGCATGTCCGCCACCCGGCCATGCAGCGAGTTTTCGATAGGAATGATCGCGCGGCCCGCTTTGCCCTCTCGCACCGCATCCAGTGCATCCTCGAACGAGAAGCACGGCAAAGGCAGACAGTCCGCGCGGTATTGTATGGCCGCAAGGTGAGAATTGGCTCCCGGAGCGCCCTGAAACGCGATTGCGCGGTCCACATCGGTCGCGGCAGCATCGCTCAAGGCGCCGACCAGTTGCCGCGCAGGCAGAGGGTAATTTTCCATGACGGGTGAGCGTTAGGATGTTGCAGGAAATGACGCAAGCATGGCTTGCACGTTGGCGCACGCGCCATTATGGGGGCCATCAAGGAGTAAGGCGCGGAACACCCGCGCGATCACCATTGGACGCAGCTTTTTCAAAGGGGCCAGAGAACGCATGAAAGATCGGTTTAACACCATTGCTGGCTGGACCCTGTTTGCGGGCATTGTCGCTCTGGGTGGCGGCATCGTCAGCGGCAAGCTGTTTGAACAGGAACGCCCGGAGCCAATGGGCTATGCGATCGCCGGTGTCGAAGCCGAAGGTGATGAAGCGGCAGTGGCCGGGCCATCGCTCAACACTTTGCTATCGAAAGCCGATGTCGCGGCGGGCGAAAAAGTATACGCCAAGTGCGCCGCGTGCCACACGATCACATCGGGCGGTCCCAATGGCATTGGCCCCAATCTTTTCGCCACGGTCGGCGAGGCTGTTGCACAGGGCAAGGGGGGCTTTGCTTTCTCCGACGCGCTGAAGGCCAAGGGCGGCAAGTGGGATTTCGCTTCGCTCGACAAATGGCTGACCAGCCCGCGTGAATTTGCGCCCGGCACGAAGATGACCTTCGCGGGTCTGGGCGACGGCGTGGACCGCGCCAACATCATCGCCTATCTGAACGCGCAGGGGTCCAACCTGCCGCTGCCCGCAGCCGATGCAGCCCCTGCCCCGGCCGCCGGTGCAGACAATGCGGCCGGTGCCAGCAATGCTGCTACGCCAGCCGAGGGAACAAACGCGGCAGCGCCCGAAAAGTAATCAATTTTTTGATTTCAGGACGGGCGGTCAGGCAAAAGTCTGATCGCCCGTTGCTATTTTTCTGGCCCAGCGTCCTGTCCGGGCACATCGACATAAAACGCCTCCACCGCCGCCCATGCTTCATCCGCGGTTTCGACCCAGGTGATCAGGTTCAGATCCTCGGCGGAGATCACGCCTTCCTCGACCAAAGCCTCAAAATCCACCACGCTGTTCCAGAAGTTACGCCCAAACAGCAGGATCGGGATGGGTTTCATCTTGCCGGTCTGCACCAGCGTCAACAGCTCGAAAAATTCGTCGAAGGTGCCAAAGCCGCCCGGAAATATCGCCAATGCCCGCGCGCGCAACAAAAAGTGCATCTTGCGCAGTGCGAAATAATGGAAAGAAAAACTCAGCTCGGGGGTGACATAGGGGTTGGGTGACTGTTCATGGGGCAGTACGATGTTCATGCCGATATTCTGCGCGCCCATATCGGCGGCGCCGCGATTGGCGGCCTCCATAATCGATGGGCCGCCCCCTGAACACACCACGAAATGATGATGCCCGGCCGCATCGGGCGGATATTGGGCGGCAATGCGCGCGAGCGCCCGCGCCTCATCATAATAGCACGCCTTTTTCGCCAAATTCCGGGCAATCCGCAGATCGCGATCATTGGTTGCCGCGTCGATCAATCCTTGCGCATTTTCGGGCGAAGGGATGCGCGCAGACCCATAAAATACAAAGGTCGATATGATATGCCCTTCATCCAGCAACAGCTCTGGTTTCATCAGCTCGAGCTGGAACCGGACCGGGCGCAGATCTTCACGTAACAGGAATTCCTTGTCCTGAAACGCAAGGCGATAGGCGGCGCTTTGGGTTTGCGGTGTTTCCACCGCTGTGCGGACGGCATCCCTGGCTTCCTGGGCGGCGGGGCGGAACTTGCGCTCTCCGATAGCTTTTTTTCTCATATGCTCCGCGCTAGCTGGTTTTTGGGAATAGCAAAAGGCTCACCTGCGCTCATCGACAAAAGCCGCCTGCGCCGCCCATGTCGAAATGGAGGTGGTTGCTGTGCGCGACGTTGAAATCCGGGCTGAGGACCGTTTTAAACCGTTTGCAGGCGCTGGCGCGGACGACGCGTAGAAACCGGCGGCTTTGCTCCTCGCCATTCCACCCATCTATTACGGTGATGCGCCGTCCATCCGCCAGAACGAAAGCCGATACGTCGACTGCGTTGGCATGAGCATGTTCAGAAATGCGGCTGCTTCCAGCGATGTTACGGCAACTATAGGTGCCCATTGTTTCAATACGCACCAGTTCACTGCCCAATATCTGCCGCGCGGCGGGCTGGACGCCGTAACGCGCCCATGCTGCAAAGTTGGCGGCGAGCGTGCAGGTCATCGACCCGAGATTGGCGGTGGGAACCCCGATATCGAGCAGCTTGACGCTCGCAATGCTGTCACACCCTCCCCCGAAGTGTTGATCGGGCAGCGGCGTATAGCGCACCCCCGCCAAATCCAGGCGCGTGATGCATTGGCGGAAGGTTTCGCTTGTGTTGTGCCGCGCCGACGCAGGGCGTCCGTGCGAACGCAGATGCTGCGAACCATGCACACAGGCCGCCAACAGAACGAGCGCGACCAGCGATATCCAGCGACAGCTTTTCATAGACCCGCTATCGAATAGATATAGTTAACAAGTCATCAACAAAAAAAGCGGCCGGTCGTCCAGCCCCTTTCTATTCGCTTATGAGAGCTGTGCGCGGGTGGGTGTAGACATGGGCATTAGAGCGGTTTGCGATCCGATTGCATCGGCTCGACCGCTTTATCCTTTTGTCATACCGTGTTTTCGTGGCTGACGGATTGCTCCCGTGCCGCGACGAGCCATCTGGCGATGGTGAGATCCTGTAGCGCAATACCGGAACTGTCGAACACCGTGATCTGTTCGGACGATATGCGTCCGGGGGCGCGGCCCAGTAGAACATCGCCGATCGCGACGATCGACGCCTTGTCGCCACCGAAATGTTGCAGATCCCCCATAATAATGGCCTGCGATGGCAGGTCGCAGAACAGCGACGCCCGATCGAACAATGCCGGCGGAAGCTCCTGCTTGCCCGCAGCGTCCGATCCCATGCTGGCGATATGCGTCCCTGGGCGGACCCAGTCCGCATCGAACAGCGGCGCGCGGGACGGCGTCGCCGTCACGATAATATCCGCTCTTGTGCAGGCTTCACGGGCATCTGCGCTGGCAGTCTCCAGCCCCTCTTTCTTCAGCGCAGCGACGAATGCATCGCCTTTCGCCGCGTCACGTGCGACCACCAGAATCTGGGATATTGGGCGGATGCGCGCGATCGCGATACATTCATAGAACGCCTGATTGCCAGCGCCGAAAATCACCAGGACCGATGCGTCTGTCCGCGCAAGGGCATCGGCGGCCACGGCGTCCGCCGCAGCGGTGCGATAGGCGTTGACCTTACCCGCTTCAATGACCCATTCGATCCGGCCGACATTCTGGTCGAACATCAGGATCAGCGAATTGTGGCGCGGCAGGCCGAGATCGTCGTTGCCCGGCCAGAAGGATCCAACCTTAAGCCCTGCAAAGTCGCCCGTCGACGCAGACTTGATCGAGAAGCGGTTGATTGCGGACGATCCGTGCGCGATGACGGCGGGGAACATGACCGCGTCGTTGACGACGGCGACCAGTGCTTCGCGGGCAGCCTCATACGCCATCTCGTGTGAGATGAGCGATGCGGATTCTTCCTCGGACATGAACTTCATCGTCGTCACTCCGGTGATTCATGAAAATGGGATGGAGGTGCCGACATTCCACGGCACCATGAAAATATGTATATACAGCTTATCTTGGCCTGTCCACCGTCGCCCGTTGTGATAGAATGGCTTGATGGATCGATCGGACCTATCGCTGGGCTTGCGCGGCCAAATCAGGGGCCATGTCATTGGCCGGATCATGAGCGGGCAATGGAAACCGGGCGATCGCATCCCGTCCGAACAGGCGCTGACGGTCCAGTTCGGCGCCAGCCGGATGACCGTGCATCATGCGCTGCGCGATCTGGCGGCACGCGGATTTCTGGTCCGCAGGAGCGGCTCTGGAACCTTTGTGGCCGAACCGAGCACCTATGTGACCGAATATCGGCACCTGGACATCATTGACGAGATTGTGGGGCGGGGGGGGCGTCATCGCGCCAAACTATTGTCCCGCGAACTGCGGCCTGCGTTACCTCACGAAGCCACGGCCTTCGAGATAGCAGATCAGGCCATATTGTTTCACGCCATGGTCCTGCACCATGAAGATGACATTCCGATTGAGCTGGAAGATCGTCTGATCGCGCCGCATTGCCTGCCGGATGCGATGACGATCGACCTTGCGAACCAGACGATGTTTTCCAGGCTCATGCTCGTAAGACCCTATCGCGAGGGCAGTGAAGTCGTGCGTGCGATCACCGGGTCGTCCAGGGAACTGGCGCTGCTGCGCGTCAATGCCGGCACGCCGTTGCTTGAAATCGTGCGGCGGACCTGGTCATCGCAGGGGGTCGTCACCATCGCCCGCATGTTGCGTGTCGGGACCGGCGCGGCGCTGGCCGGACGCATCAGGAGCCTTGGCCATGGCCCGGTGGATTAGGGAAAGTCGGGCGCTTGCTTTTCGTCTCCTTTGCAAGGCACCGACCTGTCTCGTCACAGCATGTCCGGGAGGTGCCGTTTCAGGAACCGACCATGAATGTCTGATACCGGCAACGGATTCGACACATAAAATTCTATGCCGCGAAATATAATCCATGGCGTCGCGAGCGGGCAGGGCTTGTCCTCGTAATCGACATCATCGGATCCGATACGCGGTGGGGCGACCCAT
>JBDTLS010000186.1:0-5708 GCA_039934655.1 Sphingobium sp.
AGAACAATTTGATATCATTGTCGTTTTTTGTCTTGGCGTGGGACAGCGGGGCGAGCACCGATGGGGGCAGCATCTTGCGCATGGGATGATGTGCGCTCTCGGTGGTAAGGACAAGGTATCTTCTTTTCATGCGCCATCGGTTAAGCATTTGTTTACCAATTGCGAAGGCCAATTGATGGTTAACAAACGGCTGTGCCAAGCGGGGACAGCACGAGATAAACCCGATTTTTCAGGGAACTAAATCGAAAACGGCTATTCGCCCGCGCGGCAGTAGCCAAATACGGTCGCGGGCGGGAAATTGCGTACCGTCTGACCGAGGCGTGTCGCTTGCAGCCCCAGCTTGTCCAATATGTCACGTCCCACCGGGGAGCGCACCGAGTAGGTGAACTGTACGAACATGCCGCCCGGCGCCAATAGTGCAAAGGCCTCCTGCAAAATCGCGCTATGGGTGGCCTTGTCCATCGCCAGCAGCGGCAAACCGCTCACCACCGTTTGATATTGCCCCGTTTCATGCGCGACATGTGCCGATATCTGCTGAGCCGGAACCTCGACAATCGCAACGCCGGGAAAGCGCCGGCGCAAATTGCGCGCAAACGCCGGGTTGATTTCCACAACCTCCAGCTTTTCGGTCGGCAGTCCCGTTTCCAGTATCGCGCGGGTAAAGACGCCCGTGCCCCCGCCCAGCTCGATCACGGGCCCCGCCGCAGGATCGATCGCGCGCACCATCAAACGGGCGAGATGGCGGCTGGATGGTACGACCGACGCCGTTTGCCGAGGGCGCTTAAGCCATTCTCCGAGGAAATGAAGATATTCGGAACGGGCAATTCGGGTGGTGAGCGCCTTGCGGAAAGATGGAGCGGTCGCGGCGCTAGCTTGCTTCACGTTATAATTCATCGGCGATGGATTCCGCAACTGATGGCTTCGGCGCGCATCCTTACACCATTGCCTTGGCGATGACAGGGGCTTTATGCGTCGTCACTCGGCCTGACAGCACATATTTCCAATAATAATAAATGTCTGTCCTACATATATCCAAATAGGTTAGTTATTATCCTTGTCGATCATTGGGGATGATAAATATTATGAATATCGAAGCGATGATTGACGGACTGATTGCCCGCGAAGGGGGGTATGTCGATCACCCCGCCGATCGTGGGGGCGCGACCAACTGGGGTATAACGCAAGCGGTCGCGCGTGCGGAGGGTTATGTGGGGGATATGCGCAGCCTGTCTCGCGGCGAAGCTGCGCGCATCTATCGCCGCCTCTATTGGGAGCGACCCGGCTTTGACCAGATAGCCAAACACGCGCCGCTGATTGCGGCGGAAATGTTCGATACCGGCGTCAACATGGGGCCGCCAATCGCCATCGGCTTCCTGCAACGTGCGCTCAACGCACTCAACCGCAGCGGAAGCGATTATCTCGACATCATCGTGGATCGCCAGTGCGGTGATAAGACGATCGCGGCGCTCAATACATTTTTGCGTGTGCGCGGAGCCAAGAGCGAAGCAGTGCTGCGCAAAGCCATCGAAGCATTGCAGGGCGAACGCTATATCGCGCTGACCGAACAGCGTCCCGCCAACGAAGCCTTTGCCTATGGCTGGATCGCCAATCGCATCGGCTGACTGTGACCGGAGACACCCATTAGCTGGAGAAAATTATGCCGCTGCTAGAAGGATTGATCGGGCCGATTGCTGGCCTGATCGACAAGATCATTCCCGATCCAAAAGCGCGTGACAACGCCAAGCTCGAATTGCTGAAGCTGCAAGGCGCACAGGAAATGGAGGCGCTACACACGCAATTGTCGGCGATCATGGTCGAAGCGCAATCGACCGATCCGTGGACTAGCCGCGCCCGCCCCGCATTCCTCTATGTGATGTATGCCTTGCTGCTCTGGTCGATACCGATGGGGTTGATCGCAGGCGCACAGCCCGCGATGGCCGGGGCAATTGCGCACGGTATGAATGCGTATCTCGCGGGCATTCCCGAGCCGCTCTACGCGCTGTTTGGTACAGGCTATCTGGGCTATACCGCCGCGCGTACCTGGGGCAAAATCAAGGGCGTCGATTAATGGTCATGCCTGCCTCTGCATCAAATCGATCAACGCGGCATTGTCCAGCGCGGCCGAACGCAGGAAGCCCTGATACAGGTCGCATCCTTCGCGGGATAGCAGGGCGAGTTCTGTTTCGTTCTCGACGCCTTCGGCGATCACGGTGAGCGAGAGCGATTTCGCCATCGCGATGATGCCGCGCACGATGATACGGTCGCGCGGCGCCCCGGCGATATCGCGCGTCAATCCGCTGTCGATCTTGAGATAATCGGGATGCAGCGCCTTCAGATAGGCAAGGCTTGAGTAGCCGGTGCCGAAATCGTCGATCGCGACGAGCATATCCGCATCGCGCAATTGCCGCACCGCATCGCCCGCGAAACGGAGGTTCTCGATCAGGCCGCTTTCGGTAATCTCGACCGTCAGCCGATCACGCGGGAAGCCCGCCTCATCCACCATGCCAAGTAAATAGGGCACAAAATCGGGCTGGGCGAGATCGGCCGCCGTTACATTGATGGAAAGGCGCAATGCGGACAGCGAAGCGGGCCATGCACCCGCCTGCCGCAAGGCCTCTCGCTGAATATGGCGGGAGAGCGGCAACAGATAATCTGAACGCTCGGCTGCATCGAATAACACTCCGGCGCCCAGTTGCCCGAACTGCGCATGGTTCCAGCGCGCCAGCGCCTCAACCCCGACGATGCTGTCATTCGCGCAATCATATTGCGGTTGATACATGATGCCGATCTCCCCGCGCTCCAGCGCCAGCCGCAAGTCCGCGTCCAGCCGTTCCGGGTCGAACCCGCGCCCGCGCTTGTCGGCGGAGCGCAGGCAGATATCGCCCACGCCCGACCGGCGCGCATCGGCGAGGGCAGCAGCTGCGCGACGCATCATGCGGGCGCTGTCGTCACCGGCCAGTGCTTCGGCGATGCCGCAGCGGGTCGTGACACGAATCAAATGGTCGCCAGCGACAAACGGCCGGGCCACCGCCGCATGAATCTGGCGCGCGAGGATCAGCGCGCGGTCGCTGTCCGGGGGATCCCTGCCACCACGCAACGCCACCAGAAATTCGGTGCCGCCGACCCGTGCGACTAGGCTGTCGACCAGATTGGCTTCGTCAATGACCTGAGCAATGCGTCCGGCGGCGCGCGCCAGCAACGCATCACCCACCATCTGCCCATAAGCGGCGTTGATGCTGTCGAACTGGCTGATCCCCAGCAACAGACACGCCGACACATCACCACCCGCAAGCGCCTGATCCAGCCATGTAATCGCGGCTTGCCGACTGGAAAGACCCGTGAGGAAATCCTGATCTGTGTGATCCCGCACGCGCGCTTCGTGAGCGGCGTCCGCGCCCGCAACCAAAGTCCGCTCGTCCCGCACCCTGTCATGCATATCGGCCAGCGTCACCGTGAGTGTCGTTTCATCATAGGGCACATCGGCAATCAGGCGCGCGCCATCGCGTATCAGGCGCTCCGCCGCGCCCGAACCCGCACCATCAACCACGGCGATCAACATCTGGCCATGTCCGTCGCCCGTAGAAAGAATCAGCAGGCGTGTCGTTTCACTCATGTCCCGCTCTTTCCGTCCCACTCATAATCATCCGCGCTACCGTGAGCGCCATAACATCAACTTGTTACCGGCAACTTATTGCACAACGCATTGTAAACCGCAGCATCGCTTGCACAGCAGCGCGCCTTGGCATAACTTAAGGCGTTATGTCTGGTACAACACAAATTGAAAATGGGTCGACGCGACCTGCGATGAAAGACAGCTTTGGTCGCCAGATCGATTATCTGCGGATTTCGGTGACGGATCGCTGTGACCTGCGGTGTCGTTACTGCATGGCGGAAAAAATGACTTTTCTGCCGCGCAGTGAAGTCCTGAGCCTGGAGGAAATCGCGATCATCGCCGATCGCTTCATCGCGCGCGGTGTTCGCAAAATCCGCCTGTCGGGCGGCGAACCGCTGGTACGGCGCGACTTTGGGGAACTGGTGCGCAGAATCGGCAGGCACCTGGGGCACGGCGGGTTGGAAGAACTCACCCTGACCACCAATGGTACGCGCCTTGCCCAACACGCAGCCATGCTGGCCGATGCGGGTGTGCGGCGCATCAACGTCAGTCTCGATACGCTCGATCCCGAAGGCTATGCTTTCATTACGCGCGGCGGTGACATCAATGATGTTTTGGCTGGGCTGGCGGCAGCGCGCGATGAAGGCATTGCGGTCAAGATCAATATGGTGGCGCTGAAAGGCATCAATGACGATCAGTTCGTTGACATGACGCAATGGTGCGCCGGGCAAGGCCTCGACCTGACATTGATAGAAACCATGCCGCTCGGCGTGATCGACGAAGATCGTGCTGATCGCTATATGCCCCTCTCGCAGGCAACCGATGCGATTGGCGCGATGTATCCGCTCACTCCTTTGCCCTATCGCACCGGTGGCCCGGCGCGTTATTTTACGCCGCAGGGCCTGCCGATCCGGCTCGGCCTTATCACGCCGCTCAGCAATAATTTCTGTGCCGGGTGCAACCGTATGCGCCTGACCTGCGAGGGACGGATTTACATGTGCCTGGGTCACGACGATCATATTGACCTGAAATCGGCCTTCCGCACCGGTGGCGCAGACGCTATCGATGGCTTGCTCGACCGCGCGCTGATCGCCAAGCCGCTCGCACATGAGTTTGCCATCGGCGACGGCCAAAGCCAGCCTGCCACTCGCCGCCACATGAGCGTTACCGGCGGATGAGCAAGCCATTGACGCGCCGCGCGCTGGTGGTTTCCCCGACTCCGGCAGCGGAAACGGCGGGCGAGCGCCTGCGCAGTCTCTACGACTTTGTGGACATCGCGGACGCCGACATGATCATAGCGTTGGGCGGCGACGGCTTCATGCTGCAAATGCTCCACAATATGCTGGAAGACGGCCATATCCTGCCCATTTTTGGCATGAACCTGGGCACAATCGGCTTTTTGATGAACGAATGGCGGCTGGAGCGGTTCGATCAGCGCATTGATGCCGCGAAACCCTTTGTCGTCCATCCGCTGCGCATGACGGCCACCACGGTCGCTGGCGAGATCGCGACCCTGCCCGCCATCAACGAAGTATCGCTGCTGCGTGAAACGCGCCAGACGGCATGGCTAGAAGTATCGGTCAATGATCGTGTCGTGTTGCCGGAACTGGTATGCGACGGCGTGCTGGTCGCAACCCCTGCCGGGTCGACCGCCTATAATCTTTCCGCCCAGGGGCCGATCCTGCCGCTGGGGTCAGGGCTGATAGCACTCACTCCGATCAGCCCGTTCCGGCCCCGCCGCTGGCGCGGGGCGATATTGCCCGAAAATACCCGCGTGCGCTTCACGGTGATGGACCCGGCCAAACGCCCGGTCAGCGCCGTGGGGGACCAGCGCGAAGTGCGCGACGTCGCCTGTGTTGAAGTCGGCATCGACCGCAGCACGCCGCTGACGCTGCTGTTCGATCCCGAACACACGCTTGATGACCGGATCGCCGCCGAACAATTTATCACATGATGCCCCTTGCAAAACAGCGAAACCGCCTGCTATAGGCGCGACCTGCCCAGCGCAAGCAGGGCTGCTCCCCGATAGCTCAGCGGTAGAGCATTCGACTGTTAATCGAATGGCCGTAGGTTCGAATCCTACTCGGGGAGCCAG
>JBDTLS010000187.1:0-5691 GCA_039934655.1 Sphingobium sp.
AAAACCGTTGTGCCGGTAACGGTACCGTGGGTTCGAATCCCACCCTCTCCGCCATCACCTTCTCTCGGTTCCGAGAATCCCCAAACAGCCTGAACGGCAAGGAGAAATCTGCGGTTCGAACGCCTTCATCCCAGTCGTACTGGATATGAGAGGCCAATGTGAGTCGAAGAACAATCTGCTTGTCCTCGAAAGTGCCGTTTTCCCAGAGATTCCAAGGGTTCCCGAGGAACTCCATGGCGGTTCGAAAAGTCTCGATATAGTCGCGCGATACGGTGCCGCAGAGCGCACGTTTTTCGCCTAGTGCGAACTTCTCGCGCTCCAATTTTTCGATCTCCGCCTCGTAGCGCGTGATGACAGTCTGGCTCTCGCTATGCATGACGCGATCCAGCAAGTGATCGACCTTCTTTTCGATGCCGAGAATCTCCTGCTTCAGAACGACGGCTGAATCAGCCGTCTTGGCCTGCGCCTCATCCCAGCGCTTGCGGAATAGCTTGCTAACAAGCTCGAACAGCTCGGCGCTGGGTGCTAGCGCGCGAAGCATGTCCTCATAGCCTCCTTCGACTTTGTCGCGAGCGGCGCTCTTTCCAAACTTCTCGCACCCGCGATGACGGCACACATAGAATGGGTATTTCCGGCTACGACCCTGACTCCAATTTGCGGTCATTGGGTGAGAGCAAGTTCCGCATGAGACCCATCCCCGAAGCGGAAAATCTAAATGTACGTCGGCGCGCGCCGGGGCGAATGGTTTGCCAGCCAGCCGCTCCTGAATGAGGTGGAAAGTCGCCATGGGGATCAACGCTTCGTGCTGACCGGGCCGCAGCGATACAACCCACACCTTGCTCTCGACATATCCCGCATAGATTGGGCGGGTCATAATGCGGTGAACCTGCTCGTTCGTCAGATAGCCGTGACGGCAAACAGGAAACTGCGGATGCGACTCGAAGAAGCGCTTCACCTCCGCCTTGGAGTTGAAGCGTCCGCAGGCATAGCCTTCGAGCCCTTCGGCGATAATCGATGCTAGGGGTTCGTCGCGCACGAGGTCCGCGCCGCCTGCCGGGCTGCGCTCGTAGCGATAACCAAATGGGGCGTTGAATACCCAGTAACCGCCCTGAAGGCGTGCGCGCATCCGGTTCTTGGCCTGCTCTCCGTTCTTCTGACGCTGGTGTTGAGCCACGCTTGCCAGCAGATGCTCGATCAGAATGCTGTCGGAATCTTCGCCGAATTCGACCGTGGGCGATTCCAGCGTGGCTCCTGCACGGAAGATCGATTCCTTGAGGTCAAAATGATTTCGGACATCGCGCGCCATTCGGCTGATGTCGTCAATGACCACGACAAGACCGAGCTTCCGATTTGTGCGGATGAAGGCGAGCATCGCGTCCAAGCCGGGCCGTTGCGCGAGCTTGCCCGAAACCTCGTCAGTGAAAACGCCGACAACCTCGTGGCCGCGTTGGCCAGCATATTCGCGGCAACGGGTTTCTTGCGAAGTAAGGCCGTTGCCTTCCTCGGCCTGCTTCTTGGTGCTGACCCGGCAATATATAATCGCCTTCTGGTTAGTCTTGCGGCTCACGGTTGATAATCCCCCTTCGGAATCTTGATCGCCTTAGGAGTTCGACTCCTAAGAGTAACTTGCTCTTTATTGGACATTTTAGGGAGGTTATCACAGTTTGACTCGCCCTGAAAAGCGTAGTTTGCCCTCGCGGCGAGCGATAATTGGACAGGGTGCTTGCCGTGGCTTTGATCGATGATGGAAATGACTACATTGTCGATTAGGCGAATGAGGTCATCGAGCTGGGCATCGTCGATGCCAAGCCCGGACATGTCAGAGCGCAGGTCCCGCAGCTCTTGCGGCGACAGCGATTTCATCGAACCTCCCCCCGCCGCCCGAAGGCGGCGCTCGCAAGAGCCATGAGAGAATTCGAGCTATCCCTTTGCCAATTCCGCTTTGGGCGGATTAGCTTTCATGCTCCAACGAGCCGTCAATAATGTCGTGAGCACGCTCCACCGCGCATCCAGTAAATTTGTCTGCGGCTGACGCCGACAAATCCATGTAATATTCTATCACTGTTGAAAATAATTTAGCAAGTTCAATCATTTGAGATGCTGATAGAGCGTGGACCTGCCGACACCAAAGCGCTTCGCGACTTTCTCTACGCTATAACCGGCAACCACTATCCGGCACGTTCAATATCAGCCGCGTCACCTTTCACGCCTAGCGCCTTCGGCATTGCGACGTTGACGAGATGGTCCAGGCCGTTCGCCATATTCTCCAAATCATGCGGCATGATCCCATCACCCATGAACGCGCAAACGCCTTGCGCAATCTCGGCGATGGTCGGTGCATGACCAAGGTTGGGCACTAGCGCGAGATAAGCGTCAGCTAGGTTCTTCAGTTCAGCTCGGGTCTTCTTTTTGTCGGGATGTGCCACCGCGTTTCGCAGTTCGTTGAAGCTGAAGAGTATCCGGCACAGCTTGTCGGCATCGTCCGCCTTCCCTTGCCAACACGCTTTTAGAATGGCGACCTTCTGCCCGAAGGTAAAACGCGGGTTGCTGCCGGTAACCGCTTCGCCGCGTAGAAGGCTTTTTAGCAGCATCTCGTTGAGTTCGAGTTCGAGCGCAGTGTGATATGCGATAATCTCAACCCATCGTTGATCGAGCTTTTCACCGGCTTTCAGAACGCGGGTGATGCCTTCAAGCCAGTCGTAGTTCACCTTACCCATCGAATTTGCCTTCCTCTCGATCAATTCGGCCTGTTACTCCGCTACTCGGCGTATGCCCTTTGGTGATTCATACGCTGTTGCCACGTACGAAGCGATCATGGGTTCGCGTGCGTGGGTATCAGAGGTGATTTCGACATTCGTACTGATGCTCGCGTTAGCAGCTACGTCGTTGCGCGTGGTGTTACGATCGCTGTTTGGTATTCCGCTACATAGTCCACGAGTTAGTACGTTGCTTAGTGTGTTGCGGTTGCTAATGGTCGTGTTGGCGTACATGGCGATGATGACGGTGTAGTCCACGTACTAATTCAACTTGATGTTGAAAATTATTCCACGAGTAAGTTCACATAAAAGTTCACGAGTAATTCAACGTAAAGTTCAAATACGCGTGATGCGGCGGACATATTCACGAAGTGGTACGTGTTTTCTGAATCTGTTCTTGACTTTGCGTGACGGAATCGGCAGAGGGCTTTCACGGTCTGGAGTCCTTGGTATGGACAGGGCCGTAAGTGTCGGCGTCGCTGGGTAGCTGCCAGCGACGCCGCCTTAAGCTTTGTTGTCGCTGTCGATCAGGCCGCCCTTAGATGGCGGAAGAGCGTGCTTCTACCTACGTTATAAATCCAGCGCCGTCCCAGCGTAACGTCATGTTTGCCGGGACGCATCCGCAACATCATGGCCGCATCGAGCGACGGCCTGGAGGGCGGCAGGCCCGCCGGGAACTTGATCAAGGTCCATCTCACTGCGTTCCGGAGATGGGACAATGAATGCCGACTACCTGCGCTACGAGTTCTACGCTCGTAACATCGTCAACGCGGTCACCGCCGAGGAGATTGCCGAGCCACATCCGGAGCTACGTCGCGAGGGCCATTCGTGATGGCGTCTCTTATCACGCGATGCATGAGCATTTCGCGGACCTCTATCGCGATCTGCCAGCGATCTTCGTTCTCGACGAGGATGAGGTGTTCCCAGACATGGACGTGTTCGAGGTGCCGAACATCGCATACTGGTTTCGCGACAGCGCGAAGCCCATGCCGGACGATCTCGTACTGCGCCTGGGGATCGAATCGCGGCCATGGTTTCAGGTGATGGCCAGCATTCTGCGGGCCTATCGTGACGTCGAATAAAAGCGCGCGGGCTCCTGATCGCGAGGTAGGGAGCTTGCCGCATTCTGATGGATGTTGGCGTGACCGGTTACCGCTCTCGGGACGAGACTTCCCGCGTCAGCCGGGTCACAAGCGCGACCTTGGCTTGGGTGTATTCCCCACCCAATAGGCAACGCTCCCAAGCAGTAAAATACGATATTTTTCTATGCAACGATTCTCAGGTTGGCCCACCTGAACCTTAAGGGCGGAGGTCGCCGATGTTCACTATCTTCGTCGGAACACTATATTTTGATCCGTGGTCGAAAACCACCACCGAGGCGGGTACACTTACTTTGAATAAATCTGAAAGTTTCGCAAGCGGCCGTGAGACGTAGACGGCTACGGCCATCTCCCTCGAACTTTTTCGGACAGGAACAATCCCCAGCCCGACGAACTCTGGAAAGTTTCCGAGTTTTAACTTGTCATCATCTTTGGCGCGCTCCGCCAAATTCTCATTTATCATCGCACCACCAAAATTTGGTTAATATTTAGCTGATCTATAACATAACCGATCTTACAAAATATGGAAGCCCTATCGCTTCCAGCCATAACCAAGCCAACAACCGCATCATTACCGTCCAAGACAGCCGCTCCGCTATCCCCGCGCCGTGTGAAAGGCGTGCATAACACGACATCCGTGAATCCTACGTAGCTCGTCGATTTTGGGCCGCGCGGGTATCGGAGGCGGAGGCGTGCAGCGGTGTCCACAACCTGACCGACCGACCGACCCGACGTTCGGCCCGTCATGTGCACCGTGCTATTGTGTCGAATGCCTCTGTTGATCAGCGCTGGGACCATCGCTCCAATTCCCTCCGGAAGGCAAGTCGAGTCGGTTATCAACGCTAGCGCGGCATCTGCTGTATTCAAAAATTCCTGATCATTGAAATTCAATTCGATGAAATGAGACAATTCAGCGATTTTGTCGGTTATACGCCCTTTGTCGCTCGTCCCGGGCTGCAAAATGGGATCACCGGCCTGAAACCGGTTGTACTCCGTTAGCACATGGTTGCTACTCAAAAGGTGGTATTCGCCCTCACGGCCAAGGCTGTGGCGAACCAACGCGCCCATGCTGCCAGATGGCAGTCGAGAGTGGGAGATGCTCACCCCCACACATAGCGGTCGGTTTTTAGCAGTGGGGGACGATGGCGTAACATGGCCGATGTTGATAATTTCGACGTCCGTCGCAATGTCAGAGCCGGGCACATCGATCGATGAGGGTACGATTTCCTTCAAATGGTCAGCCTTGTCATCGCTATCTACGTAGATAGCGGCCTTAGGGCGACGTCCCGGCGCCCCAAGGGAGCCGCCCTTGCTGAGATAACCATACCCTATGATCCTGTCATCGAGCAGCCATTCCCTGTGCTGATACCTAAATTCAGCGAGTTGGGGGGAGAGCTTCCCGCTCGTCGCTGTGTGGTCGGGCTGCATCACGGCATCAAGGGCGCGCAAGGCAATGTGGCGAGTAGGTTGCTTCATTTTAATCGATCAATCTACTTAGCGTTTCAGAACCAGCGAGCCAGGAAGCGGTCGCTTCGTGAGGCGGGTTCTAGTGATTGGATAGTAGGCTCATGCGAGCCAGCTTTTGTAGCCACCGCGCTTGCGGCGCCCCCAGCAGTAAGAAACACGAGGCAACCATTTAACGCGCCCAGCACGAATTCCAGAATGGTATTGCCCCCTGAAATAGCAACTCCAAGCTCAGTGGCTGCCAAGGCCGCAACAAACCCAACCCAAGCCGACTCCCACCCGAGGAGGGCCGAAACGGTGTTTTTAAGCACGTATGTGTTGATTTGCACTGAGAGCTGACCCGGGAGGGGCATAAATTTTCACTGAGAAGT
>JBDTLS010000188.1:0-5678 GCA_039934655.1 Sphingobium sp.
TGGCAAGCGCTGCGGTCACCCGCTTCTTCGTCAAGGCGCGCTCCATTGCCCAGCTTTATGATGAGAACAGCGCATTCCATGAACATGTGAACCGCTATATCCACGATTTCGAAGCAATGCTGCGCGCCATACTGTCGACGCGCGACGGCAGCGCGCTAGCGGTCACCATCCTCTCGTCGGACATGGGCAAGCTCTATGTCGCGCTGGCGCAGGCTATAGACCGCCTGCGGAGCTAGGCGAATGACTTTGAGATAGACCAATCCGGCTGTCGGCCCGCCCTATAAATGCAGCCTCACAAATGCATGAAATCGCGGGCGAAGCTCTTCATGTGCGCGCCGCCATCTACGGCCAGAACCTGCCCCGTAACCGCGGATGCTCCGGCGAGATAGACGACCGCCTGCGCGATCTGGTCGGGCAGCGGCAGGCGCTCCAGCGGCATCATATCCGCAAGACGATCCAGTTGGTCCGCACTGTAATCCGCAGTCGCAATCGTCAGGCCGGGCGCCACGGCATTGACGCGGATATGCGGCGCAAGCGTGCGCGCGACGACCTGGGTGAAACCGGCCAACGCCTGCTTGGAAAGCGTATAGCTCAATTGGTCGCCATGCGGATGCGAGAGACGCTGATCAAGGATGTTGATAATATTGCGGTTATGCGTGTGCCATTCCTGCCCCTCTCCGGCAGCCGCAAAGGCTTTGGTCAGCAACACCGGCGCCATGCAATTGACCGCATAATGGCGAGTCAGGTCAGCAGCAGTGACATCATCGAGCCGATCCTGCCCAAATAGCGCCGCGCTGTTAACCAGCAAATCAGGTGCCCTGCCAAACACTTCGGTCACTTGTGCGATGAGGGAGCCAGCTTCGCCGGGATCCTCAAAATTGGCAACGAAGCCATGCCATTGCGTATCCCCAGCCACCAAGGCGTCCGCTAATGCGGGATCGAGATCGACCTCATGGCTGCCGTGCAAGGCGAGCGCATAGCCCGCGCGCGCAAGATGAGCTGCAATCACGCCGCCCAGCCGTCGGTGCCCCCCCGTTACCAGTGCGAGGGGAGCGGACGCCCTACCAGTGCCTGTTTCGCTCAAGGATCAAAACCCCATCAGGCGCAACACTTCCTTGCGGCTCTTCTCATCGTCGCGGAACGCGCCCATCATGCGGCTGGTCTTCATCACCACGCCATGCGTGCGTACACCCCGGCCGGTCATACAACCGTGGGTCGCTTCGATCACCACCGCGACGCCGAGGGGGTGGAGATTATCCCAGATGCAATCGGCCACTTCGGCCGTCAGCCGCTCCTGAACCTGCAACCGGCTGGCGTAGGCATGGAGCACGCGGGCTAGCTTGGAGATGCCCACGACATATTCGCCCGGCAGATAGGCGATATGCGCCTTGCCGATAATCGGCGCCATATGATGCTCGCAATGCGACTGGAACGGTATGTCGTTCAACAACACGATTTCGTCATATCCACCGACTTCGTGAAAAACGCGCGAGAGGTGATAGGCGGGGTCATCTGCATAGCCCTCGCAATATTCTTTCCAGGCGCGGGCCACCCGCGATGGCGTTTCAATCAAACCTTCGCGATCAGGATTATCCCCCGCCCAACGGATCAGCGTGCGGACCGCGTCCTGCACTTCATCGGGCACAGGCAATTTCGGGCTGGTGGCGCTATGCCCTTTGTCATGATCGTGCATTGTGCCCTCACTTATCTCGAAGCTGCGCATATAGGTTTCTCGTCCCATATTTTCCACCCCACAGCAGCATTCACCAACTCTGAATACGGTCGATGTGCCTAAATCGCATCAGGTCACAAAAAAATCACCTAAAATGCGCTTCGCAACGGACGTAACGGAAACCTCGCCGACTTGACCGTCGGAGGTCGGCTGAATGAATCGCAGTTGCTTTCCGCCCCTTGCGCTTTTCACCAAGAAGCGCACATTAAGTCCTGAAATTCAGGAAAATCTGTAGGAGCTGTTCGCGATGGAAGCCTATATTTACGACGCCGTGCGTAGTCCACGCGGGAAAGGCAAAAAGGACGGCGCGCTGCACGACATAACGCCGATTGACCTGACCACACAGGTTTTACGTGGCATTCGCGATCGCACCGGCATTGACACCGCGGATGTAGACGATGTCATCCTGGGCTGCGTAACGCCGGTCGGCGAACAAGGTGCGGATATTGCCCGCGTCGCTGTGCTGAACGCCGACTATGCTCAAACCACGGCCGGCGTACAGATCAACCGTTTTTGCGCCTCCGGTCTCGAAGCCGTCAATATCGCGGCGGCCAAGGTTATATCGGGCGAAGCCGACTTCGCGATCGGCGGCGGTGTCGAATCGATGAGCCGCATCCCGATGGCGTCAGATGGCGGTGCATGGGCCACCGATCCTGCCGTCGCCTACCACGTCTATTTCGCGCCGCAGGGCATCGGGGCGGACCTGATCGCAACCAAATTCGGATTTTCGCGCAATGATGTCGATGCTTATGCGGTGGAAAGCCAGCGTCGCGCCAAGATCGCGTGGGATGAAGGGCGTTTCGCGCGCTCGGTCCTGCCGATCCGCGACGTGATCGGCGAGGTCGTGCTGGATCATGACGAGCATATGCGCCCAGAAGCCGACATGCAGTCACTTGGCAGCCTGAAGCCCAGTTTTCAGGCGATGGGAGAGGAAATGCCCGGTTTCGATACCGTGGCGCTGCTCCGCTATCCAGAGGTTGAACGCATCAATCATGTCCACCATGCCGGGAACTCGTCCGGCATCGTCGATGGCGCCGCCGCCGTGCTCGTTGGTAGCAAGGCGATGGGCGAAAAATACGGCCTCAAGCCCCGCGCCCGCATCCGCGCGATGGGTTCCATCGGTTCAGAACCGATGATCATGCTGACGGGGCCGGAGAGCATCGCGCAAAAGCTGCTCAAGCGGGCGGGGATGACCAAGGACGACATCGACCTGTGGGAACTGAACGAAGCCTTCGCCAGCGTGATATTGCGCTACATGCAGGCCCTCGACCTCGACCATAAGGATGTGAACATCAATGGCGGCGCGATTGCTATGGGCCACCCGCTCGGCGCAACCGGCGCGATGGTGCTGGGCACGGCGCTCGATGAACTGGAACGGTCGGGCAAAGGCACCGCGCTCATCAACCTGTGCGTCGGCGCGGGCATGGGCACCGGCACGATTATCGAACGCCTGTAAGATTAGACGGAGAGGACAAGAGTATGAACAAGACCATCCGTTTTGATGTGGATTCCGACGGCATCGCCACCCTGATGATTGATGTGCCGGGGCAATCGATGAATGTCATTGGCGCGCAGTTTCTGACCGATCTGTCCGAAGCAATCGACCGCCTGGCCAGTGAGGACGCGATCAAGGGCGCGGTCATCGCATCGGGGAAATCCAGCGGCTTCATGGCCGGTATGGACCTGAAAGCTATGGAAACGATGCTGTTGCCACCCAAAGGGCAGGCACTCGATATGCCGACCTTGTTTGAGCGCGTATTCGTTTTGAATTCTATTTTGCGGCGTCTGGAAACATGCGGCAAGCCGGTGGCCTGCGCCATAGAGGGCATTTGCGTCGGCGGCGGCTTCGAACTGGCGCTGGCTTGCCATTACCGTGTGGTCGGTGACAGCGCGAAGACCCAGCTTGGCCTGCCCGAGATACTTATCGGCCTGTTCCCCGGTGGCGGCGGGAGCCAGCGTTTTCCGCGCATTGCCGGTGTGCAAACCGCGTTGATGTATATGCTGCAAGGCAAATTGTTCCGCCCTGCCGAAGGCGCGGCGCTCAAGCTGATCGATGCGGTGGTGCCATCCGGCTCTGCGCTCGATACCGCCAAGGCATGGGTCAGGGACAACCCCACCGCCAACACACAGCCGTGGGACCGCAAGGACTATCGCTTCCCCGGCGGTGTTGGCAGCATGAACCCTGCCTTCGCCCAGACATTCATGGGCGCGGTGCCGATGATGCTCAAACAGACACAGCGCAATATGCACGCCCCTGTTGCCCTGCTTTCTGCCGTTTACGAAGGCGCGCAATTGCCGATGGACCGCGCGATCCGTATCGAGAGCAAATATTTCGCCAAGGTGCTGGCCGATCCGCAAGCGCGCAACATGGTGCGGTCGCTGTTCGTAAATAAACAGGCGGCCGAACGCGGCGCGCGGCGTCCCAAAGACATTGCCCCTGCCCCCACCACCAAGCTCGCCATGCTCGGCGCGGGCATGATGGGCGCGGGCATTGCAACAGTGGCAGCGCAGGCGGGCATAGAAGTGATGCTGCTCGATCGCGACATGGCCGCGGCCGAAAAGGGCAAAGCCCATGCCAGCGATGTGCTTTCCAAACGGCTGGGCAAAGGGATGACACCCGAAAAAATGGCTGAAACGCTTAGCCGCATCACGCCTGTCACCGATGTCGCCGACCTCGCCGGATGCGATTTCGTGATTGAAGCAGTGTTCGAAGACCCCGCCATCAAGGCGGAAATCACTCACCGGGTCGAAGCCGTGCTGAGTGCGGATGTGATATTCGGGTCCAACACCTCGACATTGCCCATCACTGGCCTCGCCAAAGCGTGGAGCAAGCCCGACAATTTCATCGGCATCCACTTCTTCTCGCCGGTCGAAAAAATGCCGCTCGTCGAGATCATACTTGGCAAGAAGACTGGCGCTCAGGCCATTGCAAAAGCACTAGATTTTGTCGCGCAAATCAAAAAGACACCGATCGTCGTCAACGACAGCCACGGCTTCTACACGTCACGCTGTTTCATCACTTATGTTCAAGAGGGCACCGAGATGCTCGCCGAGGGCGTCAACCCTGCCCTTATTGAAAACGTCGGCAAACAGCTTGGGATGCCGGTCGGCCCCCTCGCCGTCTCTGACGAGGTTTCGATTGAACTTGGCTACAAGATTATGTCCGCCGCTAAAAAGGAGTTGGGCGATGCCTATGTAGCCAGCCGCGCCGACGATGTAATGGAGAAAATGGTCGTCGAGCTTGGCCGACTGGGCCGCAAAAATGGCAAAGGCTTTTACGACTATCCCGAAGGTGGCCAGAAATCGCTGTGGCCGGGTCTGGCAGATGCCTTTCCGCATGCCGCCCTGCAACCGGCACCCGCCCATGTGCGGGAGCGATTGCTCTATCGTCAACTGGTCGAATGCGCGCGATGTTATGCCGAAGGCGTGCTGACCGCGCCCCAGGATGGCGACATCGGCGCGATTTTCGGCTGGGGTTTCGCACCTTACACCGGCGGGCCATTCAGCCATATGGACACAATTGGGCTTGCCCAAGTGGTGGAGACGCTGGATCGGCTGACCCGGCAATATGGTGATCGCTTCGCACCAACCGCACAAATGCGTGAAATGGCAGAGGCGCGGACGACATTTTATGCCCCCG
Organism: Sphingobium sp.; assembly: GCA_039934655.1. GTDB lineage: Bacteria > Pseudomonadota > Alphaproteobacteria > Sphingomonadales > Sphingomonadaceae > Sphingobium. The sequence continues at coordinate 5,373 of JBDTLS010000188.1, forward strand.
ACACAGCGACCAAGGCAGCCTGATTTCGTGCATATCCGTTCCCGTTAAGGAAAACGTCGTAATTCTGCCCCATTGCCAAATCTGGTCCAGCGCCTCTATGCCGGTGCGCAATCGGCCGATGAACTGACGAGGGACCAGATGACAGCGAAAGTGACGGTATTGGTGACGGGCGGCGCGGGCTATATCGGCAGCCATGCTGTGCTGGCCTTGCGTGACGCCGGATGGAACATCGTCGTTATCGACAATCTGACCACCGGCTTTCGGTGGGCGGTGCCTCCCAACGCCACTCTCGTCGTCGGCGACGTC
>JBDTLS010000189.1:0-5653 GCA_039934655.1 Sphingobium sp.
AGAAAGATGAACCCGCCTGGCCGAAGCACTCGGACCATCTCGACGAAGGTCAGCCAGAAAAACTCGCAATGTTCCAGCATCTGCCCCGAAATAACGATGTCGATCGAACCATCATCGAGCGGCAGGCGATAGGGATCCTGCAAAACGAGATGAACGCCGGCCTCAGCGTCAATGTCGGCCACCGTATATGCATAGCGCGGGTGGGCAAAGATTTCCCGGTAGCTGCCGTTGACGTCGGATCCGCCAAGATCGAGCACGCGAACGCAATCCTGCGCTTCCAGCGAGCTCCCCACGATGTGGCGCGCATGGCATCTACGCATATTTTCCATTGAAGAGGCATGCATTGCGGCAGTGTATCCACTGGAAGCTGGGGAGAAGCGCCATGATGCCTATAGCAGGAAGGTCGGTCAGCAAAGGGCCGGTCTGCCGAACCGGGGACCGTCACACGGGAGTATCCCATATGACGGTCACGGCGACACCTGACGGTCCTGGCCCACCCCGCGGGTCATCTGGTTTCCGACGACTCCGCTCCTCCCGGATCAGCGCGTCGACAATATGCCGGTGAAAGTGCCATCGTTGCCGTTGTTGCCGTTTAGCCGGTTATTGCCATAGGAATAGATGACACCACCGCTACCCGAGATTACGCCGCCGCTGACGTTGTTATTGATGCTCGAATTATTGACCAGCATGCCGGCACGGACTCCGGTTGCGAACAGTCCGTAACTTGTGCTGCCCGCGACCGTGACCCCGTCAAGCGAAATAGTCGAAAAAAGTGCGGTCCCGTTGTTGATCGTATATACACCATGCTGGCCACTATTGGTGATGTTGGTATCGCGCAGGGCGACGAAGACCGACCCGCTGGTGTTATTTCCATTGGCTAGCACGCCAAAACCGTCGTTGCTGAACTGGCTGCGCGAGACATTGGCGCGAACCGCCGCGGCCATCGTTGGAGAGATATTGATCCCGCCATAACCGCCGATGTTGCCGACGTTGATGATCGTGGTGTTGTCGACCGTGAGCGTGGCATTGGCGGCGGGAGAAAACTCGATGCCGGAACGGGCGAAGTTGCGGATCACCGTATTGCGCACGATCAGCGAACCGCCGGCGACGAAGTTGATTCCCAATAGGCCGCTGGCGCCGGCCCCGTCGATATCGAGGCCGTCGATGATGACCACGTCGCTGGCGCCTGCATTGACGGTGATGCCAGAGCCTGACGCTGTCAATACGCCGCCGTTGCCGAGGCCGCTGCAATAGAGGGTGATCGCCTTGGTGATGGTGACGGTACCGAAACCTCCGGGATCGAGGCAGTTGATCTCGCCGCTGGCGGCGGTCTTGCTGATCGCGCCGGCGAACGTCAGGCACGGTGCGGTACGGCTGCATGGGTTCGCATCGCTGCCCAAGGCCGAAACCCAGGTCCGCGTCGCCTGCGCCGAAGCCGGCGCGCTGGCGAGCAGACTCGTCAAGGCGAGCGCCAGAGTGAGCGCCAGCCAACGGAAAACCCGGTTGTTTGATATCATCATGTCATCCCCCACAAACCTTGCTTGGGGTCTCACAGACGAGAATGGGAAGCAATGCTTTATGTTGGGGAAACGACCGCGTAGAATCCTGGAGCCTGAACGAAACGCGGTTGAGCTATATTATTGGCCTGTGGTCGAGGCGACTTTGCCGGCGGGCAGCATGGCTGCGATGACATCGCAAATATCCGAACTTCCACTTATAACCCGTCGCGCCTGATAAACTTTCGAGTCTGCCAGTAAGCCGGCCTGCCAACCGTCATAGGGGAGATGTCCCCTATGACGGTCGCGCGGATGGGCGGCCACACTTAGCAGTCTCGGCACGCCCCGCGAATCATTTGGTCGCAACCGACGACGAGAAGGCGCCATCCGCGCCATTGTTACCATTGACGCGATTATTCCCGTAGGAAACGAGAGCACCCGAGCCCGAGGTGAACAAGCCTGCGGTATTGCCAAAGATTGTTGAATTGCCCACCAGCATGCCTTGGTTGGCGCCCGCCCCCCCGGCCGACAGGCCCTTGTTTCCGTTTCCTGAAACGGAAACATTATCAAGCAACAGCGTCACATGGGCGGCTGTGCCGTTGCTGGCGGTGATACCATTTTGTGAGTTGTGGCTGACAACACTATCACGGACGACACCGTCTATCTTACCGGTTGTCACAGATCCATCGGCAATGATCCCGAAGGTGCCTCCAGTAATTTGCGTGCCAGTAATCGTGACCGTCGCGGTCGCAGCACTCGACGGGCGAATGTTGATTCCCGCACCGGTAGCGCCCTGGCCCGCTTTGTTGAATGTCGTATCGATGACATGAAGCGCGGCATCGCCGCCGGGGGCGAAACTGATCCCATTCGTTGAGAAATTCCGGAAGTTGCAGTTCATGACAACTAGCGATCCTCCCGCCAGGAAACGGACTCCGTTCAGACCAAGGGTGGTTCCCGTTCCGTCGATATCGAGGCCGCTCAGGACTACTGCGTCCGTCGGGCCTGCATTGATAACGACGGCATTCGTAGCAGAAGCCAGTATGCCGCCATTACTTGGGCCATTACAATAGAGCGTGATGGCCTTGGTGATCGTCACGGCTCCGAAGCCCGCCGAATCAAGGCAGTTAATCTCACCGCCCGCCGCAGTCTTGGAAATGGCCCCAGCGAACGTCTTGCAGGGCGCGGTACGCGAGCAAGGATTGACATCGTCGCCGACCCCGGAAACCCAGGTACGTGTGGCTTGGGCCATTGCCGGGGTGGCTGATACAGTGAACAGGACGGCAAAGGCCGTGGCTAACCTCATCCAGATCTTAGGCATTTCGTGCTCCATTGCAGATTTCGTTGCGCAGACCCGAATTTGATTTTTCAACGAATTGTTTCAGAAATGCCACCGTCGCAAGGACGTAACTAGACGCCGTTACCCGGATTATCCTTGATACGATTCCGTTCGCTTCGATGGCCAATCACCTCGGGAAGAGGAGACCGCTCGGCCGATAACACGACTAAGGACTGGATTAAAGCAGCGTTCGCAACCGAGCCTTTTTCACGACGAGGCGCTGTCTGCATGCAAGGCTTCGTGGCCTTATACTCTCTCGAACAGTCGACGCCGCTTCGATCTTAGGAGCGCATGCGCAGGAACAATGGCCTCGATAGTACAATGGAGATGGGGGCACGATGCGCCATCCCATCCCTCGGGAAGAATCGCTGTTTATCCCCGACCCGCCTGCCTCATTGACACGCCTTCGAAAATCGAACGACGTGTTATCTATCAATTACTTAGGCCAATATTCGAAGGATATATCTGCTCCTGTGGCATGCGCGGGTCTGACGCTCCGCTGATTGTGCCGCCGGGTGATGCTGAAGGCCAATAAGGGTGGGGGTTGAGCTAAGGCGCGTCCCCCGAGGGAGATCGACTGAAATCTGATCGGACATCTTCGGACAAAACCACGGAGAAAATGGCAAATTTCTAGCGTTTTGTCGATGGTTCTGGGGCGTCATGAGACGGGAGAATGGTGCCCAGAAGAGGACTCGAACCTCCACGCCCTTGCGAGCGCCAGCACCTGAAGCTGGTGCGTCTACCAATTCCGCCATCTGGGCACGGGGTAGGGGGCGCGCCTTAGGTTAGGGTCGTGCGCCTTGTCAACACGAGCCTCCCTGAGGCAAGGGGGGCCTCCACATCAGGCAAGGCATTACAGGGCATGAAGGACAGGCTGGTTACGCTGATCGGCGGCGGCGGATTTATCGGCCGCTACGCCGCCCAGGAATTGCTGGCAGGAGGCGCGCGCCTCCGAATCGCGCAGCGCGATCCGCGCGAGGCGCTGTTTCTGAAGCCGCTCGGTGGGCTGGGGCAAATCCAGTTCGTCGCCGCCGATGTCCGCAAGCCCGGGACAATCGCGCGCGCCGTCGCGGGGGCTGATGCGGTCGTTAATCTCGCCGGCAGCTTTTCGGATCTGGACGGTGTGGTGGCAGGCGGCGCCAGGGCAGTGGCCGAGGCGGCGGCCTCGGCCGGCGTGTCGACCCTCGTCCATCTCTCGGCGATCGGCGCCGATCCCGAATCGCCCGCCGCTTATGGCCGCGCAAAGGCCGCCGGCGAAGCGGCGGTACGCGCCGCTTTCCCCGCCGCGACGATTCTCCGACCCGCGACCGTCTTCGGCCGCGAGGACGCCTTTGTGAACCGCTTCGCCGCGATGATCGCCCGGGCGCCCGTCGTTCCGGTGTTGCGGAGCCGCGCGCGGTTCCAGCCAGTCTATGTCGCCGATGTGGCACAGGCTGTAAAAGCGGCACTTGGCGATCCGGCGGCGGGCCAGACTCTTGAGCTCGGCGGCCCCGATATCCTGACGATGGGCGCGCTCATCCGCTGGATCGCTGGCGCGATCGGCCGCGATCCCACGATTCTCGACCTTCCCGATGTCGTGGGCGGGCTGATCGCCATGGGCGGTTTCCTCCCCGGCGCGCCGATCACGCGAGATCAATGGCGGATGCTCCAGCGCGACACCGTCGTGACCGGGGTCGACGGACTGGCCACGCTTGGCATCACGCCAACGCCAATGGATGCGGTCGCGCCCGGTTGGCTCGTCCGCTATCGCCGCCACGGCCGATTCGGGACTCACGCAGCGGCGTGAATCGCTGAATGATCGATACATCTTGTCGCGGCCAGGCCGCTTAAGGGGAAGCGCGTGCACGATCTGATCACCACCATCCTGCTCGGCATTGTCGAGGGGGTGACCGAGTTCCTGCCGGTCTCCTCGACCGGTCATCTGATCCTGGCTGGCGCTGTGCTCGGCTATGACGATTCGCGCTGGCAGCTGTTCAACATCGTGATCCAGCTCGGCGCAATCCTCGCTGTGGTGGTGCTCTACTGGCGAACCTTCTGGGCGGTGCTGATGGGGTTGGCGAAGCGCGATGCGGTGTCGATCCGCTTCGTGCGCAACCTCCTCATCGCCTTCATACCCGCCGCCGTGATCGGCCTCGCGCTCCGCAAGCATATCGAGGCGCTGCTGCTCCAACCAAAAGTCGTCGCGATCGCGCTGATCGTCGGCGGCATCGCCATCCTCCTGATCGAGCGGCTGGTGAAACCAGGAAAAACTGTCGGCGTCGCCGAAATCCCCGCGACAACGGCAGTCGGCATCGGCTTCCTGCAGTGTCTCGCGATGATCCCGGGAGTCAGCCGGTCGGGCGCCACGATCCTCGGCGCGCTGTCGCTGGGCGTCGAGCGCCGCACCGCAGCCGAGTTCAGTTTCTTTCTCGCAATCCCCACCATGCTCGGTGCCAGCGTGCTTGAACTGGCAAAGCATCACGACACGCTCGTTGCGGCCCAAGGGGTCGGCATGGGTGAAATCGCGATCGGTTTTGTCGTGGCCTTCATCGTCGCCCTGCTCGTCGTCCGCTGGTTCGTAGGCATTGTCGGCAAACACGGATTCGCCCCTTTCGCCTGGTATCGAATCATCGTTGGCGGCGTGGCTCTAGTCTGGCTTCTGACCAAATAGGTCCGATCCGGAAATAAAGCGGCGGCGGCTTGAGCGTAAAATCGGCTCAAACGAAACGAAACGCATAATATAGGGCAGCTACTATGTCCTATATTGCTGAATCTGCGTGACAGACGAGACAAAAAGGGATAGGCGCCGGAAAATTTCAGGCGAGAATCCATGGCCGGCGAG
>JBDTLS010000190.1:0-5623 GCA_039934655.1 Sphingobium sp.
ACTCGGAAAACGCGGTAAAACAAGTAGATAGAGCGGTCGAGCTGATGCAATCGGATCGCAAACCGCTCTAGGCGTTACCACTCCTCGATTGTCAAAACGACCAGCCGGAACCGGGTGACACATCCTGCTTCGATCCAGAGCGTATCACGCGAATCGACTGTAGCATCCGCGACGATATGGCCGGGGATGGCAAACTCCGCCTCTGCAAAAGCATCCGCGAAGGCCTGAGCCTTGGGGCTGTCGCGGGCAGATTCTGTGAATTCGACCAGCACAAAATGTTGCGCGCCGACAAATGTTGCACTGGCCCACGGGCGGCTCTGCGCCTCCAGCACCGTCGCTGCCTCTCCGCCGAGCGTCAGCAATTGCGCAATCAGCCTTGCATGTGGGTCGCGCCGTATCGGAATACCTGATCGCGCGGCACGGACGCTATGACGAGGGCGCGCCCGGCCAAGAGGAATAGCAGAGGATTTTTCCTTCAATTCTATCATTTCGTAGCTCCGACTTGCGCAATGTTCATGAAATGTTCTACTCTTTTGGTCATGCGATTGCCCGGTTCGCGACCGTTGCGCATGTCGAACACGAGGCGCGGATCGCGGACGCTGTTGCGACCGAAACGTGTCGGTGCCATGCCTGTTGAACGCAAAAATTTCTCGATTTTCTGTAGCAGGACCATTTTTCATCCTTTGTCTTAGTGAATTTACCGGACCGAATCGCGAATCACGATAGGGATAATCCTATATTTTATGAATTATCCTACTTGTCTAGGATATTTCCTTTCATTATGGTGTGACCTATGGATGAAGAATCGGTCCGCCGGGCACTTGATCGCCTGATCACCACGCAGGGCGAGAATTACGGTGCGATGTCGCGTCTGCTCGGACGCAACGCTGCGTATATTCAGCAATATATAAAGCGCGGCAGCCCACGGAAGCTCGACGAGGATGATCGGCGAACACTGGCGCGCTATTTCGGAGTCGATGAAAGGGTGCTCGGCGGGCGGTTGGAACCATCGGCGCCGATGATGCGGCAACAGGGAAGCGGCGGCGCGCGCTCGTCCATGAATGCATCCGACGGGGCAATGGCGATTGTTCCCCGATTGGCGCTCGGCGCCTCGGCAGGCGCGGGAATGCTGGACGCAGACGAGAGCCTGACCGGGGCAATCGCATTTGATCCGATATGGCTCAAATCAATGCATTTGGGCGCGGAAAATCTGTCGATCATCCATGTCGATGGCGAATCGATGGCGCCTACGCTGAATGATGGCGATGATATCATGGTGGATCGCAGCGATGCGGTGGAACGCTTGCGCGACGGGGTCTATGTGTTGCGGCTCGATGATGTGCTGATGGTCAAGCGCGTCGCACTTGCGCCCGGACGGACGCAGGGGGAGTGGGGTGATGTGCGGATCGGACGAGTGCTGTCAGTGTCCAGCGACAATCCGCATTATCCGACCTGGCCCGATGTCGACCCCGCGCTGGTCGATATCGTCGGACGGGTGGTGTGGGCAGGGCGACGTTTTCGCTAACCGGGGCGCCGTGCGTCTTGCATCTTGGCCCACCTGCGCCCAAATCGTCTGGCATGACCGATAAAGCCGATATTCCGCCCCTGCGTGCTGCCATCATCCCGGTAACGCCATTGCAGCAAAACTGTACCTTGTTGTGGTGCACGTCCACCGGCAGGGGCGCGTTTGTCGATCCCGGTGGTGATCTCGACCGCCTCAAGGCCGCTGCCGTCCAGCATAAGGTGACGATTGAAAAGATTCTCGTCACCCACGGCCATATCGACCACTGCGGTCAGGCAGGCGTATTGGCCAGCGAACTCGGCGTGCCGATCGAGGGGCCGCATGAGGATGATCGCTTCTGGATAGCGACGCTCGATGAGGACGGGCGCAAATGGGGAATTGAGGGCCGAGTGTTCGAGCCGGACCGCTGGCTGGTCGATGGCGATACCGTTACTGTGGGGAACCTGTCTCTCGACGTTATTCACTGCCCCGGCCATACGCCCGGACATATCGTGTTTCATCATGCACCATCGCACGTCGCAATGGTCGGCGACGTGCTGTTCCAGGGGTCGATCGGCCGCACCGACTTTCCGCGTGGCAATCATCAGCAGCTGATCGACGCGATTACGCAAAAGCTGTGGCCGCTGGGTGCCGATACGGCTTTTGTGCCGGGGCACGGACCGACCAGCACCTTTGGTCATGAGCGCGCTAGCAATCCGTTCGTCGCGGATTCGGTTACGGGCGTAAGCGGCTAAACTCTCATCGGGCAGGTATAGATGCTATCGCTGCGCGTGCGGGCAAGGAAAGTCTTGCACCCCCGACAAAAACCGCTATAGGCGCAGGACTTCGCGTTAATCCGGGCATTTCGGATTGCGGCGTTCCTGCCGCGATCATCCTGTCTATGACAGGAAATGCCGATTTTTCCGGGTTTTGCATCGATTTTGACAATTTACGGAAACAGGTGCCGATATGGCTGTCCCAAAGCGGAAAACATCCCCTTCCAAGCGCGGTATGCGCCGTAGCCATGATTCGCTTACGGTTGAGGCGTTTCAGGAATGCTCCAACTGTGGCGAGCTGAAGCGCCCGCACCATATGTGCACCAAGTGCGGCCACTATAATGGCCGTGAAGTCATTGCCGTTGGCGCGTAAGCGGTAATCCTCAGAGGGGAATTTAAGTGACAGGCAGGCCGCATATCGCCATTGACGCGATGGGCGGCGACGAAGGTCTTCGCGTTATGATGGCAGGCGTTGCTGAAGCACGCCGTCGTCACGATGGCCTGCGTTTCAGCCTGTTTGGCGATGAAACCGCGATCACTGCGGCGCTCGATAATCACCCCAATTTGCGCGCGGCCTCCACCGTCATTCATTGCGAAAGCGTTGTTGACGCGAACGAGAAACCCAGCGTGGCATTGCGCCGCGCGCGCGCTACATCAATGGGCCGTGCGATCCACGCCGTCAAAAATGGCGAGGCAGGCGCTGCCGTTTCTGCCGGCAACACCGGCGCGCTGATGGCCATCGCCAAGGTTGCGCTGCGCACCATGCCGGGCATCGACCGGCCTGCTCTTGCCGCGCTGCTGCCCACGCTGGGCGCGAACGATCTGGTGATGCTTGATCTGGGTGCCAACACCGAATGCGACACACACAATCTGGTCCAGTTTGCAGTGATGGGTGCTGCTTACGCCCGAGTCGTGATGGACTTGGAGCGCCCGCGTGTGCGCCTGCTCAACATCGGCACCGAAGAACTGAAAGGCACGGAAGAAATTCGCGATGCGGCCGCGATATTGCGGGCTGCGACCTCTTTGCCAATGCAGTTTGATGGCTTCACCGAAGGCGACAAGATTGGCAGCGGTGAAGCCGATGTCATCGTCTGTGAAGGGTTCGCTGGCAATGTTGCGCTCAAGACGGCGGAAGGAACGGCGCGTTTTGTCACCGATTTGCTGCGCCGCGCCTTCACCAGTTCGATTCGCTCCAAGATCGGTTTCCTGATTTCAAAACCGGCGATGCATCTGCTCAAGCATCACCTCGATCCCAATGTACATAACGGCGCGGTATTTCTGGGCCTCAACGGTGTGATCGTCAAAAGTCACGGCAGCGCCAACGCCACGGGGGTCGCCAATGCCGTGCATGTTGCAGCTCGCTTGCTGGAATCGGACATCACCCGCCGAATTGCCGACGATATCGCCAATGTCGAAGGCTTAAGCAAAACGGAGATGGCTGGGAAATGATTCGTCGCACCGTGCTGCTGGGAACGGGTTCCGCATTGCCAGCCCGCAAGGTGAGCAACGCCGAACTCGCCGCACAAGTCAATACCAGCGATGAATGGATCACAGAGCGTACCGGTATCCGCAATCGCTATATCGCGGGCGAAGGCGAAACGACCGCTAGTCTTGCAACAACGGCTGCGCGCGCGGCGCTAGATGCTGCGGGTGTCGATCCGTCCGATATTGGCCTCATTATATTGGCCACCGCGACACCGGATCAGACTTTCCCTGCCAGCGCGACATTGGTGCAGGCGGCGCTGGGGATCAATGATTGCGTCGCGTTTGATGTCGCTGCGGTCTGCTCCGGCTTTCTGTATGCCATGACGGTGGCGGACAGCATGATTCGTTCCGGCGCGGCGGACAAGGCGCTTGTGATCGGGGCGGAGACGTTCAGCCGGATACTGGATTGGGAAGATCGCGCCACCTGCGTGTTGTTTGGTGACGGGGCGGGTGCTGTCGTGTTGGGCAGCGAAGAGAGCGAGTTGGGCACGCGCGGCATCCTTGCGTCCCGGTTGCACGCCGATGGGCGGCATAACCAGTTGCTCTATGTCGATGGCGGCCCATCGACCACCGGCACAGTCGGCAAGTTACGCATGAAGGGACAGGAAGTGTTCCGTCACGCGGTCGGAAACCTCGCGTCCGTATTGCGTGAAGTGCTCGAAGCGGCCGATTTGCGCGCCGATCAGGTCGATTGGGTGGTGCCACATCAGGCGAATGCACGCATACTCGACGCAACGGCGCGCAAGCTGGGGCTACCGATCGAGCGGATGGTTGTTACGGTCGACCAACATGCCAATACATCGGCAGCATCGGTCCCGCTGGCCCTCGATGTCGCGGTGAAGGATGGCAGAATCAAGCCCGACCAGATTATAATATTGGAAGCAATGGGCGGTGGCTTTACTTGGGGCGCATGTGTGTTGCGCGTGTAAATAAGGAACAGGAATGCTCCATTCCGGGTCAGTTTTGACCTGTGCGACTGTCCATGACGCTTGCATATTAGAAGAAATTCGTCGATTGCTCAAACGGGCATACGCCGATCGGTGTATGCGGTGAAATATGATGCGTTTTGTGGGGAACAGCATGACGGACACCAACACCTTGACGCGCGCCGATTTGGCGGAGCGGTTAAATAGCCGGATCGGGCTGTCCCGCGCCGAATCTGCTCGCATCGTGGAATCGATTCTCGAAAAAATCTGCCATGCGTTGGCAAACGGCGAAAATGTAAAAATTTCCAGTTTCGGTACGTTCGTCCTTCGCGACAAAACGGCCCGCGCGGGGCGTAACCCCAAAACGGGCGTTGTGGTTCCGATTGCACCGCGCCGAGTCATCACGTTTCGTCCTAGCCAGATCCTGCGGGAGCGCGTTGCCAAGGGCTGACCCGAGGTCCAACGGCCTTTCGCTTCTTGGTTGACCTGATCCCCCTTGCGGGTGCACGATGACGTCATGGGGAAAGAATATGGGGCATTCCTGACGATCGGTGAGCTGGCGGGGGAGCTGGGCCTGCCGCAGCATATCCTGCGCTATTGGGAAACGCGTTTTCCGCAGCTGCGTCCGCTACAGCGGGCTGGCAATCGCCGCTATTACCGGCCCGCTGATGTCGTGCTGGTCCGCGCCATTCATGATTTGCTCAATGTGCGTGGTTATACCGTGCGTGGCGCACAACAGGCTTTGAGCCGGACGGGCGATGCCCGCATATTCGAGGTCAAGCCTTCCGTCCATAATCAGGAGCGGGAGTACGCGAGCACTGGCGGTGAATTGCTGGCCGACCTAAACAGGATCAGAGCATATCTGCTGGCCGCACTTGAAGCTTAGAGCGTTTTCCAGTCAGGTGGAATCACCTGACTGGAAAACGCGGTAAAAC
>JBDTLS010000191.1:0-5614 GCA_039934655.1 Sphingobium sp.
GCCGCCAAGACGCGCCAAGGCTTGCGAGCGAGCCGACACATCGATCATCGCCTCATATTGGCTGCGATGCGCCAGCACATAATCGACCGCCATCATGTCATGGTCTTTACCAGCCGCAGAAATAATCGCCGCGCTGGTGGTTTTTCCCGGCTCGTCGGTCATCGCGAGATCAAGCGCCTGCCGCGCCAGATCATCGTCTTTGGCAAGGCCAAGCAGCGCGAAATATTGGCTTTGTTCCAACTGGTTCAGAGCCTTTTTGGCCAAGGTGTGCAAAGCATCCCATGTCGGCTTATCTGCATTATGCGCGACGATCCGCAACCACACAAACTTGAGCGGCCCATCGAGAGCAGAGGGATTAAATGCGAGCAGCGCAAAGCGCCGCTTCGCTTCGGTCACCACCGTAGCATCGCCCATTTCACCGAGCGCCGCGATCAGGTTTTGGCGCAGCAGAGGCACCTGTGGCCCCTCCCCAGGCTTGGTATCATACCCGATGCGCGTCAGGATCGGCGTCAGTTTGCGGCTGGCAAAAGCGCCTATCTTCGTCTGCGCCGTGCTATCGCCGTCGAACATTTTATAACTGGCCGTCATATAATCGGGCAGCGATTGCAGCACCGCGTCGCTTGCCGTTGCTCCCACCGCATTGACGAGGTCTAGCGCACCGTCGATCGGCTGATAATTACCCTGCGCCAGTTGCCAGTTATCGGCCAGCAGGCCGAGTTGATCGATCGAAGGGAGCTTGGAGAAATTCTGGGCGAGCGCAGACATATTGGCGGCGGGATAGAGCGAACGGAAATAGCCGCTCTGGCCTGCATTGATGACATAGGCGCCACAACCGGGCAGGTCGAGCGTGCCCTTGCCATCGAGTACGATACTGCCAGCCTCTCCGCCCAAAACCTGTGCCCGCACAGGGACATGCCATCGTAACGGAGTCTGGTCCTTTGCGGCCTTGTTATCGCGGCTGAATTCACTCTGGCTGAGGACGAGGCGGGTCTGCCCATTGGCACAGGTAGCGCTGTCCACGCGGACGAGCGGAATGCCCGGCTGAGAGGTGAAATCATGGGCGATGGTGGTAAGGCCCTTGGCCCCCGCTCCCTCAACTGCGGCCCACAGATCGTCGGTCTGCGTGTTGCCATAGGCGTGGGCCTTCATATAGGCCCGGATGCCATCCCGCCACACATCCGCGCCCGCAAAACCCTCCAGCATGGCGATCACCGCCTCGCCCTTTTCGTAAGTGATGGCGTCGAAAGCCTGATTGACCTCCTCGACTGTGTGGATTTTCTGCACGACCGGATGGGTGGTGGAAAAGGCATCAAGGCTCATGGCCGCTTCCCGACCGTCAACACGGGTCAGCAAAATCTCCCATTCAGGTTTCAGCCGGTCACTGACCTTGGTGGCCATCCAGCTCGCAAAGCCTTCATTGAGCCACAAATCATCCCACCACGCCATCGTCACGAGATCGCCAAACCACTGGTGCGCCATTTCATGGGCGACAACCTCGAAAACGCGGCGGCGCGTGGCTTCCGATGTCGACTTGGGATCGACCAGCAAAGCCCGCTCAAATGTGAAGATCGCGCCCCAGTTTTCCATCGCCGAGAAGAACTGGCTCTGGCCCGGCCCCGCGACATTGTCGAGCTTGGGCAGCGGATAGGGCGTGCCGAAATACTCATTATATTGTTTGAGGATGTCGACGGCGGCATCCAGCGCCAATTGCGCCTTCGCCGTATTCCCCCTGCCCGTCACTACGCCGATTTCGGTAGCGCCCGACATCTTCGTCGCGCGATCAAGCTCGCCCAGCCCCATGAACAAAAGATAGGACGACATCTTGGGCGTGGTGCCAAAGGTAACGAGCGTCTTGCCGCGGCCGAGCGGCGCGCTGGATTTGACCGGCATATTGCCCACGGCCATCTGGTTCGCGGGGACCACGACAGACAGGTCGAACGTCGCCTTGTAGCTCGGTTCATCGAAACTCGGCACTACGCGCCGCGCGTCGGGCGCCTCCATCTGGGTGAACAGGGCGCGTTTGGATGCCCCCGCCCCATCCTGATAATCGAGCGCAAATAGGCCGTTTGCCTGTGTGCTGATGACACCGGTATAATCGATCTTCAATTGATACGCGCCCGGCGAAATCGGCCTGGCGAAGATGATCACGGCGGTCTGACTAGGTGTCGCCATGACAGCCTTGGCCTTCACGCCTTGACCCTCTCCAGCCCTCGTCAGCGTAATCTCGCCAAAGGCCAAATCCGCCGCATTGAGCGTAATATTGGAGCTGGCCTGTGCGACGTTCACGTCAATCACCACTGAACCCGCGAACGTCAAATGTTCGGCGTCAGGGTCAATACGAATGGCGTAATGGCTGGGCACGACATGGCGCGGCAACTGCGTCGTTACGCCGATGGCTGGCCCGGTTTGCGCCCACGCGGCATCAATAGGCGAGAGAAGCGCCATCGTCAGAGCCATCGGCGCGATAGCGGAAACGATTGATTTCACACGCGAATGTCTAGGCAAGGGAGCGCTCCACAACAACTTATACGCCAGAACAGCGCCAAGGATCAGCTCACATTCGCCATTTTCCTGCTGCGGTCAATCGCGCGTCGATCGGTTCGCCGAATTATAGGCGCGCAATATCGCTATGAGATTTATCAAGAAATGGTGGAGCCGAGCGGGATCGAACCGCTGACCTCGTCATTGCGAACGACGCGCTCTCCCAACTGAGCTACGGCCCCGAGAAAGCTGTGTATATGTGAGGTGAAAGCGGCTGGCAACGGGGTTTGGCAATAGCCGCACACGGCTCTACCACGCGGACATCGTTTAGGCGCTGAAACCCAACAGCGTTTAGGCGGAAAGCCCCACGCTAAGAAACGATGGCAAAGGACCATTCCATTCACCGTCTTCCAACGTCCCGTCGATGTCGGGATGGGGGTTGCGACTGCTACGGCGTGCCGGTGCGTCCTGCTGCGTTTCCGGCTCTTGCTGCGCTTCTCTGGCCGGGCGCGCGCCACGAGGGGTACGAGCATCATCCGCGGGGCGGGATTCACGTGCGGCGGGGGCAGGCGCTTCTTGCGCAAACAGAGCTGGCGCGTCCGTTTCACTTGGCCCAGGAGCTTCGACCTTTTTGCGTCCGCGTGCCGCTTTGGGCGCTGGCTTTGGTGCCGCTTCGCCCTCAACTTCAGGGTGGGCAGGCGCAGGTTGATCTTTGGCGACAACCATCGGAATCTTGGTGCCGATCAGCTTCTGGATATTGTCGATGGCTTCGGCATCTTCCGGGGTGACGAAAGTGTAGGCAACGCCGCTCGCCCCTGCCCGACCCGTGCGGCCGATGCGATGCACATAATCATCGGGATGCCAGGGCGCATCGAAATTGAACACATGGCTGACGCCCTTGATGTCCAGCCCGCGCGCGGCAACGTCCGACGCGACGAGGATCGTCATGTCGCCATTTTTGAACCGCTCCAGCTCCGCCTGACGGGAGGACTGGTCAATATCGCCGTGGATCTCACCGGACTTGAAACCGTTCTGTTGCAGGCTCTTGTTCAGTTCACGCACTGTGGTTTTGCGGTTGCAGAACACGATGGCGTTGGTTACGTCCGCGGCGCGCAGCAGGTTACGCAGCATGTCGCGCTTCTTGCGGCTTTCGACCTTGACCAGCCATTGCGTGATGTTGGCCGAAGCCGTGGCGGGCCGCGCGACCTCGATCAGTTTCGGATTGGACAGAAATTTGTCGGCCAGTTTCTTGATGACCGGCGGCATGGTCGCCGAAAAAAGCAGGGTTTGACGCTGGGCAGGCAGCTTGGTGCAAATTTCCTCGATATCGGGAATGAACCCCATGTCGAGCATCCGGTCCGCTTCGTCGATAACCAGCAGGCTGCACCCGTTGAGCATGATCTTGCCACGCCCGAACAAATCCATCAGGCGGCCCGGCGTGGCGATCAAAACATCGACGCCCTTTTCCAATGCCGCCAACTGGTCGCCCATCGATACGCCACCGATCAGCAACGCCATGTTGAGCTTGTGATATTTGCCGTACT
This sequence comes from Sphingobium sp., assembly GCA_039934655.1. GTDB lineage: Bacteria > Pseudomonadota > Alphaproteobacteria > Sphingomonadales > Sphingomonadaceae > Sphingobium. The sequence goes on from JBDTLS010000191.1 coordinate 4,026, forward strand.
TCTCAAAATTTTCGGCAACCTGTGCGGCGAGTTCGCGGGTTGGTTCAAGGATCAGCGAACGGGGCATCCGCGCGCGGCTGCGGCCATGAGCAAGAATGTCGATCATCGGCAACACGAAGCTCGCCGTTTTCCCGGTGCCGGTCTGGGCGATGCCGATCAAATCCTTCATCATCAACACTGGCGGAATCGCCTGTGCCTGAATCGGAGTGGGCGTGTCATATCCGGCCTCTGTAACGGCCTTCAACAATTCATCGGATAGGCCGAGGTCGGCAAATGTCATCAAGGTGTCCGGAATACGTGTGCGTCATGGCACCGGAGGGCGCCAAATCAGTCGGCGCATTGCGCAAAAATCGCAAAATTGTCAAGGAAATCCTTAACGTCGAAATCCTTAACGGTCGCCTCCGCTCACGGCTGTTCGGCGACAAGACGACGAAAACTGTCGATGTCGCAACTCATTCCGCTGCGCCCCAGCAACTGATCCCGCCCCGCGCACAGATTGCCATCGGTGGTGGGCTGAATGTAAAAGCCGGAATACAGGTCGGCGGGGCGACATGTCCTGCCAAGGCGAGCGCGCATCCGGCTCCGGTCTTTCATAACCAGATCGACACCACGCGCAGAGGTAACTGATGCAGCGACCAGCGCGCGAATAGGCACACATTTTGGGCCTTTATGCTCTTCCCACTCAATGTCTGCGGCCTCGTCATCCAGCGCATGATCGCGGCGTATACGAACCGATGGAGCCGGGCGCGCCATCGGCACGCGAATGATGATTCGCTGTTCAATCGTCAGTTGCGCCCATTCCGCTGACTCCATTCGGCGCGCTGAATTAGCAGAATTGCTGGCAGCCGGATGTGATTCGTCCGTTTGGTCCGGCGCGAAGTCAGTCCCATCACCAGCAAAAGGGGCGAGCACCAGAATTAAGGCGAATACCGGGGTCAAACTCACTCCATGCGCTTACCGGGCGTCGATAATGATGACAAGCCGCCCCAATTACCACGCTGATATATCGCACGCGGTTGAACAACAGGTGAATTAGCGCGATGAAGCCCACATGCTATCTGCCGCCGACATCGAATCATTCCGCAACGTCGTTGATGCAAAGGGTTTCGTCACCGACCCTGACACCATCGCGCCCTGGATAGATGACTGGCGCGGTCGTTATCATGGCGCGGCCGTGGCCATATTGGCACCGACCAGCACCGCGCAAGTAGCCGCTATCGTTGCGATGGCGGCCGAGATGCGCATCCCCCTTGTGCCGCAGGGCGGGAACACTTCGATGGTGGGCGGGGCTACGCCGCCTGCCGATGGCAGTGCCCTCATCCTGTCCCTGCGCCGCATGAACCAAATTCGCTCCATGTCGGCCGACGATAACCTCGCGATATGTGAAGCAGGCGTGATCCTGTCGAATTTGCATACGAGCGCGGAGGCGGCAGGTCGCCGCTTTCCGCTCAGCCTGGGCGCCAAAGGGTCCGCGACGATCGGCGGTCTGGTTTCCACCAATGCGGGCGGCACACAGGTATTGCGCCACGGAACCATGCGCAGCCTCATCGCAGGGCTGGAGGCGGTGCTGCCGGACGGAACGATATTCG
>JBDTLS010000192.1:0-5598 GCA_039934655.1 Sphingobium sp.
ACCGGCACCACCGGCAGTTTCAGCAACGAATAGAGCGCCGCAAAGCCGGATCGCAAGGGGGGCGCTTCGCCGTGCAGGACGCGCGTGCCTTCGGGAAACAGGCAGATCGGGCGTCCGGCCTGCACGCTGACAAGCGCCTGACGCTGCAAATGCCGCAGCGCCTTTGCACCAGCCGAGCGTTCAATGGCGATGACACCATGACGCCGCGCTATCCAGCCCCAGCCTGGAATATCGAGCAATTCCTGCTTGGCACCAATCGTCGGCGCATCAAACAGGCAGAGCAAATCGGCGGTTTCGAACATCGATTCATGCTTGAATATGAACAGCATCGGTTCCTTGGGCAACGTACCGATCATCACGATCCGCTGGCCCAATATCCACCGGCACGATAGCCGGTGCATCCACCCCCACCCGCCGACGACGAACAGCATCGGTCGCTGGCCTATCCATCCGGCGATTGCAGAGGCGATGATCCACGGAATGGTCAGCCCATAAAACACAATCGCAAAAATGGTCGAGCGAATGCACGTGGTAAAATACCGAACTGCCGTCATTATATTCCAATCACTGCCGCTGCGCGGCGCAGCAGATATTTGTTATATTCCTTGAACAACACCATCAATCCGGGGTTACCCGGCACCGCATCATACACCAGCACTATGTCGCCCGGCAGCGCCTGCCTCAATTCAAACGCGGCGCGGCGCATATGCCAGTCGGTCGTGATCAGGCGCACGGTGTCATATCCCCGTTTATCAAGCCAATGGGCCGTTTCTATGCCGTTGGAGCGCGTATCGATCGCTTCATGGCCCAGCGTGATGCAGCAATCGAACAGATGCTTGCTCGCGCCATAGCGTTCGGCGAGTTCGCGCGGCTTCACCGAGCGTTCCACACCCGATATAAACATGCGCTTGGCCGCACCGTCTTTCATCAGTTGCAGGCCGCGGTCGATCCGCCCTGCCCCGCCGGTCAGCACCACAATCGCGTCGGTCGTGCGCCCGTCGAGCGGCTGGGGCAGCAACAGCGTGAACCAAGCGAAGCCGAGCACCCACAGCATCGCGACAAACGCAAACAGACGCGCGATCATAGCGCATGTTCCAGTGTGTGCCGCACCGTCATGCGCGCAGTTATCATCGCCAGCCCGACGCCAAGCAGCGGCAACAGCGGCAGCACCGCCCAGCCCCATAACGGCAAAACGCCAAGCTGTGCCAGTTCCGATCCTGTCGCATCCAGACGCTGCCCCAGTATCAGCAAGGCGATCACCGCGCACAGCAGGCCCAAAGTGCCGCCGAACAGCGCGTCGAGCGCCAGACGGCGCTGGAACAACCGCGCAATCTGCACATCGGTTGCGCCCATCAAATGCAATATATCGATGGTATCGCGGTGGGCATCATGGGCGCCACGCGCCGCCAGCATCACCACCGCGCCGGTTGCCACCGCCATCAGCGCCACCAGCAATAGCGCCAGCCACATCAGCGATCGCATCAGATGCTCGACCGGCGCGAGAAAACCGGCGTGCGCTTCAATCCGGGCCTGCGGCGCGACCGCCAGAATCTTTGCGCGCAGGTCTGGGCCAGTCTCCGCCGCACGTTCGGAGGCGAGCGAAACGTCGATCAACGCGGGGATCGGCAGGTCGCCCGATCCGATGTCATCGCCCAGCCAGGGACGAAGCTGTGCCGCCAGTCGAGCGTTGGAAATAACCGATATAGCGGTCACGGCGGGCGTCCCCTGCACGGCGGCACGCACCGCGTGAACAAGTTGCGCTCGCCGTTCCTCGTCGGCCTCCACGATCTGCACCGTGAATTTACCGGCCAGTTGCGCGTGCATCTGCACCACCCCGTTGGCAAGGCCAAGTCCTGCTGCGGCGGCCAGCACCGTCAGGAACATCATGATCGCAATCACCCACGGCATCGGTCCCGCCAGCCGCCCTTCGGGCAGCAGACGGTTGCGCGCAGCGGCAGCGGAGCGCCGGGTGCGGGGCGAGGCCTTCTCCACAGCTTCAGCGCCTGCCACTTCAGCTTGCGTTACCTCGCTCATCGGGCGCCTCCAGTCACAGTCTGGCTCGGGGCAGTCTGGATCGGGGCAGTCTGGCCCGACACGCCGGGCGGATAACGCAGCACACCGGTCGGGTCGATCAGCCTGCCCTTATCGAGGCGCATCAATTGCGCCTGCGGCACCATCGCGATCAGCGGCAAATCATGGGTAGCGATGACGATCGTCGTGCCGAGCCGGTTGAGCGCCTCGAACAGGCTTAACAGGCGCGCCGCCATGTCCGGGTCGACGTTGCCGGTCGGCTCATCGGCAACCAGTATATCGGGCCGGCCGATGACCGCGCGGGCAATGGCAATACGCTGCTGCTCGCCGCCGGAAAGCGTCGCCGGACGCGCTTCGGATCGCCCGCCCAGACCGACCCAGTCCAGCATTTCCAGCACCGGCTCGGTGATCTCATTTTCGTCCATGCCCGACACCCGCAACGGCAGGGCGATATTATCGTAAGCCGACAGGTGCGGCACCAGCCGAAAATCCTGAAACACCACGCCGATACGCCGCCGAAACCCCGGCAAACGGTGGCGCGGCATCATCACCACATCTTCCCCGAACAGGCGCAGCACGCCCCGGCTCGGTCGTTGGGCAAGGTAAAGCAGTTTGAGCAGCGACGTTTTGCCCGCCCCCGATGCGCCGGTCAGAAAATAAAATCCGCCCGTCACAAGCGAAAAATTGACGTCCGAAAGGGTTTCAGCGTCTGGACCATAACGCAGGCCGACATTTTCAAACTGGATAATGTTGGACATGGGTTTAGAGAGAACCGCCCTGCTGATCGTTCCGCCTGCACCGTCCATCGCACAAGCGACCCGGCGCGTAAAGGCGGCAGTGGACAAACTAGGGACCAAATCCGCGCCAGATGGCCTCCGCCGGAATAAGGGCTTGGCGCGTCACATCGCGCACGATACACCGGCATCGTCACATTGCTTTCAAGGCCGCTCCCATTTTTATGCGCCCCACCATCCGCACCGTGAAGATCGGCTTGTCATTGCTGTCATCGCTGTTTCTGTTCGCCTGCGGGGGACAAGGCGGTCATGGCCCGGTGATTGTCAGCGTGATCGGAAATGCGCGGGACCTCGCGGAACCGCTGACCTATATCGACACGGTCGCGGGGCAAGTGGTGCTGGGGGCAACAGCGCGCGGACTGGTGACGTTTGACGAGAGCGGCGAGGTGATTCCCGCTCTTGCCCAACGCTGGATCATTACCGATGACGGCAAAAGCTATATTTTCCGTTTGCGCCGCGCACGCTGGCCGAATGGCGACCATGTCGATGCGCGGGAAGTCGCGCGATTGCTGAAGGCGCGGATAGCCGCCGTGACGCGCATCGACTCGTTCGGCAATATGGCAGCGGTTTCCGACGTTGTGGCACGGACGACTGACGTTATCGAGATTCGGATCAATCAGGCGCGCCCCAACTTCCTGTTCATGCTCGCCCAACCGCAGATGGCAATCGCGCGACGTGCAGGCGGCACAGGTCCCTATCACAAGCGGGCGCAGGTAAAGACGCTGCTTCTCACCCCCATGAGCGATCCGATGACGGCCGGCGTTACCGACGACGCCGCGCCTCAGCTTTGGCAGAACCGTGTGCTGCGCAGCGAATCCGCCGCCAAAGCCATTATGCGCTTTGTCGATCATCAAGCGGACCTCGTAACCGGCGGCAGCGTCGCCGAACTGCCATATCTGACCCTCGCCGAAGTGGATCGCGCAGCGGTGCATCTGGACCCCGTGCAGGGGTTGTTTGGACTGGCGGTGACCGGCACGGGGGACTTTGTGGCGGATCGCGATGTGCGGGCGGCATTGTCGATGGCGATTGACCGCGATGCCCTGACCCGCAGCTTTGCGCTGAATGGCTGGTCGACCACGCTGACCATCGTGCCGCAGCAACTCAATATGGACCATCCGCCGAGCCAGCCTGTCTGGGCCAAAACACCGATGGACCGACGATGGCGTACAGCCGCCGCGATTATCGCCCGCTGGAAGTCGCTCAATTCAGGGGATAAGCCCGACATCAGCATCAAGGTTGGCGCTGGTCCGGGTGCCAAACTGCTGTTCATCGCCATCGCGCATGACCTCGCGCGGATCGGGATAAACGCCCATATAGCGGATGGCGACGGGCGTAAACCAGCCGACCTGACCTTGATCAACGAGGTGGCGCCGTATGACAGCGCATTCTGGTATCTGGGCCGGGTCAGCTGCGCGCGCAAAGTGCAGTGCGACCCTCAGGCAGATGCCGCGTTGCATGACGCCAGCGTCACGGCGGATTTAGCCGACAGGGCGGAGAAACTGGGCGAGGCCGAAGTGTTAACGCAGCAAAATGGCGGTTTCATTCCGCTCGCCACACCGGTGCGGTGGTCGCTCGTCTCGCGCCGCCTGACGGGATTTGCGCCATCACCGCGCGGTTATCATCCGCTTAACTTGCTTTTTGGCGGGCCGAAGTAGTGAAAAAATGCATACGCCTGACCAAATTATCGTTTGTCAAGCGTCCCCACAGCATTGCGTTTCATTCTGCACCGCCCACGGTTTCCGCCGATCGGCGCGCGTCCAATCGTCGAACGATGGTGTCTTTTACGCCAGGCCATTCGTCGTCCGCCACGCTGTAAACACATACATCGCCGAACGTCCCGTCCTGCATCGGGATAACCCGGCGCAACATGCCGTCTTTTCGCGCACCAATGCCCGCAACCGCGCGCTGCGAAGGCAGGTTCTGTTCGTGCACGAGAAACTCGATCAGAATGCACCCCAGCTCTTCAAACGCGAACGACATGAGCAGCAGCTTCGTCTGGAGATTGGCGATCCCCTTGCGATGCGGCATCCCATACCAGGTGAAACCTATTTCCAGCTTCTTGCGCCACGTATCAAATACGCGAAACCAACTCGTGCCAATCGGTTCGCCGTTTGACAGGCACACAGCGAATGGAAAGCTGCGCCCGGCTCTACGTTCCGTCATAGCGCGATTGACGTAAACATTTATGTCTTCCGGCTTCGGCACCAAGCCCATCTGGTGCTCATGCTCGCTCGCCGTTGCAGCGGCTTTTATGAGGCCGGGTATATGCTCAAGGTCAAGCGGTTCCAGTCTGATGCCGCCAGCTTCGAGACGAGCAATACTACTCGGCCATTCCCAAGACATTCATCACCTCCACGCCACGAGCCATTGTTGAATTAACGGATCAATATCTATTAATCAACTACAATTGTTGCGTATTGATCCACAATGCCTGAGGATATTTGAAACGTGAACCGATTTCTAGCCGCCCCATTCAGACATCCAGATGCATCGGCAAGGCGGCAATCCCACAAAAAACCGCCCGAAATTTCTTCCGAACGGTTCGATGTTTATATAATCCGCTGGAGCGATTTCCAGTCAGATGGCATCATCTGATGATTAAGAAATTGCTCTGGATCAATCCTGAGTCAGGAAGTCGGGCAGACCGCTGGGGGCATCATCGCCGCCCTTGTCGCCATCCGAACGCGGGCCGCGATCACGATCGCCGCGGCCACGGCGGCGGTCGCCGCCACGGTCGCCGCGATCTCCACGGTCGCCGCGTGGGCCACGATCC
>JBDTLS010000193.1:0-5583 GCA_039934655.1 Sphingobium sp.
TGACGTCCAGTTACAAAGGGGCGGCCCCTGCATCGATGGAGATGCAGGGGCCGTTGCCATTTTCAGAGAGAGGATTGCCGACAATCGCTCGAGGCTCCACATGCGATCGTGGTATTAGTCACCCACGATAATTCGCGATAACAGGCTGCTGGACGTAAGCAGGAAGGCCGCCATTCAGGTGGTTTTTCTCAGGGACGTAGGGGCATTCCGCGCCCTTTTATGCGTAGCATAGGGATCATGCCGTCCGGATTTAAGCTGGACAGCAAGCCGGCGGCTCGGGAGCTGCGTCAAGTCAATCGTCCGTCGGTTCCCAGGCCCAATAGCGCGCGACTGCGCCGCCGTCGACGCGCAGATCCGATCCGGTGATCATAGCAGCATCGTCGGAAGCCAGGAACACGGCCGCCGCACCATAATGGCTGGGCTTCGGCAACAACTTCATCGGTATCCGGCTCGCGAAACGGGCGGTGACCTCCGAATAGTCGGGAAGCGGGCCAAGATTCATCTTCCAGCGGTTCGCGCGCTCCTCCATCTCACCCGGATCGGTCGCGGTCGGCGTCAGGCTTACGACGCGGATACCGTGCCCCGCATATTCCATTGCCGCAGACCTCGTGAAGTTCAAGAGTCCGGCTTTTGCGGTTGTGTATGCGATATTGCTAGGTTGACCTTGGTGGTCGGCGGTCGAGATGACGTTGATCACGACGCCGCTGCGACGCGGCATCATATGGGCCGTGGCATATTTTGTGAACAGGAACGTGCCATCAAGGATAACGGTAGTGACCTGACGCCACTCCGCTAATGTCATAGAGGCGATATTCTTCTGATTGAAGATCGCGGCGTTGTTAACGAGAATGTCGATGCGTTCGAAGGCTGCCATTGCCTGTTTAATGGCGTCGGAAACCCCGCTCTCGTCAGTCACGTCGCAGGTGATGCCGATGGCGCGGCCGCCCGCGGCCACGACCGCAGCCGCACAAGACTCTGCATTCTCGCGGCGCGCGTCCACGGCGACGATCGCCGCACCTTCAGCGGCAAGGGACTCGACAATGCCGCCCCCGATGTTCGGGCTGGTCCCCGTGACGATAGCAACTTTCCCTTGCAGCTTCCTATCCAGTCCTCATTTTGAATATTTGTCGATCTGAGGTAGAGCGTTTGTATTATTCCGACAATAGTTGATGGAAAAGCCGTTCAGTTTCCGACACGGCGGTGTCGGGTAAACGGGCAGGGCATGAACCGCATGCTGCCCATGATAGCAGGAGATGATGCATGGACCTTCAGCTTGCGGGCAAGCGCGCCCTTGTCACTGGTGGATCGAAGGGCATCGGCCTAGCTGTGGCCACATCGCTGGTCGCCGAGGGCTGCGACGTCACGATCTCCGCTCGCGACGAACAGGCGCTTGAGGCCGCCGCTGATGCGTTGCGCGCCAACGGCGGCAAAGTCGCGACGATTACATGCGATCTGGTGCAAGAAGCAGGCATACGAGACGTTGCTGAGCGGTGTGGCCCGCTCGATATCCTTGTGAACAATGCCGGTGCGATTCCGCCCGGTTCGCTCGGAGACATCGATATGGATTGGTGGCGCGCAGCCTGGGATCTGAAGGTTTTTGGCTACATTGCGCTGACGCAGAAGCTTTATGCCAATTTGCGGGAAAGGCAGGGCGTGATCGTCAACGTGATCGGAACGGCGGGGGAAAAGTTTGTTCCAGGCTATATCGCGGGATCGGCGGGGAACGCTGCTTTGATGGCGTTCACGCGCGCGCTGGCCACGGCTTCGCATCGAGACGGGATCCGAGTTGTCGGAATCAATCCCGGCCCGGTTGGAACGGAACGCCTAACCATGATGATGAAGGCGCGAGCGCAGAGCGAACTCGGCGATGCTGATCGGTGGCACGAACTCGTAGCCAGCATGCCATTCGGGCGCTTCGCTGAGCCAGGTGAGATCGCTGATGCGGTTACATTCCTCGCTTCGCCGCGTTCGGGTTATACCTCCGGTACGATCCTCACCATTGATGGCGGCGCGGCCTGAGCAACGGAATTATCTGGGCAAGGCCATGCGATCAGTAAGGTAAGCCGCAACGGCTAGCTCCACATATGCAGTGAAAGCGATGCCGACTTGACCTGGTCCGGCTACTCCCTGACAATAGGCGACGTTTTAAAACGCGCCGATAAATTACGGCCGTACAGGAAGGTCTTTGGCGATGAAGGTGCTGGTGCCGGTCAAGCGGGTGCTTGACTATAACGTGAAGCCCCGGGTGAAGGCGGACGGGACGGGCGTCGATCTGGCTAACGTCAAGATGAGCATGAACCCGTTCGACGAGATCGCCGTCGAAGAAGCAATCCGCTTGAAGGAAAAGGGCGTGGCGACGGAGATAGTCGTTGTGTCGATCGGTGAGCAGAAGGCGCAGGAAACGCTGCGGACCGCCCTCGCCATGGGTGCCGACCGCGCTATCCTGATCGTCTCGGAAGCCAAGGTCGAACCGCTTGGCGTTGCCAAGCTGCTGAAAGTGATTGCGGATGAGGAGCAGCCGGGGCTGGTGATCCTGGGCAAGCAGGCGATCGACGACGACAACAACCAGACTGGGCAGATGTTGGCGGCGCTGACCGGCTGGGGCCAGGGGACGTTTGCGAGCAAGGTCGAGGTTGAGGGCGATTTCGTCACCGTGACGCGCGAAGTCGATGGCGGCTCCGAAACCGAGAAGCTGAAGCTCCCGGCGATTGTCACGACCGATTTGCGCCTGAACGAGCCGCGTTATGCCTCGCTCCCGAACATCATGAAGGCAAAATCCAAGCCGCTCGCGCAGATGACGCCCGCCAATTACGGCGTGGACGTGGCCCCGCGCCTCACCACGCTCAAGGTGGTCGAGCCAGCGACGCGCAGCGCGGGCCTGAAGGTCGCGGACGTGGATGAACTGGTAGCGAAACTCAAGACGTTGGGAGTGGTAGCATGAAGACTCTCGTATGGGTCGAACATGACGGCCAGACCGTCAGGGACGCGACGCTGCCGGTGGTGACGGCGGCGGCGAAGCTGGGCGAGGTGGATCTGCTGGTCGCGGGATCGGGCGTGCCGGTGGTGGCGGAAGCCGCCGCGAAGATCGCGGGCGTCGGCACGGTCTATGTCGCGGACGATGCGGCCTATGCGAACGCGCTGGCGGAAAACGTCGCGCTACTGGTCGCCAGGTTGATGGAGTCGCACGATGCGTTCCTCGTGCCCGCCACCAGCAACGGCAAGAACATCGCGCCGCGCGTGGCCGCCCTGCTCGACGTGATGCAGATTTCCGACATCCTCAGCGTAGAGAGCGAGAATATGTTCACACGGCCGATCTATGCCGGCAACGCGATCGCGACGGTGCAGTCGAAGGACGCCAAGCTCGTGATCTCCGTGCGGGGCACTGCCTTCGAGAAAACGGCAGCCGAGGGTGGCACCGGCACCATCGAGGCGGTCCCCACGACGGGGGATGCGGGTGTCTCAACCTATGTTGGCAGCGAGATCGCCAAATCCGAACGGCCCGAGCTGACGAGCGCCAAGATCATCGTCTCGGGCGGCCGCGCGCTTCAGAACAGCGAGAATTTCCACAGCCTGATCGACCCGCTGGCCGACAAACTGGGCGCGGGCGTTGGCGCCTCGCGCGCCGCGGTCGATGCGGGCTATGTGCCGAATGACTATCAGGTCGGTCAGACCGGCAAGATCGTCGCACCGGAAGTCTATATTGCAATCGGCATCTCGGGCGCGATCCAGCACCTTGCGGGTATGAAGGACTCAAAGACGATCATCGCCATCAACAAGGACGAGGACGCACCCATCTTCCAGGTCGCGGACATCGGTCTGGTCGGCGACCTGTTCAAGGTCGTGCCTGAACTCACCGAAAAACTCTAGCGCCGTCGCTACAGTCGCCGCATTCGGTTCCGCAGCCCACAGCAAATAGCAAAGTGACATCGAGCCATGGATTCAATCTACATCGTGTCGGGCGTCAGAACGGCGATAGGCGATTTCGGCGGCAGCCTAAGGGACCATGCGCCGTCGCAACTCGGCGCTTTGGTCATTGCCGAAGCGGCACGGCGCGCCGGAATTCAAACCGATGATGTTGCACATGTCGTGATGGGACAGGTCATCCAGACCCAACCTCAGGACGCGTATCTTGCTCGGGTCGCGGCGCTCAAGGCCGGTATACCGGAGCGCACCCCCGCACTGACGCTGAACCGGTTGTGCGGGTCCGGCGTTGAAGCGATCATATCGGCGGCGCGAGCAATCGCGCTTGGCGAGATCGACATCGCCGTTGCCGGCGGCACCGAGGTCATGAGCCGTGCCCCCCATCACGTCGCCGACGTTCGTTTCGGCCGTAAGATGGGTGACGCCGCGATGGTGGACTCGTTGATTGCCGTGTTAAGCGATCCGATTGACGGCTATCACATGGGCATCACGGCGGAGAATATCGCCCGCGATCATGACATAACGCGCGACCAGCAGGACGCGCTTGCGGTGGAAAGTCATCGGCGCGCCGCCATCGCTCAGACTGAAGGCCGGTTCGACGAGCAGATCTTGCCGGTAACGGTGAAGGCCGGGCGTGCCACGCGTGAATTCGCGGTGGACGAGCATGTTCGCGCCGAAAACGACGCGGCGGCGATGGCCGCATTGCGGCCGGCATTTCAAAAGGACGGCACGGTTACGGCCGGCAATGCGTCCGGCATAAACGATGGCGCCGCTGCGGTTATCCTTGCGTCGGCTGATGCGGTTGCCAAGCGCGGATTGACGCCGATGGCGCGAATCCTCGGTTGGGGTCATGCCGGTGTCGCCCCTTCGCACATGGGTCTCGGGCCGGTCGAAGCGGTGCCGATCGCGCTCAAGCGCGCCGGGCTGACGCTGGACCAGATGGACGTGATCGAGTCGAACGAAGCTTTCGCAGCGCAGGCGTGCGCGGTTTCCAAGCTGCTCGGGTTCGACCCCGCGAAAGTAAATCCCAACGGGTCGGGCATCTCGCTTGGTCATCCAGTCGGTGCGACCGGCACTATCCTGACAGTGAAGGCGCTGTATGAACTTGCCCGGACGGGCGGCCGCTATGCGTTGATCACAATGTGTATTGGCGGCGGGCAGGGGATCGCATTGGTCGTCGAGCGGGCCTGATGACGGTTCAGGAATGCGTCGTCTGAAAGGAATGGGCAGGGTATCTGGTAATTGACGGGTGACATAGCTGCCGGGTGTGCAGCGCCTGTATCTTGAACCCTGGGGAGACTTGCCGTGACTAAGCTGGCAACGACCGCGTTGATTGATGGCGTAGCGATTATCACGCTCGATAATCCGCCCGTAAATGTGCTGTCGATATCGCTTCGCGGCGCGTTGCTCTCGGAAATCGAGAGCGCAATCGCACATGAGGGGGTCAAGGCCGCAGTGCTGATCTGCGCCGGTCGAACATTCATCGCCGGCGCAGACATCGCGGAATTCGATAGCGAGTCTCAGGAGCCGAGCTTTGCGGAGCTGTTCGACCGGATTGAACGCTCCCCGAAGCCGATAGTTGCGGCAATCCACGGCACGGCGCTGGGCGGCGGCCTGGAACTCGCGCTGACATGCCATTACCGGGTGATGGCGCCGAGCGCG
>JBDTLS010000194.1:0-5552 GCA_039934655.1 Sphingobium sp.
GCAACTGCTCCCGCGCGTGCGCAGCTATTGTGCGAACAATACCGATATTTTCCATTATGAGGTCGAAAGCGTCGAACAGATTGGCCGCGCAATGCAAACCATCGCCCGTGTGCATCCGACCGTTATCATCATCAACGGCGGCGACGGCACGGTGCAATCGGCGCTGACCGAATTATATCAGGGCAATCATTTCGAAGGGGATGTGCCGCCGGTTGCGGTGCTGCCCAATGGCAAAACCAACCTGATCGCGCTCGACCTCGGCATCCGCGGCGACCCGATCAAGGCGCTGGAACGCATCGTCCATATCGCCAAAACCGGCATCGAGGACCATGTTGTCGTGCGTGAATTGATCGCCTTGTCGGATGGGCAAGCGGGTACGCGTCCCGTGCTGGGCATGTTTTTGGGCGGGGCCGGGCTGGCCGATTCGATCCTGTATTGCCGCAACAAGATTTACCCGCTCGGCCTGTCGAATGGCCTTAGCCATTTGTTGACGGCGCTCGCGGTGCTGGCATCGGTGATCCTTGGCATTCGCGGGCGGTTCATGCCCCCGCTGTCCAGTCCGATCTCGATCTCGCTGATACGTGACGGGCAGCTCGCGGGCAGCTTTGCGGTGCTGATCGTCACCACGCTCGAACGCTTGTTGCTGGGCGCGCAGCCGGGCGTGTCGGGGCATGGCCGCATGAAGCTGATGGCGGTGGATCAGAACGGACCGGCTGTGCTGCGTATGCTGTTCGCCAGCCTGACCGGAAAATTCGGCGCGCGGCGTATGGAGGGCATCCACCTCGAACAGGGCGACGTCATCCGCATCGATGGCGAGCGCAGCAGCGTTATCCTTGATGGCGAATTGTTCGAGGCCCAATCCGGGCGACCCATCATCCTGAAATCCACAGCGCCGGTTCCGTTTCTGCGCCTTGCAGCGTAAACCAATCGCGTGGACGGCAATCTGAAAGCACTTGTCGCGCAGGAACTGGCCATGCCGGTCGATGCGCGCGCCACGTCGATGGCGGCGGCGCTGGCGGCACGCTATCCGCGCGTCGCGCGCGCCGTGCTGTTCTACGGATCGTGCCTGCGCGAGAAGCAGCTCGACGGGTTGATGCTCGATTTCTATCTGATCGTATCCGATTATCCGGCGGCTTATGGCAAAAGCTGGCTGGCGCGGGCCAACCGGCTGATCCCGCCCAATGTCTTTCCGTTCGAGCATGACGGCCTGATCGCCAAATATGCGGTGCTGAGCGAAGCGGACTTCGCGCGGCTGAGCGGCATGGAGGCCGACACTGTTTCGGTATGGGCGCGCTTTGCGCAACCGTCGCGATTATTATGGGTGGCGGATGCGCGCGCGCAGGCTGCAACGGTGGAGGCGGTTGCCGGAGCGGTGCCCACATTGCTTGCTCTCGCGGCGCCTGTCCGGCAGGCTTTGGGCGACGACAATATCTGGGAATGCGGCTTTGCGTTGACCTATAAGGCGGAATTGCGCGCGGAGCGAACCGGACGCTCAAACTCGATCGTGGGGACCGATCCGGCGCGCTATCACCGTTTTCTGGCCGCCGCGATCGCCGATGGCCGGTTTGACCCGGCGCAATATTATGATGCCCGGCAGGTCGCCCACAACGCCACGCAATGGCGCACATTGCAGCGGTGGGGCAAATGGCTGACGGTCGCGCGGCTGGCGAAGGCGAGCTTCACCTTCGCGGGGGGCATTGATTATCTCGCGTGGAAGATCAACCGGCACGCGGGAACAACCATCACGATCCGGTCGTGGCAAAGGCGCTGGCCATTGATCGGCGCCATCACCCTGTTGCCGCGCTTGTTCGCAGCTGGGGCGATTCGCTGATCGCAGCGTCAATCGCTTCGGCCAGCCCATTGAGCGTGTAGGGTTTGCGCAGCAGCTTATAGCCATCGAACAAACGGTTATCCGCCACATTGCCCGCATATCCGCTGATGAACAACACCGGAACGTTGCGGTGCCGGGGCGGCAGTGCTGCGATCATTTCCGGGCCGTTCATTCCGGGCATCAACACATCGGTTAATATCAGGCCGATTTTGGGATGCTTGTCCAGCGCGGCAATCGCCTGATCGGGATGGTCGCAACATACCGCCTGATGGCCAAGTTCCATCAACGCCGCGCGGGTTTGCGCCAACACACGCGGGTCATCTTCGACCAGCAGAATCGACACGGCGCGCGTTGGTGTTTCCTCACCGGATGATTTGCGCTTCGGACTGGTGGCAGTGGGGGCCTTGATGGCGCCGATGGCATGGTGGCGGGGCAGGTAAATCTGCACATCCGTACCTTTGTCGGGCTGGGACATGATCTGGATTTCGCCGTTACACTGACGGATGAACCCGAAAATCTGGCTCAGCCCCAGCCCGGTGCCCTTGCCGACCGGCTTGGTGGTAAAGAACGGCTCGAATGCCCGTTCCAATACCTCCGGCGCCATACCACAGCCCGTATCGGCAACCGAGAGGGACATATATTCGCCAGCAAGGCATTCCCCAATCTCACGCGCATTGAGCCGGGCCTGCCCGGTGGAAATTGTCAATGTGCCCTTGCCCTCCATCGCGTCGCGCGCGTTCACAGCCAGATTGAGGATCGCATTTTCCATTTGGTGCTGGTCGATGAACACCGCCCAGCCGTCCGATTCAAGCTGGAGGTTGACGGCAATCTGATCGCCGATGGTGCGGTCGATCAGGTCGATCATGCCGCGCACCAGATCGTCTGGCTGCACCGCTTCGGGAAGATGGGGTTCGGCGCGCGCAAAAGCGAGCAAACGCCGCGTCAGTGCGGTCGCCCGGTTGGCGCCCTGCATCGCGTTGTCGATATGGCGCCGCGCTTCACTGGGTGCGCCCTCAATCTTGCGGCGGGCGAGTTCCAGACCGCCGACGACCACCGCCAGCATATTGTTGAAATCATGCGCGATGCCGCCGGTTAGCTGGCCAACGGCTTCCATTTTCTGCATCTGGCGCAGGCTTTCTTCCGCCGCCGAACGATTGGCGGCCTCCCGCTGCAACTGGATGTTGGCCTGTTCCAGTTCGGCGGTGCGCACCGCGACCGCGCGTTCCAGTTGTTCCGCGCGAAAGGCAGCAGCATCGGCAATGCGGCTTTCCTGACGGCGTTCGTTGATCGCCGCGCGCGCGGCCCATGCTGCGCTCAGGACCGCCACGAGCAAGCCCAGCCCCACCAGGCGATAGGTGTTGGTGATCTGCTGCGTTAAATTGGTGGCGCGGGTTACGTCCAGATTGCGCGCTTGCAGATGCGCATTTTCGGTATCGATAACGCCCTGAAGCGTGGTGGTAATCCGTGTCAGATTTTGATCCCGGCCCGCCTCATAGAATTTGGCAAGCGATGCTGCCTTTTGATCGTAGCGGGTACGCAGGCCGATATCGTTCAGCGTTTTCCCTCGTTCGATATAGGCTTGCTCCAGCTGCGCGACATGCTGTCGTTGGACCGCATCATTGCGGATGGCATATTTGAGCGCGGTCAGTTCCGACCCGGCATCAAGCCATTGTTCCTGATAGAGGCGGCCGGTGTCGCCCTCCATGCTGATGACATAGCGCGCCAGATTGGATTCCGCCTTGGCGATCGACCCATCCAACCGCCGCGCCAGCGAGATGATTTCATAGCTGCGTTGTTGCTGGGCCAGCGCGCCTTCGCGTTCCCCCCCGGCGACGCTGGTAAGATAGAGCAGCGCCGCGATGGCGACAACGAGCGGCACCCCGATCATGAAGGCCAGAAACCGCCCGGCTATTTGCCGCCAGCGGGGAATTTCATCTTCGTCGATACCCCAGCGGTCAGTCATGGGCGGCAGCCTAGAGCATTTTCACAGAAAAGGGATACAAGATTTGCCGCACGAATTTCCTCCGCATCATCTCAAACCTCGGCAAGGCTCTTGCTGACCTGTTCCATGACATCCCTGGAGAGGCCGGGCTGCGCGAGGACACGGCGCAACTGTGCCTGCATCTTGTCGGCGCGGCGCTGCTCGAACCGTCGCCACCGGCCGAGCGGAGGCACCATGCGCGCTGCCGTCTGCGGGTTGATGGGGTCGAGGCAGATGATCAGATCCGCCAGCATCTCATACCCCTTGCCCGATCGGTGATGGAACGCCCATTGGTTCGCCGCGAACGCACCATAAAGCGCGCGCACGCGATTGGGGTTGGACAGGGTGAAGTCGCTGTGCCGGGATAGCTGCTCGACTTGCCTGAGGGTATCGGGATGGAAGGCGAGCGCCTGCGTCTGGAACCATTTGTCGAGCACCAGCGCGTCATTGGCGTAGCGATTGTAAAATATATCGAGCGCGGCATCGCGCTTGTCGCTCCGGCTGTTGGCGAGCACGCCCAGCGCCGCCTGCCGCTCGGTCATGTTGTTCGCGCCGTCAAATTGCGCAAAGGCGATGTCGTCCGCATCGGTCGCGCCCGACGCCGCCAGATAAACCAGTGCCATCGACCGCAGCTTGCGCGCGCCCTTGGCACCGGGGGAAAGCAGAAACTCCGCCGATGCGGTGCGTGCATGAATATCCCGCCACAATGGCTCCAGCGCCGCGCCAATCGCGCGCTGCAATCCGTCGCGCGCATCATGGATCGCGTCAGGTTCGACGATCTGCATCTGATCACCGAGATAGGCTTCGCTCGGTAACCGGATCGCTTCGGCGACGAACGCGTCATCGAGCGCCGGATCGGTGGCAGTATTGCGGATCGCCGCGATCACCGGCGCGTCATCGACATTGCGCCCCGATATGGCGTCGATCAGTGCGTTGACCATCAACTGCTGCATCGCCTCATAACGCGCGAATGGATCATCATCGTGCGCCGAGAGAAACGCCAGCTCATCCTGCGTGCGTGGTGCATCAATAATGACCGGTGCCGAAAATCCGCGGTTGATCGACAACACGGGTGGGGCGTTGACATCCGGGAAAGTGAAACTCTGCTGTGCCTGCGTCAACATCAGTGTCTGCTCCACGCCGCGCGCACCGGACTGGCGATCGAACAGGGCCGCGCTTAGCGGTATCGCCATCGGCAGCTTAACATCCTGCCCCGGCGTCGCCGCCATTGACTGCGACAATGTCAGCGTGACAGATTTGCTCTGCGGATCATGTTTCATTGCCACCGCGACGCGCGGCGTTCCGGCCAGTTCATACCAGCGCCGGAACTGGCCAAGGTCGATGTCGCCACCAATCTCCATCGCCAGCACAAAATCCTCACATGTTACCGCTTGGCCGTCATGGCGCTCAAAATAGAGATCACTGCCCTTGCGGAACCGCTCCGGCCCCAGCAACAGCGCCATCATGCGGATCAGCTCCGCGCCCTTGTTATAAACGGTGGCGGTGTAGAAGTTGCTGATTTCCATATAGGATTCGGGCCGCACCGGATGGGCGAGCGGGCCGTTATCCTCCGGGAACTGCGCGGCGCGCAGCACCCGCACATCGTCGATGCGTTTGACCGCGTGCGAACTCATGTCCGCCGAAAAGCATTGATCGCGGTAAACCGTGAAGCCTTCCTTCAGGCTGAGCTGGAACCAGTCGCGACAGGTGATGCGATTGCCGGTCCAGTTGTGGAAATAT
>JBDTLS010000195.1:0-5511 GCA_039934655.1 Sphingobium sp.
GCGCCCTGCCCTCGTCTGGTTGGTTTTTTCAATCACCAGCATTTCGGTGAACGTGCTGTTAAGCGCGGATGCCACTTGCTTGCGGATCAGGCCGAGCGCGATTGATGGGCCGTTTGCCAGTTTGGTGGCGATGGCGCGCGCCTCTTGCATTACCTGTGCGTCGTCGGCCACGCGCGTCACCAGCCCGAGATCAAGCGCCTGCTCAGCGGATATCTTCTCGCCCAGCAGCGCCATTTCCAACGCCTTGGCGCGGCCAGCCGATTTCGCGACGAGCCATGTCGCCCCCGCATCCGGCACCAGCCCGATGTTGGCAAAGGCGAGCATCAAATAGGCCGAACGCGCCATCACGACGATGTCTCCAGCCAATGCGATTGAAAGCCCCGCCCCGACCGCAGGCCCGTTAATGGCGCAGATCACGGGGATATTAAGCGCCGTCAGTTCCTCAACCACAGGGTGGTAAAATTCGTCAAGCATCGCGCCGAGATCATCGGGCAAGTCTGCGCCATCGTTGATCAGATCTTGGCCTGAACAAAAGGCACTCCCCTCCCCGGTCAGGATCAATGCCCGCGCGCCATCCGCCTCGGCCGCTTTAAGCGCATCGCCAAATTCCATGAACAGCTTGGGCGTCAGCGCATTCATCCGCTCGGGTCGGTTGAGCGTGATCGTCGCGATATTATCGCTCAGCTCGTAACGTATGGCTGTGTAGGTCAATGCGCGGCTCCGGTCTTGGGGGTTTCCATGATCTCCGTCAGCACACCGTTCATGTCCTTGGGGTGCAGAAAGAAAATCAGCGTGCCATGCGCGCCGATGCGGGTTTCGCCCAGTACCTTCTTGCCTTGTCGTTCAAACTCGGCGCGGGCAGCGTGAATATCCGGCACTTCATAGCACATATGATGCTGGCCCCCCGCCGGGTTTTTGGCGATGAAGCCGTGGATCGGTGAGTCCGCACCCAAAGGCTCGATCAGTTCAATCTGGGTGCCGTTGGTTTCGTTCTCGCCGGGCGTATCGACGAAACACACCTTGACGCCGTTGGACGGCATATCGAACGGCGCATGGATTTTCGTCGCGCCCATAACATCGCGATAATAAGCAATCGAGGCGTCGAGCGAGGGGGTGGCGATGCCGATATGGTTGAGGCGTCCGAGTTTCATGAGCTTATCTCTTCCTCGTCATTGCGAGCGTAGCCAAGCAAACCAGCCGATTAGTCATGCGCAATCTCATCATATAAATCTTTCCAGTCCGAATTCAGCGCCTCGATCAGCATCATTTTCTTGGTACGCGATCCCGCTTTTAGCTGTTTCTCACGCAGGATGGCCGTTTCCATCGTCTCTGCCCGTTCGTACCAAACCAGCATCTTGCAATCGTATCGCTGGGTGAAACCCTCCACCACGCCCTCGCGATGCTGCCACGCACGTTGAGGAAGATCAGAGGTCACACCTGTATACAAAGTGCCGTTACGCTTGTTCGCCATAATATAGACTGCGGGCTGCTTCACTCGTTCACCTCTCCGTCATTGCGAGGAGTGGAACGACGAAGCAATCCAGCGGCGGTAAGCTGGATTGCTTCGCTACGCTCGCAATGACGAAAGAGGTGAGATGGCCCAGTTTCATTTTATTGCTCGTCTGAAGTTAGATCGCCCGCCGGACATTCAGTTTTAGGATCGTTATCTCGACATCCCGTTGTATCTATATAAGAATCTGTATCACAAGAGTTCAGCACGATGGCAAATCCGATCAAGCCCAGTAGAGTAGTAGGCCGCATTGCACACCTCACAACGGAATATTATCATGCTTTTTCCACGGATTTTCCAGCGCCTTGTTGCGCAGTTTGCGCAGGCCGAGCGCGATCCGTTTGCGGGTTGAGTGGGGCATGATGACCTCGTCGATGAAGCCCTTTGAGGCCGCCACGAACGGGTTGGCGAAGCGAGCTTCATATTCCGCAGTGCGCGCGGCGATTTCTTCCGGTGTCTTGCCGCGGAAGATGATCTCGACCGCGCCCTTCGCGCCCATCACCGCGATTTCGGCGGTGGGCCATGCGTAGTTCAGATCGCCGCGCAGATGCTTGGACGCCATCACGTCATAGGCACCGCCATAAGCCTTGCGCGTGATGACGGTGATCTTCGGCACAGTTGCTTCGGCGTAGGCGAACAGCAGTTTCGCGCCGTGCTTGATGATGCCGTTATGCTCTTGCGCCACGCCCGGCAGGAAGCCGGGCACGTCGACGAAGGTGATGATCGGAATTTCGAACGCATCGCAGAAGCGCACGAAGCGCGCAGCTTTTTTGGAGGCGTTGATGTCGAGGCAACCGGCCAGCACCATCGGCTGGTTGGCGACAACGCCTACCGTGCGACCCTCGATCCGGCCAAAGCCGGTCAGGATGTTGCCCGCATGGGTGGGTTGCATTTCAAAAAACTCGCCTTCGTCGAGCACCTTGCGGATCAGCTCGTGCATGTCATAGGGCTGGTTCGCGTTGGCGGGGACCAGCATGTCGAGGCTTTCCTCGATCCGGTCCCATTCGTCCGCCGTGGGCCGATCCGGCACGCCGGACTGGTTGTTCGACGGCAGCAGGTCGATCAGGTCACGCGCGGCGAGTAGCGCCTCGATATCATTCTCGTAAGCGATGTCCGCTACGCCTGATTTGGTGCTGTGGGTGATCGCGCCGCCAAGCTCTTCCTGCGTGACGATCTCGTTGGTCACGGTCTTGACCACATCGGGGCCGGTGACGAACATGTAGCTTGAGTCCTTCACCATCATGATGAAGTCGGTCATGGCCGGCGAATACACCGCGCCGCCCGCGCATGGCCCCATGATAAGGCTGATCTGTGGCACAACACCGCTGGCGAGCACATTGCGCTGGAACACTTCGGCATAGCCGCCGAGTGAGGCGACGCCCTCCTGAATACGTGCGCCGCCGCTGTCGTTGAGGCCGATGACCGGCGCGCCGACCTTCATCGCCATGTCCATGATCTTGCAGATTTTCTGCGCGTGCCGTTCTGAGAGTGAACCACCGAACACGGTGAAGTCCTGGCTGAACACAAACACCAGGCGGCCGTTGATGGTGCCGGAACCCGTCACCACACCGTCGCCCGGAATTTTCGTTTCCTCCATGCCGAAGTCGGTGCAGTTATGCTCGACATACATGTCCAGCTCTTCGAGGCTATCCTCATCGAGTAGCACATTGAGCCGCTCGCGCGCGGTGAGGCGACCTTTCGCGTGCTGTCCCGCGATGCGTTTCGCGCCACCCCCGAGACGAGCGGCCTCGCGCTTTTCTTCCAGACGCTCGATAATCGCAATTTTTGACATAAAGCAGCTCCCCTCGCGCCTGTTATGCGCGGACAATAATGCTCTTTCCCAGCCTTTTCACCCAAGTGCAAATGTGAATTTGCATAATTGCAAAAAGTCATTTTACAAAATACACGGAGAGCATGGCACGCGGAGCACGATTATTTGCAGGGCGCAAGCTGCGGCAATTGCGCCTCGATCAACGTATGGATCAGGCGGCGATGGCCCGGATGCTCGGCATATCGGTTTCCTACCTCAGCCAGCTGGAGAATGAGGATCGCCCGTTGACTGCCAAGGTCAAGGCGGCATTGGCGCAGGCATTCCCGATTGACTGGGCATCGTTCGATGCGCGAGAGGGCGAGCAATTGCTCGGCGCGTTCGTGCAGGCACTGGGTCAGCCGGATGTCGCCGGGCCTGCGCTGGAGCCGGAGCGGATCGAGAAACTGCACTTGCAATTCCCGGAATTTGCCGCGCGCTATGTCGATTTGCACCGTGCCTTTCGCCAGTCGAACGAGCGGCTCAACATGGTCGAGGAGGCGATCGACAACGACATGACCGCCCATGCGCGTATGCCGTGGGAAGCGGTGCGTGACTGGTTCCACGAAAGCGGCAATTATATACATGAGCTGGATTGTCTGGCTGAGGATGTCCGCGCCGCCATCAACCTCCCCGAACGCGCCGAAGAGGCGGACCTGATCGCGGCGCTGGGGGATATGTATGGCACCAGCGTCAACGTCTCCGAAATCCGGGGCAGCGCGCTACGCCTGTTCGACCGCGACGCAAATCGCCTGACCGTCAACGCCGCCCTGCCGCCCGAAAGCCGCAAATTCCTGATGGCGCATCAGATCATGCGGATGGCGGCGGTGGAGCAGATGGCCGCCGTTGCCGAGCGCGCGGCGATCAAGACCGCTGGCGCAGACCGGTTGCTGGAGGTTGGCCTCGCCAATTACGCGGCAGGCGCGTTGATGATGCCGTACCAGCGGTTTCGGACGAGCGCGCGCGAGCTGCGCCATGACATCGACCAGCTCGCCCGGCGCTTTGGCGTCAGCTTTGAGCAGGCCTGTCACCGCCTCTCGACACTGCAAAGGCCCGGACAGCGCGGCATTCCGTTTTTCTTTTGCCGGGTCGATATGGCGGGCAACATCACCAAGCGGCATAGCGCGACCCGATTACAATTCGCACGCTTTGGTGGCGCCTGCCCGCTGTGGATTGTGCATGAAGCGGTGGCGATCCCAGATCGTATATTGACGCAACTGGGCGAAACGCCCGATGGGGTGCGCTATGTCTCGATGGCGAAGGGGCTGGTCAAACCATCGGGCAGCTATGCGCGCGCGCCGCGCCGCTATGCGGTCGCGTTGGGGTGCGAGGTCGAACATGCCGCCAACTTCATCTACGCCGATGGCCTGCAACTCCATGATGAAGCCGCCGCCGCGCCGATTGGCGTGACGTGCCGCCTGTGCCCGCGCGAGGGATGCGACCAGCGCGCCTTTCCGCCGACCGACCGGCCCATCCGTGTTGATCCCGATAACCGACTGGTAGTGCCGTATAGCATTGAATAAGCGGTTGGTGCCTTCGCAACCGCACGAGACGAACATTGGCACGTTTCGTCCGCGCACAACCTGCTCGCCCGCTTAGCGCGATTCAAAAGTTCATCAAGCATAGCAGTATCTTGCGGTACGGCGCGTAAGCATCCGGATCGAAGCTATGTGGGTCCATGCGGTTGAAGAAGCGATAGAGCGCTCCCAGTCTTTGGCCAATCGCCTGCACCTGCCCAGCCATGCAAAGGTTCGCTCAACCACCCAGCGGCGTGGCAGGAGAACGAAGCCTTTGGCGGTGTCGGAGCGTTTGATAATTTCGATTGTCCAGCTTCCGTGAACCTTGAGCGCGTCCCTGAGTTTGTCTCCGGCGTAGCCGCCATCGGCGAATACATGGCGCAGCCAGGGAAAGCGAAAACGCACCGCTTTCAGTACATCGACCGCGCCATCACGGTCCTGAATATCGGCGGCGTGGACGAGAATGAAGATCAAAAATCCACAAGTGTCGGTGAGAATGTGGCGCTTGCGACCCCGGATCTTTTTTCCCGCATCATAACCCCAAACCCCGCCGCTTTCCGTGGTTTTGACGCTTTGGCTGTCGATCACACCGGCCGACGGCGAGGCCTCGCGTCCCTCGATTTCGCGCAAACTCGTCACCAGCACGGTGTTGATCGTCTCGAACAGTCCGGCGTTCC
>JBDTLS010000196.1:0-5429 GCA_039934655.1 Sphingobium sp.
AGGTGACGGAAGCGGGGCATGATTGTGCTGTGGTTGCCCCATCGCTGATTCCCCGTCGGCCGGGCGACCGGGTCAAGACAGATCGCCGAGACGCGGTAAAGCTGGCGCGGCTACACCGGGCTGGCGAACTGACGGCAGTATGGCTAAGTTTGAATTTCTGTTTTGGGCATGATGGGGAATCTTGCCAATCACGTGCACAGTGTCCGCTTCGCGCCTTCCATATTGCCATTCGCTTGGCCTGTAGGCCCACGTGAAGCATGACATTCCGCCAATAACCGATAGGCCTTTGCTGCCTTTGCGAGGTGCACTGTGAAATGGCCAGAATTGGACCGAAAGCGGAAGCGCGGCTATCGGGACAGCACATTGGAAAAGGTGCCGTGCCCCTCAACAGAAGAGTTAGCCGACCAAGCGATAACCGATGCCTGGTTCATTGCGGATAAGCGTTGGCCGCGATGGGTCTCTTTCCAGTTTGAGGCGCAGCGCCCGCATAGCAACCCGCAGATAATCTATATCGGCGACATGCGCCTTGCCCCACACACGCTCCAGCAGCGTTTTATGGGTAAGGATCCGACCACCGGCTTCCAGCAGCGCCTCCAGAACCGCAAATTCCTTCGGTGTCAGGTTGATCAGTTGACCATGGCAAGTCGCTTCATGACGCGCCGTGTCGAGAGTGATGGGACCAAAACTGAGGGAAGCGTCAAGGCTGCGAGCAGTTCCAGCGCGCCGCAAGGCCGAACGCAACCGTGCCAACAGTTCGTCCGTATCGAATGGCTTCGTCACATAATCATCGGCGCCGAGGTCAAGCGCCGCTATCTTTTCTGCCGTGTCATCGCGAGCGGTAACGACGATGATCGGGAAGTGATGGTGGACCCGGATAGCCGAAATGGCTTCCAGCCCGTCACGATCGGGAAGCCCGAGATCAAGCAGTACGGCATCAATCTGGCCACGTTCAACCGCCATGATCGCTTCTTTTGTGCTTCCGGCAAGCCCAACCCGAAAACCACTTCGTTCCAGAACTCCGGAGAGAAGGCGACGGATCGCTGGTTCGTCATCGACAACGAGAATATGCGCGGTCACGTATTCATAACCCTCACTGGCATGGTCAGGCGGAAACAGGCGCCACCGTTCTCGTTCGGTTCGGCAGCCACACCCATGCCCATGGCATCGGCGAACCCCTTGACAATTGCAAGGCCTAGTCCGCTACCTCCGGTTCGATCGCTTCCCTCGACGCGCGCAAATCTGTTGAAGATGCGAGTGCGCTCATCCAGAGGAATGCCGGGGCCATCATCGTCGATCATTATTTCGACTACGTCGTTATCAGCCCGCGCCGTAACAGCGACGCTGGAGTTCGCATGCCGCGCCGCATTGTGGATGAGATTAATCAGTATATGGCGCAGCAGCACCGGATCGGCATCGACCATAGGCAGGTCCATACTGACATTTTGCACGAGCGCTACATCCTCGGGGAGCCCTCCTAATGACGAGCGCACATCGGCAATCACATCCACTAGATCGACCGGCTCCCAATTTGGTTTCAGATCGCCACTCTCTATCCGCGCAGCCCCGACCAGGTCATCCATCATCCGGTCTAGCCTGCGTGCTTCGGCCAGCGCATAGACGACCCCATGATCGGCTGCGGCCAGCTTGGCGAGTTCCCCGGTCACCACCGTCAATGGTGTGCGAAAATCATGCGCGAGCGAAGCAAGCAGCGTGCGGCGAAAAGCTTCCCGGTCTTCTAGCCGTTCACGCGCGTGGCGCTCATTCTCCAGGGCGGCCCGATCCCGTGCTTGACCGAGAAGCCGCCCCAATACCTGAAGCTGGGCGAGTTCTGGTTCAGTACGGGTCGCGCCATTGATGGGCCGAGCGATAGCGAGCAGATCGGTGGCCAACTGAGGGCGGGGATTGAGCGGCAGGAAAGTCCAGTCAGCGGCCGACATAATCGCGGACCCATGCCCGGTTATATCGCCATTGTGCATCGCCCATGCCGCTGCGGACAGATCAAGGGTGGAAATGCCTTCTTTCTCCTCCGGCATGTCACCGGGCAGGATGATTCGCGCCTCCCCATATTCCTGCGTGAGCCATGCCACAGCGTGTGTAATAGCCTCCACCGCTTCGCTACGTCCAAGAAGCAACGAAAACAGAGCGGCCTGAGCATTGGCGGCAGCGCGAGCATCCGCCTCTGCTTCGCGCGTCTTGAGCGCATTTGCCAAGCGGCTGGTCACGAGCGCCACGGCAAAGAGAACGAACACGCTCACGACATTGTCGAAACCATGAATGCGGAAGGTAAAGCGGGGCGGAAGCAAGAAGAAATTATAGGCGAGTGCGCCGCCTGCCGCAGCAACCAGCGCCGGCCCCACGCCTCCCCTCGCTGCAATCAGTAACACCGGCACGAGAAAAAGCAGCGCGCAAGAAGCGACTCCCAGCACCGACAGCCACGTGGCGGTAACCGCAGCGACAATTGCCACGCCAACTATGGCAAGCAGGTAGGAAGTTGGCTCTCCGCGCATCATCCCTCCCTATAACTCTATTTGCGAGCCAAGTTCGACCACGCGATTGGGCGGGATTGCAAAAAAGGCAGTTGGATCGGCAGCATTGCGATGAAGGAAGCTGTAGAGCAGCGTCAACCAGCGCGGCATGACGGGACGACTCGCGCGCCGGATCGCATTGCGCCCAACGAAGAAGGAGGTGCCGCCGGAACCCTTGAGTAGCTCACTTTGGGCGAGGTCGCTTGGTACGTCCACCTGATCCATATAGCCGTAATTCAGGCGCGCGACGACAAAATGATCGTCGATCCGACTGGTCGAGAGCCGGTCCTTGGGGGTAATATAGGGCTTCGGTTCAGTTGCGACAGTCAGCAGCACGTTCGTCCGGTGAAGCGCTTTGTTGTGTTTGAGGTTGTGGAGCAATGCCGAGGGTGCGACATCGGCATCCTGCGTCAAGAACACCGCTACGCCATCCACGATCGTTGGGAGGCGTATGGCAAGAGCGGAGGCCAACTCGTGCATGGCGACGCCCTGCTCGTTGGCGCGTGCCAGAGCTGCTCGCCGCCCGAGTATCCAGGCAACCATAACGAGTCCTATAATACTGGCGACCAGCAATGGCACCCAGCCGCCTTCCACCACTCGCAATATATTGGCGCCAAAGAATATGAGGTCGATCGTCAGGAATGGGATGAACAGCAGTGTCGTCCATAATCCATGCCAATGCCAACCACGCCAAGCGATGATGAAGGCCAGGCAAGTTGTCACTACCATCGTACCGGTGACCGCAATGCCATAAGCTGCCGCCATCGCCGAGCTGCTCCTGAACGCGAACACGAGGATCAACACCCCGGCAAGCAATGCCCAGTTGACGAATGGAACATAGACTTGGCCAATCTGGTGGACGGATGTCTGGCGGATGGAGAGGCGCGGCAGCAGACCCAGCGCAATCGCCTGCTGCGTCAGCGAATAGGCGCCGGTGATAACGGCCTGACTGGCGATGATCGTCGCCAAGGTAGCGAGGAACACCAGTGGTGCACGCAACATATCGGGTGCCATTAAGAAGAACCAATCGGCATTGGCGAAGGCACGCCCGTTTGCGTTGGCCGTATTGAGTGTGACCAACGCGAGCGCCCCTTGGCCTAGATAGTTGAGCGTAAGCGCAGGCCAGACAAGCGACAGCCAGCCAAGCTGAATCGGCAATCGCCCAAAATGGCCCATATCGGCGATCAGCGCTTCGGCGCCAGTTACAGTCAGGAAGACTGCCCCCAACACAAACAGGCCAGATAGGCCGTGATTCAGCAGGAAACGGACCGCCTCAAGCGGATCGAAGGCCAGAAGTATCTCGGGCGCTCGGGCGATATGCCAAACTCCCAGCGCGCCGATACTGAAAAACCAAACAACACACACCGGCCCGAACAGTCTCGCTACTTTCGCCGTACCGCTTGCCTGTATGGCAAACAGCCCGACCAATATTCCTACAGTCAGACCGAGGATGGTAGCAAGATTCATCCCGCCAAGACCGGGTATGGTCCGTAGCCCCTCGACTGCCGAAAGTACGGAAAGTGCGGGCGTGATAATCGCATCACCATAAAAAAGTGCGGCGCCCGTTCCGCCTAGCAGCACTACAATCGGCCAGGCACCCTTGGTCGCGCGACTGCCAAGTGCCATCAGCGACAGGACGCCACCCTCGCCATTGTTATCGGCGCGGGTCAGAAACAGCACATATTTAAGCGTAACAACTATGATGAGCGCCCAGAGCGCAAGGCTGAGTACGCCGATAATCTCGCTCCGGTCGATCCCACCGTCTGCGGTTTGTGCCAGCGCCTCCCGGAATGCATAAAGAGGGCTGGTGCCGATATCGCCATAGACAACGCCAATCGCACCGAGAGTCAGTGCGGTAAAAGAGGTGCGGGATGCGTTTTGACGAGTGGAGGACATGGAGCGACCCTGATGTGAACGATGCCGTCATTATCGTTCCACTGCGCATTAAGCCGCCATGTTGAATGCTGCCCTTCCCCATTAAGAGACCATAAAATTACGTCCGCGACCTGATCCAGATGCATTCCCAAACCATTGCGATCCGGACTGAAATATATCCGTGTATGACAGCTATCAGGTACGACGTAGCGTCTGCAAAGCGGTGATGAAGCCGGGCAACGCAACATACGGCATGGCCTTGCGGTTCTCCCGCGCCTTCACTTGCCGGGGCAGACCGCGCCCGGCTTTCAGGCTGCCATTGCCCGATGGGGCTTCGCGGGACCGCCAGCCCTTGGCATGGGCATAATCCAGCACCGCGCAAATCCGGTTTCGGACCTGCCGGGCCGTTTCGGGAATTTCTTGCCAGATCGGCGTCAGCACCGTGATAATGTCAGCAGTCGTGATGCCGCCGGTTGGGACATCGCCCAATTTCGGGAAGGCGTAGTTTTCCAGACTGGCGAGCCACTGGCGGCCATAGACCGCGCTTTTCCAGCCAGCTTCGTTTTCGGTGTGGTATTGGCGCGCGGCAACGCGAAAGGTGATCTTGGCCGCAGCTTCGTCCTTTTTCTCGGCCAAAACATCGCGCTTTCCAACCTTGACCGCGTTGCGCAGTTCATCCGCCTTAGCGCGGGCTTGCGCCAGCGGGACAGTCTTGGCGCTTCCCATCGCGCTGGATTCGCACAAGCCATTGCGCACTGCCTGCCCCGCCAGCGCGATCAGCCCGCACTTTGAGAAACAACCCGTCCCCATCCTGATAGGTGCCGGGTTTCCCCAGATTCGCTTTAACCGCCGTCGCCGTAAGCCTGCCCATTTTGCCCCACACTTTCCAGCCGGCAAAAGAGGGGTGAAATGTGGGGCACGCCAAATTCTGCCCCACATTTGCCCCACACTTGCATCCGGCTGCACGCAAACAGCAGCGAACGCGAGCGGGTGTTGATGGGGATAATGCGCTAGGTTTCCGGGGATTTC
>JBDTLS010000197.1:0-5416 GCA_039934655.1 Sphingobium sp.
AGCGGATGCCATAGCCGTAAGCGGGCAGATCGAGTGACGCGAGGCTCTCCATAAAGCAGGCGGCGAGGCGACCGAGGCCGCCATTGCCCAGCGCCGCGTCCGGTTCGATTTCCTCAACCTGAGCGAGATCGACGCCGTGCAATGTCAGCGCCGCTTCCATTTCCTCCGACATTTCGAGGTTGCTGATCGCGTCCCGCAGCAGCCGCCCGATCAGGAATTCAAGGCTGAGGTAATAGACGCGCTTGGCATTGGTGGCCTGGGTCGCGCGGGTCGATGCCATCCATTGGTCGATCACCTTGTCGCGCACGGCAAGCGCAGTGGCCATGAACCAGTCATGCGGCTTCGCGGCGCGTGCATCTTTGCCGACCCGGTGGATAAGCACGTCGACAATGCGCGACGCAAGGTCAGTCTTGCTGTCGAAAGTTTCTGTGATCATGTCGCTCCCGGCCCGATCTTTTTTAGCGAAGGATTCGCCGATATATACCGAGCGTAACATCAAGCCTCGCGGCTTGTCATGCGCGATTGTGCGCCTGCAACAATGTTTTCGGCGATCAAGGCGCCATAGGGTGGCAATTGCCACAGACCGGCCCCATCGGCGGGTTCGATGCGCCGCCAGTTTTCGGGATCGGTTGGTTGCCAGCGCAATGGCGCACCGCCCATGTTGAACAGGCACAGCAGCTTTTGGCCCGCTACGCTGCGTTCGATGACCAGAAGATCGCCGGACGCCGCTACGACTTTCAAACTGCCGATCCGCAGCGCCGGACAGGCTTTGCGCAACGCCAGCACGCGGCGCGTGTGATGCAATAGCGATCCCTTGTCCCGTTCCAGCATATCCACCGCTTTGGCGCCATGATCTTCGCCGGTCGGAAGCCATGTGGGCACGTCCGAGAACCCATAAAAGGGGGCATCTTTGTTCCACGGAAACGGCGTGCGCGCGCCGTCGCGGCTCTGGATCAGCGGCCAGTTGGCGATAGCTTCGGGATCCTGCAATTTCTCGAATGGAATATCGACCTGGCTCAGCCCCAGCTCTTCGCCCTGCCACAAGATGGCATTACCGCGCAGGCAGATGAGCAGCGTCATCACCATGCGCGTATAGGTATCGTGCGCGCCTTCCGGCGCCCAGCGGCTCAGCCAGCGCGCGGAGTCATGGTTGGAAAACGCCCAGCTCGGCCAGCCGGTGCGGCCGTCCTCGGTCCAGTTCGCCAGTGCTTTCGCCACCAACTGCGGGGTCAGCGTTTCCGAGCTAAGAAACGTAAAGCTGTAGGCCGAGTTAAAATGGCTGTCCCCCGCCGTATAGGCGCGCATTTCCGCATCGGCATCATCGCCGCCGACCTCGGCCAGCGTGAAGCGCCCGCCATAGCTGTCGGTCAAGGCGCGGATGCGCGCGATAAACGCGGGAACTTCCGGCTGCGACTGATTATGCAGGCGTTTCTGAAAATCAAACGGGCGGGTTTTGACCTTGTGCCGGGTGCGGTCGGGGGGATTGTTGGTCAGCTTGCGATTGTGCATCAGGAAATTGATGGCATCGACGCGAAAGCCATCCACGCCGCGATCGAGCCAGAATTTTGCGGTTGCCAGCAATGCTTCCTGCACCGCCGGGTTATGGCCGTTGATCTGCGGCTGCTCCTTCAGAAAGTTGTGCATATAATATTGGCCGCGGCGCGCATCCCATGTCCACGCTGGTCCGCCGAACACCGATTGCCAGTTGGAGGGGGGCGAGCCATCCGGTTTGGCATCCGCCCACACATACCAGTCCGCCTTGGGTCCGGTCCGGCTCGTGCGACTGTTCGCAAACCATACGTGCTGGTCGGACGTGTGGGCATACACCTGATCGATCAGCACGCGCAGTCCCAGACCATGCGCGCGCGCCAGCAACGCATCGAAATTGTGCAGCGTTCCGAAAATCGGATCCACATCGCAGTAATCCGACACGTCATAGCCAAAGTCGGCCATCGGCGAGGTGAAGAACGGGGACAGCCAGATGCCATCGACGCCGAGGGACGCGACATAATCGAGTCGGGCGGTGATGCCCGGCAAATCGCCAATGCCGTCCCCGTTGCTGTCCTGAAAGGAACGGGGATAGATTTGATAGATCGCCGCTCCTTTCCACCAATCGCCTGTATCAACACCTGAATCTGAAACAAGCGCGGGAGCAGACATCGGGCCTCCATTAGAGCGTTTTCCAGTCAGGTGGAATCATCTGACTGGAAAACGCGGTAAGACAAAAGGATAGAGCGGTCGAGCCGATGCAATCGGATCGCAAACCGCTCTAAGGGTGCGGATCGCTTGAGGAAGTGACAGACTATTGCCCGCTTGGGAAGGAATTTACCGTCGGGAGGCGGCAATACCAATCGCGGCAAAACCCTCCAAATCCTTACCAGCGCCCTCCGTAGCAATGCGTAGTGCTCCGTTCCGCTGTGTTGTTCCGCTATAATGCTTTTAGGGTGCACCCGGACTTGGCCAGATCGACTACGGCCATGACCCATATGCCGGACACTATTGTGGCAAGGCCCATTGTGGCGAGGCAGAGTATATGGAGAGTATGATGGATTCAGGCGCTGGCCTGCTGGGGCCGACGGATTTGGGACATACGAGACTCCCGCTCGATGTCCCTGCTGACACGCTAAGCGCAGGTGGCGAACTGTTGGCCGCTGCCCATGCGCGTCGGGCATATATCAGTGTACTGCTGATCGAAGATGACGATGCCGATGCCTATCTGATCGAACATGCGCTGCACACGCTGCCCCATATCCGCGAGGTATTTCGCGCGCGTGACGGTGTCGAGGCGCTGGACATGATCGATCGCCAGAAACTGCGGCCCGACCTTGCGCTGGTCGATCTGCGTATGCCGCGCAAGGATGGCATGTCGGTGCTGGCCGAGCTGGACGCGCGGATCTTGGCAAATTTCCCTGCGGTTGTGCTCACTTCGTCCCGGTCGCCGGTCGATGTGTATCGCGCAGGCAAGCGGGGTGCGTGGAAATATCTGACCAAACAAAACACGATCCCTCGCATGGCGCGGTCGTTGAAACGCATAATCGCGGCACTTTAATCGGCAAATTAGCAGCAAATAACAGCGTATAGCGAGGGAGCATGTCATGGACCGTCGAGCCTTTCTGGTCGTCGATGACGATCCACTCTTTCTCGAACTCATTGCCGACATGATCGAGATGTCCTTCCCGGATGTGCAATTATCGATGCTCGATGATCCTGTCCGGGCCGGAAAAATGTGCGCTTCACATGCTTTTGACTGCGTGCTGATTGATTACCAGATGCCGGTTATCGATGGTATCTCGTGCGCGCGCAGCCTGAGCGCGAAATTTCCGTATCTGCCGATCATATTGGCGACCGGGGCGGGGGATGAGGAAATCGCTACCAGCGCGCTCCATAATGGCGTTACCGATTATATCCCCAAATCGCGTTTGAACCCGGACTCGGTCCGGCGCACCATCGAACGCGCCATACAGATTTGTGCGCAGCGCAAACTGATCGATCAACAGCGCGCAGAGCTGGAGAATTTCGCGCACGCACTGGCGCATGATTTCAAGCAGCCGTTGCGGCAGATCATGACTTTTGCAAAGATGATAGCAGCCGAACTTGAAGGACGTGGAAATGCCGGAATTCGCAAGCATTTCAGCTATTTGACAAAGGCGGCCACGCGCCTGACCGCGCTTGTCGATGTGATGTCGGAATATACCCTGCTTAACCGGCCGGTGGCGTGCGAACAAATTGCCGTCAGCAAGATCGTCAGTGAAGCAAAAGCTGCCCTGTCGGGATATATCCGCGAACGAAATGGCGCCGTAGAGTGGCAGACGGACGGGAATTTCCACGGCAATCTGACGCTGATGACCAATGTCCTGCAAAATCTTATCATCAATGGCTTGAAATATAATCACAGCGATTGCCCAACTGTGCTGATATCGGCGCAGTATATAGGAAATATCTGCGAAATTTCGGTCAAGGATAACGGGATCGGCATCGACGAGAAATATCATCAGACTATTTTCAGCCCGTTGATACGCTTGCATACCAACACGGAATTTGAGGGTTCAGGCCTTGGGCTGACGTTAACCCGCAAGGCGCTTGAAACCCAACATGGCCAGATAAGCTGTCGGTCCACCCGCCTCGATCAGGGGAGGCAGGGGTCGGAGTTTGCGATACATATGCCTGTTTGCGCGAGCGACGTTACGCTGATTTCGGAACGACTGTCGCCTGCCTCCCGCATGAGCCTGGAAACTGCCCGATGAGATATTGAATTTGGCCTATTGAATTTGGGCAGTGGCGGATTGCTCCCAGGCGCTCTTACATGCATCGGACAACTTGTTTTTCTTCCAGCACTGCTTGGACAATACCGGCAGGGTGGCGTGATAATTATAGGCCGGGTTGGTGAAATATTGCTCGCCGCTCATGACCAGCGACTTGCGAATTTCGCCCAGGCGGCGGCTGGCGACATCATATAGCTTGCCGCGATCGGCAAAAATGGCAT
Source organism: Sphingobium sp. (assembly GCA_039934655.1). Lineage (GTDB taxonomy): Bacteria > Pseudomonadota > Alphaproteobacteria > Sphingomonadales > Sphingomonadaceae > Sphingobium. The sequence goes on from JBDTLS010000197.1 coordinate 4,484, forward strand.
CGCGCCCGACGCTGCCCGCTGTCTGGCAAAAATTGCGCTGTGCCTGCACGGTCGAATAGCCAGAATAAATGCGGGTGCCATATTGGTCGAGCTGTTTTTGCCAGGTCGCGCCGCGCGTGCGTTTGAAATAGCCGGAGACGCCATCGAATGCCGACGCCAGCTCGGCCTTGTGGTGGGCAAGCATCGCATTGTAATTGCTGACGGTCAGCAGCGTCGGCGCAAAATCGCATTGCAACGCTGCGACATTAAGCGCGGCGCGCAAATGCCACACCAGCCCGGCGCGCAGTTCAGCGGGGGTGGCGTCCGGCATGGCCAGACCCGATTCCGGTTCCGCCCCGGTGAAAGGTGCGGTAGCAAGATTGGGCGGTGACCAGAAAAACTGGGCCGATGCGCCGGTTGCCTGTGCGCAGAGAGCCACTGTCGCGCTGACCAGCACGGCTGAGCGAAATGCGCGCATATCGGTCATTCTCATTGATCCGCGACCACTTCGGCCTTGGCGTCGGTTTCGTCCGCTTTCTTGACGATGGGCACAGCCGCGTTGGTGGCGTTGGCCGAAGCATTCCCCGCCCCGGTATCGACCAGAGCCGTGCCTTCGCTTTTCACGCCGTCAAGGTCGGTCATCGAGTCATTGACGGTGCCATCCACGACATCGAGGTCTTTCATCGGCACCGCGCTCGTGTTGCCGGTGTCCTTGCTGCCACATGCGGCGAGCGGCAGGAGCATGGCGATCAACGCGGCTTGTGCCCAGCGTCGCGCATATAATGGACGAGGACTAAATAAACCGGGCATCAACTTCTCCTGATCGGCGGGCGCATATATAATGCCAGATCTCCTCACCATCGTAGCCATATGTAACGGACCGCTCAAGCCTATGCTGCTGGCGGCGTGTCGGATGAAGGTTCGGTCGGGCAACGGCGCAGCGTGGCGATAAAC
>JBDTLS010000198.1:0-5376 GCA_039934655.1 Sphingobium sp.
GGTCATTTTCCCGGAATTGCAACTGATCGGCTATCCGCCTGAAGATCTGGTGCTGAAACCGGCTTTGGTCGAGCGGGCGGGCGATGAATTGCTGCGGCTTGCCAAGGCAACGGCTGACGGCGGTCCGGCGATGCTGGTCGGCACAGTAGTCGCGGCGCAGGGCGTGCTGTTCAATGTCGTGGCGTTGCTCGATGGCGGGAAAATCACGGCGGTCCGGCAGAAGCGCGAGCTGCCCAATTATGGCACCTTCGATGAAAAACGCCTGTTCGCGCCCGGCCCCTTGCCTGATCCGATCGATTTTCGTGGGGTGAAGCTCGGCCTGCCGATTTGTGAGGATGTCTGGTATCCGTTTGTCTGCGCGCATCTGGCCGATCGCGGCGCGGAAATCTTTATCACACCCAACGGCAGCCCCTATGAAATCGGCAAGGATGACCGCCGTATTGCCCAAGTGTGTGCCGCACGGGTGCATGAAACCGGCTTGCCGATGATTTACGTCAACCGGGTCGGCGGGCAGGATGAGCTGGTATTTGATGGCGCGTCTTTCATCCTCGATGCGGAGGGGCTGGTTGCGCACCAGTTGCCCGACTGGGAGGAGCATCTGGTGCTCAGTTACTGGGAGGAGGGTGAAGATGGTTGGATATGCGAACCCGGCGCATTGCATCGCCTCGATCCGCATCCTGAAGATGTTTACAATGCGATGGTTCTGGGCCTGCGCGATTATGTGAACCGCAATCGCTTCCCTGGCGTCGTGCTCGGCCTGTCCGGCGGCATCGACAGTGCGTTGTCCGCTGCCGTCGCGGTGGACGCGCTGGGCGCGGAGCGGGTGTGGTGCGTGATGATGCCGTCACGTTTCACAGGGCAGGAAAGCCTCGATGATGCCACCGGATGCGCGCGGATGCTTGGGTTGCGGCTCGATTCCATCCCGATCGAGCCAGCCGTCGGCGCGTTTGACGCGATGCTGGCGGACAGTTTTACGGAGATGAATCGTGACATCACCGAAGAAAATATCCAGTCGCGCATCCGCGGCGTCACGTTGATGGCGATCAGCAACAAGTTCGGCCATATGGTGCTGACCACCGGCAACAAGAGCGAGATGTCGGTCGGCTACGCGACGATCTATGGAGACATGGCGGGCGGCTATAATGTGCTGAAGGACGCGTACAAGACAACGGTGTTCGACCTGTCGCGCTGGCGCAATGCGCAGAAAAGCTCCATCGGCCTTGGTCCCGATGGCCCGGTGATGCCGGAACGCGTCATTACCAAGCCGCCAACCGCAGAGCTACGCGAAAACCAGAAGGACGCCGACAGCCTGCCGCCCTATGAGGTGCTGGACCCGATCCTATACGGGTTGGTGGAGGAAGAATTGTCGGTCGACCAGCTGGTCGCGCGCGGGTTCGACCATACGACCGTCGCGCGGATCGAGCGATTGCTTTACGTCGCCGAATATAAACGCCGCCAGGCGCCGCCCGGCGTCAAACTCGGCAGCCGTAACTTCGGGCGCGATCGCCGCTATCCCATCACCAACGCATTTCGGACATCATGAAAATCCTCACCCGCTTCGCGCCGTCGCCGACCGGCCATCTGCATGTCGGCAATCTGCGCACCGCGCTGCACAACTGGGTGTGGGCGCGCAAGCATGGGGGGCAGTTTGCGCTGCGCCTCGACGATACCGATCTCGAACGCTCGCGCGCCGAATATGCGGACGGTATTTTTGCCGATCTGGCGTGGCTTGGCCTCTCACCTGATTATAGGGTGCGACAGTCGGATCGTTTTGCGCTTTATGAAACGCGTTTCGCCGAGTTGAAAGCGAGCGGGCGGGTTTATCCCTGCTATGAAACGAGCCAGGAACTCGATCTCAAGCGCAAGGTGCAGTTGGGGCGGGGATTGCCGCCGGTGTATGACCGCGCGGCGCTGGGCTTGACCGCAGATCAGATCGCAGTGTTTGAAGCCGAAGGCCGCGCGCCGCACTGGCGCTTCAAACTCGATCATGACCGCGCCATCGAATGGAACGACCTTATCCGCGGGCCGCAGAATTTCGATGCGAAGCTGCTGTCCGATCCGGTGATCCGACGTGCTGATGGAAGCTGGCTGTATATGCTCCCGTCGGTGATTGACGATGTGGATATGGCCGTGACCCATGTGGTGCGCGGCGAGGATCATGTGTCCAATACGGCGAGCCAGATTCAGATGTTTACGGCGCTGGGCGCCTGCCCGCCGGAATTCGCGCATGAAGCCTTGCTGGTTGGCAGCGAAGGCAAACTCTCCAAGCGGCTTGGTTCGCTGGGGGTGTCGACGTTCCGGGAGCAGGGGCTGGAGCCTGTCGCGCTGCTGGCGTTGCTGGCGCGGATCGGCACCAGCGATCCTGTCGAGCCGGTAACGACAATGGAGCCGCTGATCGCGAGCTTCGATTTCGCGCGTTTCGGACGCGCGCCCGCGCGTTTTGACGAGGCGGAGCTGGAACTGCTCAACCAGAAAATACTCCATGTGCTCGATTTTTCTATGGTGCTCGACCGCTTGCCTGCCGGTATGAATGAAGCAGCCTGGCTGGCGATCCGACCCAATCTGACGCGTCTAAGTGACGTTGCGATGTGGTGGCGGGTCGTGACCGGACCGTTTGATGCGTCCCCGGCTGTCGATGAGGATAAGGCGTTTGTGGCGCAGGCTGCCGATATATTAACGTCGCTTCCTTTTGATGATGGCGCGTGGCGCGCACTGACCAACGCGCTCAAGGACGCCACGGCCCGCAAGGGCAAGGCTTTGTTCCTTCCCCTCCGCCTTGCGCTTACCGGGGTTGAACATGGGCCGGACATGGGGGCGCTGTTGCCGTTGATCGGGCAGGATGAGGCCGTGCGTCGCTTGCGGGTGGCTGCGGCCCTTTCCTGAGGGGTCATTGTGTGCGGCGATGTGCAACCCGTCGCCGGGTGTTTAAATCGTCGTTATCGCTTCCCATCTAGATGCCAGCATCCCACAAAGGACGGACATCATGATTGAATTGCGTCCCTTCGAAACTCTCGGCCATGCCGATCATGGCTGGCTCAATGCGCATCATCATTTTTCGTTTGCGGATTATCATGATCCGGCGCGCAGCCAGTGGGGCAGCCTGCGGGTGTGGAATGATGATATTATCGCGCCGGGTATGGGCTTTCCCCCGCACGCCCACCGCGACATGGAGATCATCACCTACGTGCGCGCGGGCGCGATCAGCCATCAGGACTCGCTAGGCAATGCAGGCCGGACGGAAGCGGGCGATGTTCAGGTCATGTCGGCTGGCACCGGCATTCGCCATTCTGAATATAATGAGGAGGAGGTGCCGACCGAGATTTTCCAGATCTGGATACTCCCGGACCGTCAGGGGGAGCAGCCCAGTTGGGGCGCTCGGCCGTTTCCCAAGGATGATCGTTCCGGCAATTTCGTCGCGCTGGCATCGGGATTCGCGGATGATGGCGACGCGCTGCCCATTCGCACAAACGCACGCGTTCTCGGCGCAACGCTGAAAGCTGGTGAGAGCATTGATTATACGCTCGGCCATGACCGGCGCGCCTATCTGGTGCCCGCGATGGGCGCGGTGGAGGTTGGCGGCGTGACGGTGGGCGCGCGCGACGGGCTGGCGATTGCCGACGTCGATTCGGTGTCCATCAATGCGTTGGAAAATAGTGAGATCATTCTCGTTGATGCGGCGGCGTGAACGCTTGCCCTTTGCGTGGCGGGGAATCGCCGCTATGGCTCCGGCATGAGTGATAATGATACTGCGCAGGCGGCGATTGAAATCGATGGCCTCACCAAAATATACAAGGGCGGCAAAAAGGCGCTCGACAATGTGCATTTCATGGTGCCGCGCGGGCAGATATTCGGGTTGCTCGGCCCCAATGGCGCCGGAAAATCGACGCTGATCAATATTCTCGCCGGGGTGGTCAATAAAACTGGTGGATCGGCGCGCATCTGGGGCTTCGATATCGACGAAAACCCGCGCAATGCCAAGAACAGTATCGGCATCGTGCCGCAAGAAATCGTTTTCGATCCGTTTTTTACGCCCGCCGAAACGCTGGAAAATCAGGCCGGCTATTATGGTGTTGCCAAGGCCGACCGGCGCACGATGGAATTGCTGCGCGCGGTGCATCTGGAGGATAAGGCGAACGCTTATGCGCGGACATTGTCCGGCGGTATGAAGCGGCGGTTGATGGTGGCCAAGGCGATGGTGCATTCGCCGCCGATCATGGTGCTGGATGAACCGACAGCGGGGGTCGATGTGTTGCTGCGCCAGCAATTATGGGCTTACGTCAAGGAACTTAACACGCTGGGCGTGACGATCGTGCTGACGACGCATTATCTCGAAGAAGCCGAGGAACTGTGCGACCGCATCGCCATCATCAACCACGGCCGCCTGATCGCCAACAAGCCGACCCGCGAACTGGTTGGCATGGCGCAGGAAAAGCTGGTGGAGGTAACGGTTGAGCGGGACGTCGCGGTTCTGCCGGAGCATGTTTGTTTCGAGAAAGTGGAACTGAGCGGCGAACGGGTGCTGAACATCACCTACCTCAAATCGCGCGCCAACGCCGGGCAAGTGCTGGCCGCCGTTCAGGAATGCGGCTACCAGATCGTCGACGTGGTGACGCGTGAGCCGGACCTTGAGGATGTGTTCCTTAACCTGACCGCCGCCGCAGCCTGAAGACGACGATGATATGAGCAATCCCACCTACGACGTTATCATTATCGGATCGGGCGCGGCGGGGCTGACCGCTGCCGTGCATCTGGCGCAGCATAAAAAGATACTGGTCATCGCCAAAGGCGCACTCGATGGCGGATCGACCGCCTGGGCGCAGGGTGGCATCGCTGCGGTTCTCGATGCCGGGGACAGTTTCGAAAAGCATGTCGAGGATACCATCGTCGCGGGCGGCGGGCTGAACAATCGGGAAACGGTCGAGTTTGTCGTTTCACATGCACCCAAAGCGATTGAGGCGCTGGCGGAGCTTGGTGTCCCATTCAACTCTGGCGATCAGTTTGGCGAACGCTGGCATTTGACGCGCGAGGGCGGGCACAGCCACCGGCGTATCGTCCATGTCGACGATGCGACCGGCGCCGCCGTGCAGCAGGCGCTGGTGCGGGCGGCGCAGGCCAACCCCAATATCACGCTGATGAGCGATGTGATCGCGGTCGACCTCATCACGTCGCGGCATGGCCAGAAATACTCCGGCGATGGTCATGTCTGGGGCGTCTATGCGTTCAACAAAAAAACCAAGCGCGTTGAGGCATTTGCCGCCCGCGCCACGATATTGGCGACCGGCGGGGCAGGGCGCACCTATTTGTTTTCAACCGCCCCGCGCGGCGCGACGGGCGACGGCATTGCGATGGCATGGCGCGCGGGATGCCGGGTGTCGA
>JBDTLS010000199.1:0-5358 GCA_039934655.1 Sphingobium sp.
AGGTGATGCTCGGCGCGCAGCGCCTGGGCGTGACGCCGCTTCGGGTGGCGCGGCTGTCACGGCGAGTGGGTCGGGCGACACGTTGGTATCGGGCAGCGCGGCGTGTACAGTAAAGCAGCGTGGCACCGGCCACATCACTTGCGGGGGCAAGGATTATTAGGGTCGATCGACGTTCAGTCCTGACGGCCTGAAAATGGCGGTTTTTCGTGCTTCCTGTGCTCACGTACTTTGAGTAAGTTGCGCTCCGGGTTGCGGAAAACCAGTATTTTCGGCTCGTCATCATCTGAATGATGATCGGCCATAGAGCGATTACAAACCAACTGGAGAGTGACCGATGCCCTATATTTCCCATTTATCGCGATTCGCTTTGATGCTGAGCGTCGCGGCCTGTCTACCCGCGCAAGCCTTTGCGATGTCGACCACCCGTTCGGGTTCGGAACCGATGCAAGCCGCCCTGCTGGATGGCACCGGCGCGGCGCGCGGCACGGTTACCTTGATTCCGGAAGGCGCGGTGGTGCATGTGTCGGTGTCTGCATCAGGCCTGACGCCGGGTATGCATGGCTTGCATGTGCACGCGGTCGGCAAATGTGATGGTCCCGCGTTCACCACTGCCGGTGGTCACTGGAACCCCGACAACAAACAGCATGGGCATGACAATCCGATGGGTCCGCATCGTGGCGATCTGCCGCAGCTGATGGTCGGGCCGGATGGCACGGGCACTGGCAATTTCGATGTGGCAGCGCCGATCGCCGATATGGTGGATGTGGATGGCGCTGCAGTGATCATCCACGCCGTGCAGGATGACGAAAAGACCGATCCCAGCGGTAACAGCGGCGCGCGCCTCCTGTGCGCGGCTTTTGTTGGCGGCGCTGCGAAGTAACTCCAGCTTGCGCTAAACCCGGTCCGCCTGCGCGACGCAATCGAGTGCGCGCAGCGCGGACAATATCCGCATCAGGTGCGCAGCATCGGCGACCTCGATATCGAGAATATCTGTGTGGAATGGCCCCTCGCGGTTGACCAGTTGCAGGTTGAGGATGTTGGCCTTGTTGACGCCGAAAATATTGGCCACTGCGGCCAGCGTGCCGGGCTGATTCTTGATGATAACACACAGGCGCGCGGTCCCGCCCTTGGATTTGCTGTCCCAGGACAAGTCCACCCAGTCGGCATCCTGCCCGCTTTCGAGCGCCATGCAGTCAATCGTATGGACCTCGATCGGTTCGCCTGTGCGCCGGATGCCGACGATACGGTCCCCCGGTACAGGGTGGCAACATTCTCCCAGCGCAAAGGCGATGCCGGGGGTCAGGCCGCGGATCGAAACCGGGCTGTGCTGACGTGGGTGATGATCCTCCAGCCCTCCCCCGCCGGTCGACCCTGGAATAAGCGCCTCCATAACCTCACCGTCCGTAACGCGATGGGTCGCGATCACAATCATCAGCCCGGCGCGATCTTCGAGTTTCAAGCGCTTTAGCGCGGCCTTGATCGCTTTGTCGCCGACTGCGACGGGCAGGCGTCCGACAATTTCCTCGAACAGTTTTTCGCCAAGCGCCACTGTTTCATCGCGCTGCTTGTGCCGGATGTAGCGGCGGATCGCCGCGCGCGCCTTGGCCGTGACGGTAAAGGTCAGCCAGCCGGGCTGTGGTTCCTGCCCGTTGGATTTGAGGATTTCGACCTGATCGCCGTTTTCGAGGATGGTGCGCAGCGGCACGACGCGACCGTTGACCTTGGCGCCAACTGTCTGATTGCCGATCGTTGTGTGAATTTCATACGCAAAGTCGACTGGCGTCGCCCCTTTGGGAAGCTGGTGCAGTTCCCCTTTGGGGGTGAACGCGAAAATACGGTCCTGATACATGGCCAGCCGTGTGTTCTCTAGAAATTCCTCCGCATCATGGCTTTGTTCGAGAATTTCGATCAGGTCGCGCAGCCACCCGGCCTGTGCATCGGGAGAAGCGCTGCCTTTCTGCTTATAGGACCAGTGCGCCGCCAGCCCATATTCGCTTTCGTGGTGCATTTCCTGACTGCGGATCTGAACCTCTATACGGGCGTTTTCGCCATGAATGACGGTCGAGTGCAGGGATCGGTAGCCGTTGCGTTTCGGCGTCGAGATATAATCTTTGAAGCGACCGGGCACCATTTTATACTTGCCGTGAATAATGCCGAGCGCGCGGTAACAATCGTCGATGTCCTGCGTGATAACGCGAAACGCCATGACATCGGTCAGCTGTTCAAAGCTGATATGCCGTTCCTGCATCTTTTTCCAGATCGAATAGGGGTGCTTTTCGCGGCCCGATACCTCCACCTCAAGCCCCGCACTGCCGAGTAGCAGTTGCAGGCCGGAAGCGATCCGGGTGACCTTGTTGCCTCCGCCTTCCTTGAGTTGCTCTAACCTGCGGCTGATGCTGTCATGCGCTTCGGGTTCCAATTGCTTGAAGGCGAGCAACTGCATTTCCCGCATGATGTCGTACATGCCGATCCGCTCCGCGAGCGGGGCATAGATATCCATCGTCTCGCGTGCGATGCGATCGCGCTTTTGCGGATTGGCGATGAAATGCAGCGTGCGCATATTGTGCAGCCGGTCGGCGAGCTTGACCAGCAACACACGGATGTCATCGGACATTGCGAGCAGGAATTTGCGCAGATTTTCCGCCGCGCGTTCATTTTCCGACTGCGCCTCAATCTTGCTCAGCTTCGTTACGCCGTCGACCAGCCGTGCAATTTCGGGACCGAACAGCTGCTCGATTTCGTCGAAGGTGACGAGCGTGTCCTCAATTGTGTCATGCAGCAACGCCGTGATGATCGTGGTATCATCCATATAGAAATCGGTCAGGATTCCTGCGACCTCGATCGGATGGCTGAAATAGGGATCACCGCTGGCGCGCTTTTGCGACCCATGCTTCTGCACGGAAAACACATAGGCGCGGTTGATCATAACCTCATCCGCATCGGGATCATAGCGTTTGACGCGTTCGACAAGTTCATATTGGCGCAGCATTGTATGACAGGATGTGGGGCAAGCCTGTGCGAGCGCAACAAAAAAATGTCTGATCGCGCACATAATGACGGAATGCACAAAGTCTGTGTCATAACTTTGCAATGGCGCAGATATGCATTATCTATAGCCTATGCCCCAAGCTGCGCCCCAACAGTTACAGGATTGCCCGCTTCCCGTCGCACTCGAAACGATCGGTGAACGCTGGTCCTTCCTGATCCTGCGCGGGGCCATGTGCGGCATAAGCCATTTCGAGGAATTTCAAAGTTCGCTGGGCATCGCCCGGAATATCCTGTCCAATCGGCTCGTTCGACTGGTGGAAAAGGGCATGTTGAGCCGCCATGTCATGGATTGTGACAAGCGAAAGGTCGAATACCGCCTGACGGATAAGGGTCATGCGTTTGTGCCGGTCATGGTGGCTTTGCGCCAATGGGCGGAAAAATGGGAAGCCCCCGGCGTTTGCAATCATGCGCTGGTGGATTGCCGCGATGGGATGCCGCTTCGTGAAATATCCATCATGGCGCATGACGGGCGGTCGCTGGAACCCGATGACATCGTGTGGCTCGCCCGAAGCATCGCTGAACGCCAAGCTGCGGACGCGCTGGTTCTGCCCTGAATAGGCCGAGAATAGATCAGAACCAGATCTGCACTTCGCAGGCGCCGGTTTTCCGGTTAAGAGTGGCGGGCATGTCCGTTAACCCGTTTCAGCCCAAGCCGTTTTTTCAGGACAAGAACCGCGCGTTCTGGAATCTCCAGTCATTGGGCTGGGCGGGCGCTTTTATCTTGCGCGGCATATCGGGCTTAGCCAACGGACAGCCGCTGGCGTTTCTGGTGCCGGTGCTGATCTCGACTATTACCGGCTATTCGCTCACGTTGCTGATGGCGGTGGTGTTTCGCTTACTGCTGCGCCAGCGCCCGGTCATAACATGGACGGCGTCGATTCTCGTGGTGTTGATTGCGGCCGGCATGGGTGCCTTCATCGATGCCTGGGTATTTGCGACACAGAACCGGGGTAATGATATCGTCGGGCTGCAATTGCTGCTTGGCGCCTATTACCTGACCGTCACGTTGTTGTTTGCATGGTCGGCGCTCTATTACGCGATCAACTTCTATCTGACGGTTGAGGAGCAGGCCGATCAGTTGCTGCACCTCGGAACGCAGGCAAGCAGCGCGCAGCTGGCGATGCTGCGGTATCAGCTCAACCCGCATTTCCTGTTCAACACCCTCAACAGCATTTCGACCCTCGTCCTGCTCAAGCAAACGGAGCGGGCCAACGCCATGCTCTCCCGCCTGTCGTCGTTCCTGCGCTATACACTGATCAACGAGCCGACCGCGCTGGTGCCGCTGTCGCATGAAGTGGATACGCTCAAGCTCTATCTTGAGATCGAAAAGATGCGGTTCGAAGATCGCCTTCGCGCCAGTTTTGAGATTGATCCGGCCGTCGCACAGGCACATCTGCCGTCGCTGCTGCTGCAACCACTGGTGGAAAATGCCATTAAATATGCGGTCACGCCCAAGGAGGAGGGCGCGGAGATCATGGTTTCCGCGCAGCCCGCCGGTGAAAATGTACGCATCATCGTATCGGACACCGGACCGGGATTGAATCGCGATACCGTCGATCCCCATCTCTCGACGGGCGTTGGACTGGTCAATATACGCGACAGATTGTTTCAGGCATTTGGGGAACGACATAGCTTCGATGCGCGTTCTACCCCCGGCGGAGGCTTTGTCGTAACGATTGAGCTGCCGCATTTGACACAAGATGACCTGAAAGAGGCCGCATGACTATACGCACAATCCTTGTCGACGATGAAAGTCTGGCTATTCAGGGTCTTAAATTGCGTTTGGAACCCCACAGCGACGTAGAAATCATCGAAACCTGCCAAAATGGCCGCGAAGCCATCCGGGCCATCAAGACGCACAAGCCCGATCTGGTGTTCCTCGATATTCAGATGCCAGGGTTCGACGGTTTTTCCGTGGTGCAGGGCACGATAGAGATCGAGCCGCCGTTGTTCATATTCGTTACCGCCTACAGCGATCATGCCATTCGCGCGTTTGAGGCGCAGGCGGTCGATTATCTGATGAAGCCGGTCGACGAACAACGACTTGCCGATGCGCTTGATCGCGTGCGCCAGCGCCTCAGCGAGAAGAAACAGGTGCAGGAGGCCGAGCGGTTGCGCGAAGTGCTGGCTGAAGTTTCGCCGCAAGCCATGTCCGATTTCACCGCTGCCAAGGACGACGATGAGGGCCATGCGGCAAGCCGCTATGAAAAATTGATCAACATCAAGGATCGCGGCCAGATTTTCCGCGTCGACGTCGACAGTATCGAGCGGATCGACGCGGCGGGCGATTATATGTGCATCTATACTGCG
>JBDTLS010000200.1:0-5357 GCA_039934655.1 Sphingobium sp.
CCGAGGTCGAGGTCAAGGAGCGCAAGGATCGCGTCGACGACGCTCTCCACGCAACTCGCGCGGCGGTCGAGGAAGGTGTCGTCCCGGGGGGTGGTACGGCGCTACTCTATGCCAGCAAGGCGCTCGAGGATCTCAAGGGAATCAATGACGACCAGACCCGCGGCATTGATATCGTCCGCAAGGCACTCCAGGCGCCATTGCGCCAGATTGCCGAGAATGCGGGGCAAGACGGCGCTGTGGTCGCAGGTCGGCTGATCGATGGTAATGACCAGAATCTCGGCTTCAATGCCCAGACCGAGCACTATGAAAATCTGGTCCAGTCCGGCGTGATCGATCCGACCAAAGTCGTGCGTTGCGCCCTGCAGGATGCCGCTTCGATCGCAGGCCTGCTGATTACGACCGAAGCCGCCGTAGCGGACCACCCGCAGGACGGACCGGCAATGCCCTCAATGCCCGGTGGCGGCATGGGCGGAATGGACTTCTAGTCCGCTTAGACCTCGCAAAGGCGCTGTGCTGCACGGGGCCGGTGGACTGGCTGGCCCCGACGCCCTTCGCGCGAGAGCGCCGCATGCCCGAAACGAGTATCGCCCAACCCGAAAGTCCTGTCAGCGCGATGTTGATCGGACATAGACGTTAATAGCGCCACCCTCTTTTAGCCCGTGCGAATGAGTATTTTCCGATCCTTCGGCAGGTTGGGCTGAGCCCATAAGGTGGGGAACATTCTGATCGCGGTTCGTCTGCCGCAGTCAGTCCCTATAAGGAGGTCCCTCATGCGGTCCGAAACTAGAACATTCCTTCGTGGTCGGGCTAGCGCTGAAAGCAGCATGGCAGCGCAGACCGGTTGCGGCCCCGCCGCCTGGTCTCATTCACATCTCGCGCGGCTCTACCTTGAAAGGTGCATCAAGGTAGAAGGTGATGCAAAGGCATGCGTAGGCTGCGATATGGAATCGGATTGCCTTAGCCTCCGATCCGAACGCGAAGCGCATTGTCGTGTCATCCTCAGTGGTTGTTAAGACTAATTATCCCGGGATCTCGACCGCCACCGCATGCAGGCTTGATGCAGGGTCAGATACCGTTGCTCCTGGATGGCCATGGGCGGCTGCCGCCTGTGCGCTGCGCGCCAGTTCCGGGAGTGATTTCGCATCCATCTTGTGCATGATCGCTGCACGGTGGTTTTCGACCGTACGCTGACTAATCCCCAGATCTGCGGCGATATTCTTGCTGGGATGCCCGGCAAGAACCATGTCCATCACCTCACGCTGCCGAGACGTGAGGTCGGCGACATGGCCCGCGGCGATCTCCTGAGCGGCGTCGATGATCCGGATATCCCGCGATTGGTTGATCGCTCTTCCGATGCTGGCCAGCAAATCCAAACGCCCAACCGGTTTCTCGACGAAGTCACAAGCGCCGACCTTCATTGCATCGACCGCGAGCCCAATGTCGCTGCTTCCGGTAATAAGGATCGCAGGCAGATGGTCGCCGCGTGTTCGTAGTTCTTCGAGCAGGGTGAGACCACTCATTCCGGGAAGATGTGCGTCGATCAACAGGCACCCTTCCGATCCTGGGCGATATGTGGCCAGAAACGCCTCCGCGCTGTCGAAGTCCGTTACCATGCGTCCATCACCCTCGAGGACGTCACGGATGGATGCCCTTATTTCGTGATCATCGTCTATAAGATAGACCATAGTCGCAGCGGTTCCGGCGATGACCGGCGGCGCTCGCCTTGCAAGAGGAACGCCTGAGGGCACAAGTCGTTTGATGGCCGATGTCAGTTCATTCGGTTTGACCGGCTTGCTTAGCTGAACGCAGTCTTCAGCTGCGATCTTCGCAAGCGTTGCGCTAGATATGTCTCCTGTAAGAATGATGGCGGGCAATGGTTCATGGAGGGTCTCACGGACTTGTTTTAGCAGGTCCAGACCGCTCACTCCGTTGGGAAGATTATAATCCGTCAGCAGAACTTCGGGTCGGATTGCTCCAGCGGCGATCAATTTGAGCGCAGCCGCCGCGTCGGGCGCCGTTCTGACGATATGCCCATCGATTTTGAGCAACTCCTCAAGCAGTTCCAGAACATCGGGATCATCGTCTACGATTACGATCTTGCAACGATGACGGGGTGATAGGTCCTGTGAGTTTTCGCCGTCGTCATCGCGAATTTGAGGGGGCACACCCTGTTCTGGACATCGAACATTGATCGCAAATACCGATCCCTTGCCAAGTACGGAACGAACATCGACAGGATGTCCCAGAAGATCACCGAGGCGCTGGACGATGGATAGGCCCAGTCCAAGGCCGCGGCTACGCTCGCGCGCTGCATTGCCGACCTGATGAAACTCTTCGAAGATGGCATGCAACTCGCTGTCTGCGATGCCGACACCAGTGTCCCACAGTTCGATACGCAATTCTTCGCCCCGGCGGCGACAGCCAAGAAGAACTTTCCCATGTTTGGTATATTTGAGCGCATTGCCGAGCAAATTACGCAGCATCTGCTCAAGCAATGCTGGGTCGCTTTCGATCATTGCCGAACTTTGCAGGATGTGCAGGGAGAGGCCGCGAGCCTGGGCCATATAGGTGAATTCGTCGCGCAGGCGATCGAGCAGTTGAGTCACCGGGAATGCCACGGGCTTGGCCTCAACCACGCCTGCTTCGATCTGATTGATATCGAGCAGTGCATTGAGCATGCCCGACATGGCGCCCAGCGTCTGATCGAGACGCGCGATCAACTTTTGCGGCTTCTCGCCCTCTACCGTTTGCGCGAGGAGCGATTGTAGCAAAGTCAGCGATTGCAACGGTTGGCGCAGATCATGGCTGGCTGCCGCGAGGAAGCGGGACTTGGCGATGTTCGCGCGTTCGGCTTCCGCCTTTGCTGCCTCGAGTGCCTTTGTGATGACCTTGCGTTCGGTGATGTCCGCAAAAGTAATGACGACTCCTTCGACACGATTGTCGTGCGCGCGATAGGGGAATATCCGTCTGACGAACCAGGCCGCGTTGGGTGCACTCACCTCGCGTTCGATGGCCACTTCATCTGCGAGAACCTTACGCGCGTCGGTTAGAAGCTCATTGTCGGTGGCGATCGAGTTAAGATCGGCAAGTGGACGCCCGACATCACCCGGGATCACATTGAAGAGCAATTTAATGGCAGGTGTGAAAAACCGGATATTAAGGTCCATATCCAGGAACAACGTCCCGACGTTGGTGCTGTAGAGCACGTTCTGGAGATCGTCCGATGTCAGGCGCTGGCGTTCGAGCGTTTCCTGGAGCTGGCTGTTGAGTGCGCTCAGTTCCTCGTTGAGCGACTGCAGTTCTTCCTTGGATGTCAGCAGTTCTTCATTCGTCGACTGGAACTCCTCATTCACAGAGAGCGCTTCCTCGTTGATCGCTTTCTGTTCCTGGCTTGATGTTTCCTGGTTCTCAATGGATGTTTGGAGTTCTGCCTGGCTCGCTTCGAGATCGCGTTCGAGCTCGGCCACGCGGGCTGCATCGGCCCTCTTTCTGGTTGATGGCGTCGCTGTATCCTGGTTCCTGTCTTCGACGAAGCAGACCAGCATCAAATCCTCGCCTTCGCCGGCAAGCCACTGAATATCGATGTCGAAGACGATCGTCTTCCCGTCAAACGTTAGCCGGGACTTCCCTACATCGACGCGCGGTTCTGCCTTGCTCGTCTTGTCGATCGCGAGCCTGAGTTTGGTGCGCAGAGCAGGCGTGGCCATTGCGAGCAGATCCAGTGTCGCATAACCTGGAGCGATCCGCAGATAACGGTCCGTTGGACCCAAGGAATAGAGGCACTGCCGCTTGCGGTTGATCAGGACGGCGGCTGGCGCATGGCTGGCGAGGACCGCCCGTCGGCAGATGTCCGCTAACGTGCTCTGGCGGGCGGGGGGTGTTTTGCCGTCCGACTTTGCGAGCCCCGGAAGCACATCCCCAAAGCTCAAGGGGAAACCCGGCTCGCCCGGACGGCTACGGACGGCATGCCGATAAATGCGGTCGTCCTTCGAGACGGTTTCGAACCGGCCATCCGCATTGCCTACGGTTTCCGAGGAACCAAGCAGCAGGATGCCGCCCTCGCGCAGAGCAAAATGGAAAAGTGCAATCACCTTGGCCTGCGCTTCAGGATTTAAGTAGATCAGCAGATTGCGACAGGAGACCAGGTCGATGCGCGAAAAAGGTGGGTCCGACAGCACGTCCTGAACCGTAAAAACTACATCGCCGCGGAGCGCAGCCTTGATCCGGTACCCGGTCTCATCCTTCACGAAAAAACGGTCCAGCCGGTCAGCCGTGAGTACGTGATTGATGTCGAACGAATATAGTCCTTCCCTGGCCGTGGCGATGGCATCGGGATCGACGTCGGAAGCGAACACCTGCAGCTTGATATCGCGAGCGGTAGCAGCGATGGCATCGCGGCAGACCATCGCGATGGAATAGGCTTCCTCACCGGTGCTGCAGCCTGCAACCCATAGACGCAGCGGCTGGTTGTCCGGTAGCTTCTGAATGATATCGGGAATGATGGCTTTTGTCAGTGCCTCGAAAACTTTCGGGTCACGGAAAAAGCTCGTTACGTTGATGAGTAGATCCTTTGCGAGCAGCTCGCGTTCGGCTGGATCCTTACATAGGAGATCATGATAGGCGGCTAGATTGCCGCGTTCGATGGACAGCAGCGCCATCCGCCGTTCGATCCGCCGTTCCAGCGTGCCGGGCTTATACTGCCGGAAATCATGAGAGGTCTTGTCCTTGAGATAAGAAACGATCTCGGCCAGCCCTGTGGCCGGGCTCGCACTCTCAACGTCCCCCTTTTTGCCATGTGGAACGAGTATATGCGCGGCAAATTCCTTCAAAGCGCGTGGCATGTCCTGCACCGGCAGGATCTCATCAACGAGGCCGGTATCGATCGCGCTGCGGGGCATCCCGTCATATTCGGCTTCGTCTGGCTTCTGGGCGATAACGAAGCCTCCTTTTGCCTTCAGGTCGGCGATACCCTGACTTCCGTCGGCGCCTGTGCCTGAAAGGATGATACATGCGGTCCGGGAGCCATCTGCATCAGCAAGTGACTTGAGCAGAAAGTCGAATGGCAGGCGTGCTCCATGATGGGCTTGCGGCGCGGACAGATGCAACGCACCCGCGCGCACGGAAAGATATCGACCCGGCGGTATGACATAGATCTGGTCCGGGAGAAGGAGGCAGCCGTCGGTCGCCTGGAGCACAGCGATCGTTGTGTGCTCGCCAAGCAGATCGACCATCAGGCTTTCGTGGGTCGGGTCGAGATGTTGGACGAGAATGAATGCCATTCCGGATTCTGGTGGGAGCGCGGCAACAAGCCTGGATGCTGCGTCGAGGCCGCCCGCCGAGGCGCCTATGGCGACGAT
>JBDTLS010000201.1:0-5349 GCA_039934655.1 Sphingobium sp.
GAAGCCTGTCCTCCTTCAATCAACCCGTGAAGGGTCCGCTACGCATGCGCGTGCGGCCGCAGCGGAACTGCGGTGATTGCGGCCAGCCTCCGGCCTGTGGGGCGACTGTCGAGCGGGGTGGTCCCGCTCCAAGGCAGGAGCCGCAACATGCCACTGGCAACCGCACAATCGCTTGGCTGGAACCTCTCCCGGACTCTGATGACTGTGATCGTCCTCATCGAAACAAACCAAGGCTACTTCGTCATTCCCGCTGACGAATTTGATGGCGACCCCGAGCAGGTGGTTCGCGAATATGATCCCTTCGCCCGCTGATCTCAGGCGCATTTTGCCTTTTCGGCCTGCACTCTGCCGTGCTATTCTTGCTCCGCAGAGTGCGCTGAGGTGGTGGTGGCGAGCGCGTCCAGACAAGGGACGCTTATGACCTTTCTCCTCATCCTCGGGGCCGTTGCCGGTCTCTATATGTTTGCGCTGCTGTTCCGCCTCGCGAGCTATGCACTGCCTGTCTATGCTGGCATCGGCTGTGCATTCCTGCTGCTCCGCCATGATTTTGGGCATCTCGCCGCCATCGTTGCCGGGCTGGCGGCAGGCATTGCCACCCTACTGCTCGGCCAGTGCCTCATTGCCTTTGTTCGTTCTCCCTTGCTGCGTACCGGGATCGCGCTCCTCTTCGCCATTCCGGCAGCCATCGCAGGTTTTCAAGCCGCACATGCCCTTGGATCGCTGGCAACGGACAACAGCGCGCTGCTGGCAGTTTTCGGATCAATCGCTGCCCTGGCCACATCGATCTCGGCATGGCGAAGCGTGACGATGACGGGGCCTGATACGCCCGTTCCACCGAATTTCGCCGGTCCGGTGAGTGGGCACGCTCATACCGCCCGATCAACGTCGACCGAGTGAGGGCGTGAAGGGGCAATTGCGGCGCTCTTGTAGCTCCTGCTGGTTTGGCCAACGAGGTTTGCAGATCTAGGCCTGCTTTCACCCAAACATTTGCATGCAATCGGCATCTGGCATCCTTTCCGGCAGAACCGACCAGTGCGGCCTCTTTCGATCCGCGCCCATGTCAGCAAGGCGCTTCGCTTGGCAGGCTTGCCGCAACGGTGCTTGCCGAACTTTCTTCCCCCGGCGTTCCGCCGTTCCTCGCGAGACAAGAAAGCCCGGCCACACCGTCCTTCGCTAACGCTACGGGCTCACGCTGCGGCACCTGCCACTGGCTGACCTTCATCCGCGCATCGAGGCCGCACTGGCGCGGTCCCGTCCAACGGAAAGGAAATACCCATGGCAAAGATCGGCAACTTCAAGATGGTTTCGGGCGAACTCCGGGGCCAGATCGTCACTCTCGCACTTCAGGCCAAATCAGTCCGGATCGTCGCGGAAGAAAGCGCCAGCGGCAATGCCCCCACCCACCGCGTCCTCATCCGCGAAGTCGAAATTGGTGCAGCCTGGAAAAAGCACACCCAGGACGACCGGCCCTACCTCTCGGTGAAGCTCGACGACCCCAGCTTCATGGCACCCATTT
The DNA here is from genome assembly GCA_039934655.1 of Sphingobium sp. Classification (GTDB taxonomy): domain Bacteria; phylum Pseudomonadota; class Alphaproteobacteria; order Sphingomonadales; family Sphingomonadaceae; genus Sphingobium. The sequence goes on from JBDTLS010000201.1 coordinate 1,517, forward strand.
TCGCCCAGCTCTTCGAGGCCGAGGACGGCAGCCACGATCTGGTGTGGAACCGCCCAAGCCGCCGCAACGACCACTGACGCCAGCCAATCATCGCCCGGGTAACACCGGGCGATGACGAATCCCTAGTATATTGGGTGGCAGTATATTAGGGTAACGCCGACCCACGAAGCATGAGGCTTCGGGAGATTTTCGGGACGAATTTAAGGCGATTGCGACACGCCAGTGGGCTTTCGCAGGAGGAATTGGCGCATCGTGCCGGAATCAACCGTAACTATGTCGGCCTTCTCGAACGCGCAGCGAACTCGCCAACGCTCGACACAATTGAGCGACTCGCAACAGAACTCGCTGTCGATCCCGTGCGATTTTTCGAAAAACCCGGCGGTCGTTGAACGCAACAGCGTTCCATCTCACCGATTCACGGCGTCAGTTTTACATTTTCTAAACTACAGCAGGCAGATCATTGCGTCTGGGAGTCGTTTATTCCGGCGGCTCAGCCTCAGCGTTGTACGATGCAACGTATAACGCTCTGCCAGATTCGGAATAAGTTCGCCCTGCTTCCCTGCTCACCCTGCAGAGGTGCAGATACTATACAGATTTTGCTTATGGGAGGGACCTATGTCGGCTCCTGAATTTGCTGATCAACCACCGCAGTCAGACCGATTGAGCGCTTATGATGAGCGCCATCTGGTAACCTACCTTCGTCTGCTGGATGCCGAAAAGGACGAGGCTTCATGGGAAGAGGTGGTTTCAATCATCTTCGCCATCAATCCTGCCAATGAACCGGAACGCGCTAGAAGGATCTATGATACCCATCTCGCCCGCGCTAAGTGGATGACGGAACACGGCTACAAACACCTTCTGGCCCCGCGAACCCAATAAAACCGGGCAGTTAACACCAATATGGCGCAATCGATTGTGCCCGACCTCGGGGGAGCCCGTAACTGACTCAAGCACTTCTCTCGTCACGGTGCCGACATGATCGTTCGACTCCAAAAAAACCTCATAGGAGAGGCGCAATGGAGAAGCCGCCCGACTGGCGTTCGGAGAATTACGCCAAAGCGTTTGAAACCTATGACCGCGCGGATTTCGCGCAGGAGTTTCTTCGCCGCAATCCCGAGTATCGCGACCAATATGCTGAAGCCGTTGACGCTGCGCCATTGGCGCTGAGTCGTCTGGCCAAGCACTGGGGGTTGGTCTTTCGCTGCGGACCCTGATCTCCCGGCCCACTACCTCCCGATCATCTGGCACCCAACTACAGCGGCGAGCGTAATCGTTCTGCGCCCGGTGCCATTCCCTTGCGACGGCTGCAGCCAAGCCGAAATAGTCGGGAGCATGAACATCGCGGCCGACCACCGCGATGATGAAGGGCGGCATCTCGTCCTCTCGGCGGGGTCGCACCGCTACCGCCTGACTATTTGTGGTGAGACGACAGGGTGCGAACCGCTCGCTTATGTCCTTCCTGGCGACACATTCTGGGAAACGCGCCAAGCCGCCGTTTCCGCTTTTCATGGTCATCTCCGGCGCGGACAGGCGAGCAAGCTCCCGATTTGCCTTGCGCCCGGCGCGTCAGAGCACTGGCGCCTGGTACAATGGCTGCGGATGCTTGATGCGCTGTCCGGCGGTGCCAGCGCGCGCGAATTGGCCATCGAACTTATCGCCCGCGATGCAGGGCGATATTCGGCAGCCGAATGGGACACGTCGAGCGAGCGCAAGCGGATTGCGCGCTGGCAGCGACAAGCGCTCGCCATGCGCGATGGCGGCTATCGTGCCTTGTTGAAAGGCCACTGATCGGGACATTCGGCGGGGCTGCCCTATGTCCGTTCACCGACAAGCTCCAAGCATCCAAATCTCACCTCCTGCCCGCCTGACCTCTCGCCAGTGTCCGGCATACCATCAGGAGGTTCTCTATGATCGAAATTGCCACATCTGCGGTCCAGCGGTTTCTCAAGACGCCCGACGCAGCCATCCATCTTGGCCTGTCCGCCCGAACGCTCGAGAAACATCGCTGTTACGGAACCGGCCCAGTCTACCGAAAATTGGGCGGGCGTATCGTTTATGCGATTGCTGACCTCAATGCCTGGGCTGAAATCGGTCGCCGAAATTCAACGTCAGATCCCGGCGCAGGTGTTTGTCTCCCCGCGCGTCCGGTGCGCCGCTGATGCGAAGGTCTGCCGTCCCCGCCGTGCATGAAAATTGCGCCCAGCTCGACCTGTTCTACTCGATGCCCGGTGACATCGCCGCGCGCGATGCTCAGGATCTGATGGCCTGGCCCTTCTTCAGCCTGGCCAAGTCGCGGCGCTGTGCACCGATCGACTTCACCATGGGAGCAACCTGGATTTCGGTCGAAGCCGTGGCCGAGCACGGCATGGCAACCATTTGGGATGCCGACATTCTGATTTGGGCGGCGAGCCAGCTTGTTGAAGCGCGCGATGCTGGCCGCCCGACATCGCGGCACATCGCTGCGCGCCCGCATGAGATTCTGACCTTCATTGGGCGCGGCACCGGCAAAGACCATTACGAGCGGTTGCGCGCGGCGCTTGACCGCCTGCAATCCACAACCGTGGCCACGTCAATCCGTCAGCAGCACCAGCGCCGCCGTCATCGCTTTTCATGGATCAACGAGTGGCGTGAAACGCTCGACGACCGCGGGCGCGCGATCGGCATCGAGCTTATTCTCCCCGACTGGTTTTACGCCGGAGTGCTTGATCGCGGTCTGATCCTGACCATCGACCGCGCCTATTTCGCGCTGACTGGCGGCGTTGAGCGCTGGCTTTACCGCATCGTGCGCAAGCATGGCGGACATCAGCGTGGCGGTTGGAGCTTCGATGTTCCGCACCTTCATCTCAAATCAGGCGCGTTGTCGCCGCTCAAACAATTTGCGTTTGAGCTGCGCACGATCGTGCGTCGCCAGTCGCTCCCAGGCTACCAACTCACCCTCGAACACAGCTTCGGCCGCGAGCGGCTGCTCTTCAAACCCATCCCCGTCGACCCATTCGTCGCCGCTGCCCGGCGCGTTGGTCTCCCTGTGGAGAAGTTGCCATGACATTCGGCCTATCAAAAACCGCCGGACTCGGCCCATCGAGAACCCGATCCTCGGCCTATCGAAAACCGGAACCACGCGGAAACCCGCAGAAATCTGCGGCAAACCGGCGTCCCTCTAACGATGCTAATAGAATAGAATCCTTCGGATTCTTGCTAACCCAATTGCGGCCTGTGGATAATCGTGCCGCTCCGGCCCTGCCGACCGCCCGTATCCGGCTTGCCAAGGGCATGCTGGCGGGAGGGCAGTCATGAGCCCCCAATCGGCGCAGAGCCGCAGCACGTCGCAGGCTGCCAAGTCACCTCCGGCAAGCGCCCTGACCGAGGTCGAAGTGACCTGGATCGAGAAGCGCTATGAGCAGTGGATACGCTTCGGGCGCATCGCGGCGGACACCATCATCAACCGCCGCACGCGCGTCATCGCCTTCCGTCCCGGCGCGGTCTTTGCCTTCGTGCGCTGGACCTCGAACGACTATGGCACGATCCATTCGTGCATCGACATCGTGACGGCGGTTGCACCGGGCGAGGCCTACACGACGTTGCCGTTTGTCCGTCCGGGCGGCGACATCCTGCTCCACATCAAAGGCTGGCCGAAAGTCTCACAGGTGCTGCAGGCTATCGATGCTGTCGAAGCCGCCGGTGTTGATCCGTGCGACGCATCGCCCGATCACTGGCGCCACGTTGGCAACCGGCTGAATGCCGGAATGCCATTCCGGGCTTACACAGCGGAGCGCCACGCAGCGTGGCTCCGGCGCAAGGCGCTCGAAGCATGAGCCGCCGCCGCTATGTTCGCG
>JBDTLS010000202.1:0-5305 GCA_039934655.1 Sphingobium sp.
CAAAAACAATTGCAGCGCGGCCGCAAATTTTTGTGGCTGATCGAGCATCACCATATGCCCGCTTGGTCCGATGCCGGTCAGGCGCGCGGTACGAGCGGCGGTGTAAGCGGAACGGTATCGATCGGCTTGTGTAGCGCGCAAACGGCCATCGGCGGGCAGGGCGTAAATGACATCCAGCGGGCAGGACAGGCGCGCCAGCATCGGGCCCAGATCGGTCTGCGCCAGCTCGGCAAGCGATTGTGAAATGACATGGGGGTCGCTGTCCTGCCCGCCGGGCGTGCCATGCACCATATCGGCCAACATTTCGCGCCCCGCCTTTGTCTGGGTGAAATAGCCGTTCAGTTGCTGCGCGAGATAGCCCATGCCTGCGCTCGTTCCGCCCAGCATCGCCGATCCATCGGGCAGCATGTCGATCACCATCACTCGCCGCGCCACAGGACTGCCGCGTAGCGCCAGCATCATCGCCAATGTGCCGCCCATCGAATGCCCCACCAGTGCGGGTGTGCCGAGGCCCGTTTCACGGACATAACGCGAGATTTCGTCAACGATCGGTTTGAGGAGGGGGCCGCTGGCATTCAAATCGGCGGCGAGGCCCGCAAAACCGCGCACCTGTATGCGGTGATAGCGATAGCCGGGTACAGCCGCGAGCGCCGCGTTCCATATCGATGGGCCGCTCGCGAGGCCGGGTATCAGGATGACGTCCTGCCCTGCACCAGACACAGTTACCGCAATCCGGCGCGATGCGAATCTCGTTGGGGTAGCAGCCAGCAATTTGTCCGCGAATCCGGCGGTAAGCAATATGCCAGCCATAGCATTCAACAGCTCGCGACGGGCCAATCCACGGTTCATGACCCGATTTGTTCCTTCATTCATCGATCCTTTGCTTCATATTAACGCAATAATGGAATCATTCGTCGCATAACCGCTTGTTCGCGTTGATAAAAGGCAGCGAAAAGGAAATCAGTCAGCAACGCTTAATTATAAGACGAGTAGTTTCAGGGAATGCATCACTCGCTCAAGGTCAATATAGTAACGGCTCCCCAAAACGCAGAGCAGCGGTCGCGCCGCCGTTTGCGGCGGCTGGGGGAAGCGGCGGCGGTGGTGCTGATGATGGGCAGTTGCGCCGGTGACCGGCTGATCGCCAACGCGCCCAATGAGCCGACCAATTTGCTTCCCGGCCCTTCGCATATTTTCAGCGCGACTTCTCCATCATACGCCCCGACCGCACCCGCGCCCGTTGCGCTTCAGCAGGAAATCACACGGCTCGGCAGCAGCTTTAACGGCGCGGCCGGTATAGCGGTGCGCCGGGTCGAGGGCGATTGGGAGGCAAGCTACAACGCCAACGCGCCGATGCCGCAGCAGAGCGTGTCGAAGCTTTGGGTTGCGATGACTTTGCTCGATGCGGTCGATCGCGGCAAGATGACGCTCAACGATCCGGTGACGATCCGCAGGCAGGATCTGACACTGTTTCACCAGCCGCTGGCCGATATGGTGCGGGGGGAAGGCTATACGACGACACTTGCCGATCTGGTCACGCGCGCGCTGACGCAAAGCGACAATACCGCGAATGATTCCGTATTGCGCCGCGTGGGTGGCCCGGAAGCGGTGCGGGGGTTCCTTGCCCGGCGGTTCATTTCCGGCATCCGTTTTGGTCCGGGCGAGAGGGTGATGCAGAGCATGACGGCAGGCCTGGAATGGGATCAAAGCCTGGCCAGTGGACGGGCCTTTTATGCCGCGCGGGGTCGTCTGCCGCTGTCGGTACGCGAAGCGGCGCTCAACACTTATCTCGCCAACCCTCCGGATGGCGCGTCGGCCAGTGCCATCGCCGGGGCACTCGCGCGGTTGAAGCGCGGGGAAATGCTATCGGGACCATCGACCGCCTACCTGCTGGAGACGATGCACGAAGCCAAGACCGGGCCGCAACGCATCAAGGGCGGCGTGCCATTTGACTGGTCCTATGCCCATAAAACCGGAACCGGCCAGATTTTGGGTGCGCGCTCGACCGGGTTCAACGATGTCGGCGTTATGACAGCGCCCGATGGCACGAGCTACGCCATTGCGGTGATGATCGGCAGCACGACCGTTTCCATTCCCGCGCGCTGGGCATTGATGCAGGGCGTTGCCCGCGCGATCGTCGCGAACCATCAACCGCGCAGCGCGATGGCTGGCTATTGATCTGTTACTGTGCACATATCGCATACTCAGAATTATAGCGGGGCCAGATCAGGGCGGTGCCGCTTTGAACCATAGCACAGTTGATCTCAACGTTAGACTGATTACGACAGATTGCGGTCACACGATCATAGCTGGTTCCGGTCTGTTCGCAGCTTAGCATCTGCCCGTCGGCCAGTCCCCGTAATTTTGTAGTGGCTGACGACGCTGACGCCATCGGGCAAGGATGACCGGGGCGGCATGTCTCGTCGGTTTCGCGCGCTGCTACGGCGTGTAAGCGAACGCGTGTGCCATCCGCGCATCGAAGCGTGTCGCCATCATGGACATAGCTTACCTGACAATTGAAACGGTCCGCTGACAATAACGGTGCAGCCGTAACGCCATGCCCATTTGGCCAGAATAGAACCAATAAGAATAGCGCCAAAGCAAGCGTAGAAGTTACGCGATAAAACCGGAATGATGTCGTGTTCCTGCGGCGCCGGTAGGACCGTGTCCGTCCATTATATACTGATCGGGCCATGAGCGCTTAATGCGTGATGAGTGTCAACCAACCCTTACCGGGTGTAGTTTACAGACTATTTCAAATAAAGTGGAGCCAGCGGGGGTATGTGGGGGACATTCCCGCTGGCTCCTTGGCACGTAAACTGAGTGTGGTCAGTGCGCCGGTGTGAACGCCATCCCGGTTTGGGGACTGGACTGGCTGGAACAACGCCCACATTTACATTATAGTGGCGGCGCAGGGATGCTGGTCGCGGGCCAGCAAATTATTTTCGCCTGTAGGCAGCCAGGCGATGTTCAGGCGTTGGCCATCAATCCTTCGAGCACACCGGTGAACAGGCGGCGACCGTCCAGACTGCCATGCGCGTGTTCGATCACCCGTTCGGGGTGCGGCATCATGCCGAGGACATTGCCCCTGTCATTGAGGATACCGGCGATATGGCGCGCGGAGCCGTTGATGTTTTCGCCATAGCGGAAGGCGACGCGCCCCTCGCCTTCGATGCGGTCGAGCGTCGCGTCGTCGGCAAAGAAATTGCCATCATGATGCGCGACCGGAAATGTGACCGTTTCGCCCGCACGATAATGATGGGTGAAGGCGCTGCTATCGTTATCGACCGTCAACGCAACATCGCGGCACACGAAATGAATGCCCGCATTGCGCATCAGCGCGCCGGGCAGCAATCCCGCCTCTGTCAGCACCTGAAAGCCGTTGCAGATGCCCATGACATAGACGCCGCGCGCCGCAGCCTGCATCACCGCCGCCATGATCGGCGAGCGCGCCGCCATCGCGCCAGAGCGCAGATAATCACCATAGGAAAATCCACCGGGCAGGGCGATCAGGTCGACGCCCTCGGGCAATTCCGTCTCGCGGTGCCACACCATCGCTGGTGCATGGCCGCTCACCTGTTGAAGCGCGACCGCCATGTCGCGATCACAATTGGAACCGGGAAAGACGATGACCGCGCTTTTCATGGTTCAGCCGACCTTTTCGATCCGATAGTTTTCGACCACCGTATTGGCGAGCAGTTTGGCGCACATCGCATCAATGTCGGCATCCGAAGTGCCATCAGCGAGATCAAGCTCGATCATCTTGCCCGCGCGCACATCATTAACGCCGCCAAAGCCCAGCCCTTCGAGCGCATGATGGATCGCCTTGCCCTGCGGATCGAGCACTCCGCCTTTCAGGGTTACGTAAACGCGGGCTTTCATTGCTCAGCTTCCTCGTTTCTTACGGTGCGTATCGAGATCAAGCACGGTCGTGTCCGATCCTTCGGGCATCAAACCGAGCCGCCGCGCCACCTCCTGATAGGCTTCGACTTCGCCGCCAAGGTCGCGGCGGAAACGGTCCTTGTCGAGCTTTTCACCGGTGGTCATGTCCCACAGGCGGCAGCCATCCGGGCTGATTTCATCGGCGAGGATGATGCGGCTGAACTCGCCGTCCCACAAACGTCCGAACTCCAGCTTGAAATCGACAAGGCGGATGTTGATCGCCGCGAACATGCCGCTCATGAAATCATTCACGCGGATCGCCATGTCGGCGATGTCGTGCATTTCTTCCTGGCTCGCCCAGCCGAAGCAGGCGATATGCTCCTCGGTAATCATCGGATCGCCGAGCGCGTCGTCCTTGAAATAATATTCGATGAGGGTGCGCGGTAGCTGCGTGCCTTCCTCAATGCCAAGACGCTGGGTCAGCGACCCGGCGGCGACATTGCGGATCACGACCTCGATCGGCACGATCTCGACCTGGCGGATCAACTGCTCGCGCATGTTGAGGCGGCGGATGAAGTGGGTCGGCACACCGATATTGCCGAGCAGCGTGAACACATGCTCGGAAATACGGTTGTTCAACACGCCCTTGCCGTTGATCGTGCCCTTTTTCTGCGCGTTGAACGCGGTCGCGTCGTCCTTGAAATATTGGATCAGGGTGCCGGGTTCCGGCCCTTCATACAGGATCTTAGCCTTGCCTTCGTAAATCTGGCGGCGACGGGCCATATGCAGTTTGCCTACTCGTCTTGAAACTCAGCGCCCCGGCCAACGCGAATCAAACTGGGATCAGCGGGAGCCGGGGTTGGATGGGGACGCGCATATACGAAAGCAGGTGCGGGTGCAAATGGTCGGCGCCCACATCGGCCTGGCGCTTGTCACGACCGCGCGCATGTAATCAGATGATCCATTATGGTTTTATTGTTTGCCGCGTTAGATTTTATCCAATTCGCCCGAATTCATGGGGAGTGGGATTTTATAAACCCATTTTGGACCGGGAATTATTTGTGGAATTTTCAATCTATTCATATTGATGGGCTCAATGCAAAGGTTTGCACTTGTAACGAAAAATGAGCGGGCGTCTGAACCCGACCAATACTGACAAACGCTTGCCGCGGTGGGAGGCAGCAATTGGCTTATAGCGATAATAATGATCAGTTCGTTTCTGCAAAACAGTCTGCCGCACGGCGGCGCAGGGCTGCCGAGGAACTCCGCGAGGCCGCGCTGAATGGGCAGACGCCTGCTCGGCCGTCCGGCCTAGATGCCGATGCCCATCCCATCCATGAACCGCCAGAGGAAGATGGCGGCGCGCCTGGCTTAATACCAAGACCTGTGGAATCTGACTCGTTGGGGCTTTCGTAAGAAGCTATAT
>JBDTLS010000203.1:0-5248 GCA_039934655.1 Sphingobium sp.
CTAGAGGCTGTTGAGATTTAGGTCAGGTGGAGCCGAAAAGTGTGATTTTCGAGCACCGGAGCGCAGAAAATCGCGCTTTGCAGGCCCGCATGGGCTAAATCTCAGGGCTTGTTGGCGGCCTTGTCCATCTGCCGCTCCGCATACCATTGGTGCAGCATCGCGGCGGTGCAGCCGGTATAGCCATAGCTGCCGTTGACGGAACAACTATTGGGCTGCACGGCGCGGCCTGCTGCTTCCATATCCGCCACCTGACTGGCCCAGCCGGGGCCGCCCGACGGCTTCGGCTTGTCCCGCAATGGCTTGGGAATACGATACCGCTCCGCTTCGGGTTTGCGGGCGCACACGATAATCTCGTCGCCCTCCCCTTTCGGGCAGGGGTCATCGCCATATACCACCAGCGCAAATACCCGCTGTGGCGGATCCTTGATGTCCGGGTCCGGGGCTTTCGCGGCAAATGCCTGCGATGGAACGAGAGCCGTTATCGCAAGGAGGAAAGCCAGATTACGCATGTCGGCATTGTCCACCTGCCCGCATGAACCCCATATGTATCACGAACCGAATATGATTAGAGCGGTTTGCGATCCGATTGCATCAGCTCGCCCGCTCTATCCTTTTGTTTTACCGCATTTTCCGAGTCGTCAGGTGATTCCACCTGACTAGAAAACGCTCTATTGGGCAGGCGCCGGGTTCTTTGCCTTGTCCACAGCCTCCTCGGCCTTCACGCGCGCCTCGATTTCTTTCGAATCGGCGTCAATCGTGCCGAGCCGCTTGGCGCGTTCGGCCGCCACAAGGTCCGCCCAGTGCACATTGTCGAGTTGCTTGCGTTCGGCCTTCGCATCGGCGGCGATCTGGGCGAAGCATCCGGTAAAGCCGCCAGCCCCTGTCGGCGAACAGCTTTGCGTACCGCTGCGCCCGACATATTCGATGGCTTTGGCGCGGTTGAGCCACGCCTGATTTTGCGGCGCGGCAGGGTTGTCGCGCAGGTTGGGCGGAATACGATAGCGTTCCGATTCGGCCTGCCGCACACACACGACGATCTCGTCCCCCTGCCCCGGCGCGCAGGCATCATTGCCATAGACGATGACCTGGCTGATCCGTTCTCCGCCCGGCGCGACGGCCGGAGCGGATGCTGGTGCTGGTGCTGCCGTGTCCTGTGCACGCACGCCTGCGCCGGAAGCGAGCAGAACCATCGCCATCGCTGGCAAGACACGCGAACGGAGCGGAGCGTAAAGGGAGGTCATCATCGAAATCCTCTTTTCAAAAGTTTGTCGCTTGCCGTCATATACGCTTGGAGAGCGCGATGGCTGCACGGCACCCCAATCGAATGGCACCAGACAGCAACATATAGGCCGGAGCCTTTTCCGCCCCGTGCGCCATCGCGGTTTCGAGATGCTCCACCTCTTCGGCCTGAAATTCGGCGATAGCGTCGGACAGCTCCGGGTCGCTGGTTCCCAACGTATCAAGCTGCTCGCTGTAATGCCGGTCAATCTCGGTTTCGATCGCGGCGGTGCAGGCCATCGCCGCCTCCGGGCCAATCGCCGCCGTCACCGCGCCCAGCGCAAAACCCGCGACATGCCACAGCGGTTGCAGCAGCGTCGGCCGCACACCGCGCGCGCGCATCATCGCGTCGAAGTGTACGCGGTGCCGTTCTTCCTGCCCCGCCATCGCCGCTATCGAACGCGCCATCGGATGACGGTTGCCCATCACCGCGAGCTGCCCCGCATAAATGCGTGTTGCGCCATATTCGCCCGCCTGATCGACGCGCAGCATCGCCGCACGATCGACTGATTTGCGACCGGGGCGCGGAAAGTCGGTGGGTTTGGCGCTCATGCCCCGGCCCTGCGCGAACGCGACAACAGTGCCGCAATGACACCAGCAGCGCCCAGCGAGATCAGCGCGTTATACCCGGCCAGCGACACGCCGAACAACGACCAGGGCGCGACATCACAGCGGACCAGCGGCGCGGCCATGATCGCTTTCAGCATATCCTGTGCATTGCCTGCGACCGCCGCGACCGAGCAGGCGGTAATGCCTTGCCACCAGCCATATTCGACCCCGGCATGAAACGCGCCGATGCCCCCGCTTGTCGCAATGGCCAGCGCGGCAAACGCCGTAAGGGCCGCGCTCACCTTTGGCGTAGCCCGCATCGCGATTGCGCCGAGCGCCAGAAAAATCGCCACAAGATGCGGCCAGCGTTGCCACATGCACATTTCGCACGGGTGCAATCCACCGAGATATTGCGACCCTATCGCGCCGCCGAGCAACACCACCGGCGTCATGATCGCCAGCAACCGCGCATTCGATAGCGCTGCAAAGCTCATCGCGCAGGCACCTTGGCGACGCCGCCACCTTCGGCGCGCGCCAGTTGCGACACATTCGGCCCCAGCCGATTGAGCGTCTGCACCGCATAATAAAGCTGGAAATCATCGATGTTCTTTTTCTTCAGAACCTCCGCGCTCATCGCAAAGCGCGGATCGTCCTTGCCGTCCTCCTCCAGCGTGTCGTCATCGGGCTTGATCTCGTTGATCAGGTGGCGGCGCAGGTCACTTTCGCGATAGCGCGGCTTGGTCTTGTAATCCGGGTCGGAAATCTGCGGCACGCGCACGTCCGGCTTGATGCCGCCTTCCTGAATCGAGCGGCCCGATGGCGTGTAATATCGCGACGTGGTCAGCTTCAGTCCCGATCCGTTCGGCAACTGGACGACCGATTGCACGCTGCCCTTGCCAAAGCTGCGCTCGCCCATCACCAGCGCGCGATGATGGTCCTGCAACGCGCCCGCAACGATTTCCGATGCGGATGCCGACCCCGCATCGACCAATACGATGATCGGCGCGCCATTGGTTTCATCGCCCGGCTTTGCGAACAGGTGCCGAATGTCGTCGCGCTTCCGCCCGCGCTCGGACACCACTTCCCCGCCATCGAGGAATGCATCGGAAACCGCCACCGCTTCTTGCAATATGCCGCCCGGATTGGACCGCAGATCGACGATATAGCCCGCCGGAGAATGCCCCAGCGACTTGTTGATACTGACAATCGCGGAGCGCACATAATCACCCGTCCGCGCCGAAAAACCGTTGATATTGATGATACCGACATTGTCCTTGGTGCTCCACAGCACCGGTTTCAAATCGATAATCTCACGCGTCAGGGTGACGTCGAACGGCTTGTCGCGCCCCGGCCGCACGACCGTCAGCTTGATCGAAGTACCCGGCTTGCCACGCATCTGGCCGACCGCCTCCTCCAGCGTGCCACCGTAGATCAGCTGCCCATCGAGGTGAGTGATATAATCGCCCGACTTGATGCCCGCGCGATAGGCCGGGGTGCCCTCGGTCGGCGTGATGACCTTGACCGCGCCATCCTCCATCGTCACCGACAGGCCGAGGCCGCCATAAGACCCGTCCATCTGGATCTCCAGGTTCTTATACTCGCTCTTGTCCAGAAACGCCGAATGCGCGTCCAGACTGGACAGCATTCCCGAAATCGCGCCCTGAATCAGCTTCTCGTCATCCACCTTGTCGACATAATCGCTGCGCACCCGCTGGAACACATCCATAAATTCATTGAGCGCGCGGTAACTGGTCCCGTCCGCCTCGGCGAGCGCGGCGGTCGTCGCCGGAACAAGCGCAAGCGCGCTCAACGCCAGTGCATTGCGGACAAAAGTCAATTTCATAAAAGCGGCATTCCTGAAAAGGGCTTTGGCCTGACGGGGGCATTTGCGCAATATAGGGATATAAGCCGCCCCGCGCAAAGCCTGTGTTGATGCGGACGATGATTATCCATCATTGCGAGTGCGGCACTCACCCCGTCACCACAAGTTAGCACGTCATTGCGATCGCAGCGAAGCAATCCAGCGGCGGGACAGTGGATTGCTTCGCTATGCTCGAAATGACGATTCTCTATAACCCTTCGCAGGCCTGCATGGGCCGAATCCCCACAGCCCCTACCGCGCGCTCATCAGGGCGAGAATATCGACCGGGCGGCCCTTGCGTCGCAACTCGACCGTGATGTTCGGGTTGGCGGTGGCTGCGGTGCCGACCGGGTCGCCCTGCATGACGCTGTCCCCCACGCTCACCGACAACCGGCCAAGATTGGTGAGCAAGGTGGTCCACCCCTGCCCGTGGTCAATGATTATGATTTGCCTGAAACCGCGATAATATTCGGCAAAGGCGACATGTCCGGCGGCGGGTGCAATCACCTGCGCCATCGGTTGGGCGGCGACGGTCAAACCGCGCGCGCGCACGCCGCTGTCCGACATCTCGCCCATGCCGGTCACGAGCGCACCGACGACCGGCAGGCGATAGGCCGGTGCGCGATCGCTTGCCGTCGAACTATCCGCCTGTGGATCCGCTATACTACCGGGCTGTGCGGGCCGCAGTTCCGGCCCCGGAAGCATCGCCAGACGCTCGCGCACATCGCCCGCCTGTTCGAGACGCGCCATCAGGTCCACAATGTCGCGCGCCTTTTCGCCCATCGCCATCGCGCGGTCGCCTTCGAGCGTCGCATCGGAAGTCAGGCCCCGCGCGGCGAGGCGCTTTTCGGTTTCGATGCGGCGCAGCTGCCCCTGTTGCGTCGCCAGTTTCGTGCGGCTCGTCTGCATCGCGCGCGCCGCCGTCTCCGCCATCGCTCGCAACTGGCGCGAGCGGGCGAGATCAGCCCTCAGCCCCGCCGTGCGCGCATCGATAACCGGCAATACCGTGGCAAGGACGGCGCGGACATGCACCGCATCGGTGATCGATCCGGGCTGGAGCAACACCAGCACCGACGGACGCCGCGCCATCGTCTGCAATGCCGCCGTCAGGCGAATGATCGGCTGCTGCTTTTGCGCGAGGCCAGCCGCCTGCACACGTTGCAGCCGGGTGATGATGGCGATGCGCGCCTGACCGGCACGAATATCCGCTTCGCTTTCCTGAATACGCGCCGCCAGCGCGGCGGCAAGCGCGCGGGCACGATCCGCCTGTGCGCCCGCGACCGTCGCCTGCGCCTCCAGCCGTTCGGAACGGATGCGGGCGTCATTGGCTTGTCTGCGCGCCTCTTTCAGCGATTGCTGCTCCTGCCCCATGCTCGTGGCTGTGCCCGACAGGACGACATTCTGCGCCGACACCCGCCATCCGGTCGCCACGACGCCCAGCGCGGCCAGTGCCAGCGCGGCCATTATGCGCCGATAAGATACCCCTCGCCCCATATCGCTATCCTTCGCGATGATAGGGGTGGTTGGCAAGGATGCTTGTCGCGCGCCACAATTGTTCGG
>JBDTLS010000204.1:0-5246 GCA_039934655.1 Sphingobium sp.
GAAACCTATGCGTTTCAGCACACTACACCCACCCGCGCACAGATCTCATAACCGCAACCAGATGAAGGTTGGGGGTCACGCCAGAGCAAGCTGCGTTAAATCTGACGCAAGCCGCTTGCTCTAGTTATTTGTTTACGCATCGTTTTTTGCGCAAAACCGGTTCCCACTTTTGCGCACGATGCTCTAACGGCGTCAGCCCGCGCTGCTACAAGCTCAATATCAGCGCCCCGTCGCCTTCATCGACGCGGATCGCTGTGCCATCGGGAACATCACCGCGCAGGATCATGTCCGCCAGCGGGTCTTGCAGGTAACGCTGCACCGCCCGCTTCAACGGCCGCGCGCCATAAACCGGGTCATATCCTACCCGGCCCAGCCACGCCCGTGCGCCATCCGTCAGCGTCAGTATGACCTTGCGATCGTTGAGCAGTTTCTGCACCCGGCCGACCTGAATATCGACAATCGGCCCCATATGCTCAGCGGCGAGCCGGTGGAACAGGATGATCTCGTCCAACCGGTTGAGGAATTCCGGGCGAAAATGTGCGCGCACCATCTCCATGACCTGCGGCTCGACATCGGACACTTTCTGCCCCTCGGTCATCGCTGTCAGATACTGGCTGCCCAGATTGCTGGTCAGCACGATGATCGTGTTGGTGAAATCGACCGTGCGCCCTTGGCCATCGGTCAGGCGGCCATCGTCGAGCACCTGCAGCAGCACGTTGAACACGTCGCCATGCGCCTTTTCCACCTCATCGAACAAGATCACCTGATAGGGACGACGGCGCACGGCCTCGGTCAGCACGCCGCCTTCTTCATAGCCGACATAGCCGGGAGGGGCACCGATCAGCCGCGCGACGGAGTGCTTCTCCATGAACTCGCTCATGTCGATGCGCACCATCGCGTTGCCATCGTTGAACAGAAATTCCGCGAGTGCCTTGGTCAGTTCGGTCTTGCCGACGCCGGTGGGGCCGAGGAACAGGAAGCTGCCCAAGGGCCGGTTGGGGTCTTGCAGGCCCGCACGGCTGCGGCGCACGGCGGTCGATACGGCGTGGACCGCATCGGACTGCCCGATGACGCGCTTGCCGATTTCGGCTTCCATGTTGATCAGCTTTTCGCGCTCCCCGGCCAGCATCCGTTCCATCGGAATGCCGGTCCAGCGCGCGACGATGGCGGCGATGTCGTCTGCGGTCACTTCCTCGCGCAGCATCGCGCCCTCCGCGCCATTGATCGCTTCGGCGAGCTGCTTTTCCAGCGTCGGGATCGTGCCATAGGAAAGCTCACCCGCGCGGGCGAGGTTGCCTGAGCGCTGCGCCTGATCAAGCTCGATGCGGGCCGCGTCCAGTTGCTCTTTCAGCTTCGCTTCCCCGGCGATCTTGTCTTTCTCGCCTTGCCAGCGCGCGGTTAGCTCGGCCGATTGCTGTTCGAGATTGGCGAGATCGGCTTCGAGCGCGACGAGGCGGTCCTTTGACGGCTGATCGGTTTCCTTCTTCAATGCCTCCCGTTCGATCTTGAGCTGAATAATTCGCCGGTCGAGGTTTTCGATCTCCTCCGGCTTGGTCTCCACCTCCATGCGCAAGCGCGATGCCGCTTCGTCCATCAGGTCGATCGCCTTGTCGGGCAGAAAGCGGTCCGTGATGTAACGATTGGACAGCGTCGCCGCGGCAACAATTGCACCATCGGTGATCCGCACGCCGTGGTGCAGTTCATATTTTTCCTTGAGGCCTCGCAGGATCGACACCGTGTCCTCGACCGTCGGTTCGCCGACGTACACCGGCTGGAACCGGCGCTGGAGCGCAGGGTCTTTCTCGACATGCTTGCGATATTCATCCAGCGTGGTTGCGCCGATGCAGTGCAGTTCGCCGCGTGCCAAAGCGGGCTTGAGCAGGTTGGAGGCGTCCATCGCGCCCTCGCCCTTGCCCGCGCCGACCAGCGTGTGCATCTCATCAATGAACAGCACGACCTGCCCCTCGGCGCCCTTGACCTCGTCCAGCACGCCCTTGAGGCGCTCTTCGAACTCGCCGCGATATTTCGCACCCGCGATCAGGCTACCCATATCGAGCGCCATCAAGGTGCGGTCGCGCAAAGTATCGGGCACATCGCCATTGACGATGCGCAGCGCCAGCCCTTCGGCAATCGCTGTCTTGCCGACGCCGGGTTCACCGATAAGGACGGGGTTGTTCTTGGTGCGGCGGGCGAGAATCTGGATCGTGCGGCGGATTTCCTCGTCACGACCGATGACGGGGTCGAGCTTGCCGTCGCGCGCGGCTTGCGTAAGATCGCGCGCGTATTTCTTGAGCGCGTCGTAGCGATCCTCGGCGCTGGCTGTGTCGGCGGTGCGTCCGCCGCGCAAACTGTTGATCGCGCCATTCAGCGCCTCGGCCTTGACCCCCGCTGAGCTGAGCGCCTTGCCCGCCGCCGTGGTCGGAGAAAGGACCAGCGCGAGCAGCATCCGCTCGACGGTGACATAGCTGTCGCCTGCCTTCTGCGCGACCTGCTCAGCCTGGTCGAGCACACGGATAGCGTCATTGTCGAGGCCGGGCGGCTGGCTCGCGCCTGAACCAGACACCGCCGGAAATTTGGCGAGCGCGGCATCAGTTGCGCGCAAGGCGGTCGCCGCATCGCCGCCGCTGGCCTTGATCAGGCCGGACGCCATGCCCTGCTCATCTTCGAGCAACGCCTTGAGGAGGTGCTCGGGCGCGATCCGCTGGTGGTTCATGCGAACAGCAACGGTCTGCGCCGATTGCAGAAAACCCTTGGCGCGATCGGTGAATTTTTCGAGGTTCATATCCGGCCCCTTTCAACTAGCTTGCAGGGGATATAGTGTTGCGTAAATACAACACAAGAGGGGCCGCAAAAAATTGGTCCTAATCCGCTGGAGGCGTTTTTTGAGATTGACGCTGGGGTGGTTTCTCAAAGGGTCCGCAATGACCTACGAAAATGGCGGAAATTAGCCGTTTTAGTAGGGTTGTAGCGTCATTCTCTATGATCCGCAGTTCCGCAATCGGAAATGGCTGAAATCTCTGACTTCTCGAATATGCCCTTTGGTTTTGCGGAACCTATTGCGGAACTATTCTGAGTTTCTGAGCAGCCCCGCGAAGCAGGGTCTCCATCGCTAAAGCTGTGGAACGCTCCAGGTCATCAGTCCTTGCCAAAACATCTGTTGGCAGCCGGTGCATCACAAACAATCCAAGTCGGCTTAACGCTCCGAGGTATGAGTAACATAGGTCAATTGCACCATGCCCTTTTAGCTCTTCAATAGAAAATGGATTAAAGTTTGTTTGCTTTAATAAATGAAGAATCACTGGCAGCCCCGCGTGCCTAAAACCTTCATGCTGTTTAGGATTGGAGCTAGATAGGACCAAATAGGGGAACTCATCCGCGAACCATTGGGCATGGACTATCGGTATTGCCCCGCGTGATTTCCATCCAGATAGTGTAGCGGGGGAAATTCCCATGGCTCGGGCCAGGTCTGTTTCCCGTTCTCCGAGCGCATATGCCGCGTCAAACAGGAAAGTTCCTACGTCATCCGCTGATCGCGGCAATAGGTCTGCAAAGGATATTGACAAATCCTTTGCATTGATCGCATAAGCCTCCATCGGAGTTTTATGAGGCGCTTCCATGGCTCGTACTTTTCTATCACATCCCAACATTCTGCAAGCTGTTCGTGCTTCATTTATCATAAATGGGTCCAGCCTTGGGGCATAGTGTCGCGAAAGCGGTGTTGATCCGGCGCGGGCTTGGCGTGCGCTCCAAGGTAAGAATGTTGGTCCAGTGTCAGAGGTTCTTCGAGCGCGAATTCTTACCGCCAGTTCGCGGTCGGCGGCATAGGATGGGAGCAGACTCGACTTGGCTCGGGTTGGCCGAATATGCTGTTTTAGTCGGTATATCCGAAAGAGCCGCGCGAAAGCGAATTCATCGATCGGGAAATGTCGGTTCCATTCAAATGACCTATCGGGTCGTTAATGGACGCGGCGGTAAATCCGGCCTTCGTTACGAGGTGCTTCTTAGCAGTCTCCCAGAAGCCTTTCAGAAGGCGTTTAACGACGCACAGTTGCCATCCGTTCCCGCTGTACCGGAACTGATGACATCAGCGTCCGATCAGGGGCGCAAGATCGAATATCGCTGGCGTGTATTGCAAGAAATATTGGAGACTGCGCCGGGAACGCCAGAGCGCGTCTATGAAAAGCGTCGCGCCGCCAAGAAATGGAAGGTGGCAATCCGCACCATTGAAAAATGGATTGATCGGTTGGAGCGTTCCGGAGGCGACGTGAACGCGCTTGCGCATCAAAAGCCTTCGGACGCAGGCCAAAAGCGTGTCTATGTTTCACGCCTTTTCGACAGAGCCTATCATGCAGCAGGGCATCCCGAATCATATTTGCCTGAACTTGGTCAACTGGTCGATCGGATCATCGTCGGATTTTGGCAGAGCCCGGTTCAGCTCGCGGGATATTGGCGCGTCGGGATGGAGGCTGAAACCAGCCTTAGGCGCGAATGCGAAGTGCGTGGCCTAGTTTTACCTCAATCGGCATTTCACCTATGGCGGCACGGAGAGCGCGAGGGAATTGGCTGGAGATAATCCGGCCTATGACCGGGTGCTTGCCCGTCTGCGTCAACTTGGTTGGGTCAGTGATAAACGTAAGGCATCATTTGGCCCGAATGATCGCATTGGTATGGCGACAGCGGGTCAGATCGCGCTCATCCGCTCATTGTGGCTCGAAGTGACCAAGGACGGGACCGACGCTGCGTTAGACAAATGGCTCAGCAGATTTGGGCCATCGGCGCTACGCTTCGTTGATGACAAAACTGCCCCACGCATTATTGCTGCCCTGAGAGGCTGGCAGGGTCGTTTGGCTACCAAGGTAGCTCGACCTGCCGTAAATCCCGACACCTGCCTTCTTAGCCCTTCTTAAATTGATTTTATGAAGGGGTTAATTAGTGAGGAACCGGGCAAGGATTCAGCGCTTCGTAAATTTGCCTCGAAAGAGGAATTGAGACAGCACCTCTGACTTGCCCCGATAAATGACTATCGGCTGAAACGATCATATGCGGAAGAGGTGAGTGGTTGCGTTGTCTTATGTTGTTTTCGCAACCTAGACAGAACGTTCAAAACGGCACGCAACACTAAGGGCAGTCTTTATAACAGCCCGCCTAATTTAGCAATGAAAGCCTGATGGTCCGCTTTGCGCTCACTGAAATACCTCATCTAATTTGACTGATTCAGTTCAGCTAAAACACTCTCATGTCGCAAC
>JBDTLS010000205.1:0-5225 GCA_039934655.1 Sphingobium sp.
CGATCCCCACGCTCATTTTGTTTTCGGGCGGTCGGGAAGTTGCGCGCAACTCGGGCGCGTTGGACCAGCGATCTATCGTCGTATGGGCGAACAAACACCTGCCCTGAAGGCCCCGTGACCACGAAGTTGTGCCAAATGGCCATTTGACTTCGCGCGCCCGGTGATCCGGGTTAGGATGCCGTTGCGGCATGGGTCAGGGAGCCTTCCTAGACAGCTATAGGACCAAGCATAGCGAGCGGTTCCCCGCCCCGCCAAAGGATCGCTGCGCCGCTCCCACCGATGCAAGGAATACAGTGACGATTGGCGATGAAATGCAGCCTCGCCACGAGGTTGATGTCGCGGCTTGGCTGCACTCGGGGTCGGCGTTCGCCGCTCGCGGGTTGGTCGAGCGCATCGATACCCATGCAGCAAGCATCTTTCTCCACGGTGACCGCGCCTGGAAAATTAAGCGCCCGGTCAACCTTGGATATCTCGACTTTTCTACGGCGGAGAAACGCAAGGCGGCGCTGGATGCCGAGTTGCGGCTCAATCGCAGGACGGCGCCGGATCTTTATATTGCCGTCCATCCAATCAAGGAAGACGGGCAAGGCGGCCTTATGCTTGACGGTGAGGGACCGGCCAAGGACTGGATATTGGAAATGCGCCGGTTTCCCGACGATGCCCTCCTGTCGCGCGCCTTGGCCAGGAATGCGGTCGATGACCGGGCACTGTGCGATCTCGCCGATGCGCTGGTAGACTTCCACCGCAAGGCGGTGATCGTCGATAACCAAAGCGGTGCGATCCGCCTGCGCAAAGTTATCGACGGCAATGCCCAAGCAATGGGCCGTTATCCGAACCTCCTCCCGCCCGACCGGGTGGCCGGTCTCAACCGGTCCCTCTACGCGGCGATCGACGAGCACGTTCTTCTCCTCGACCAGCGTCGGCGCGAAGGCAAGGTGCGCCATTGTCATGGTGATCTTCATCTCGCCAACATCGCTCTGGTCGAAGGCCGACTGGTGCCGTTCGATTGCCTCGAATTCGATGATGAGCTGGCAACGTGCGACGTGCTCTACGATCTCGCCTTTCTGCTGATGGACCTTTGCGAGCAGGGGCGAGCAGCCGCCGCCAATCTCATCTTCAATCGCTACCTTGACCGCTCGCCTTTCGATGAGGTTGCCGTCGGGCTCATGCCGCTGTTCCTGGGGGTGCGCGCTTGCGTGCGCGCGCATGTTGAGGCGGCGCAGGCACACGGCACGGATGGCTCTGAAGAAGCTGGCAAGCGGGCGCTGCGCTATCTCGCCTTTGCCGAGCAGGTGATGGCGCGCACTGTTCCGCGTCTCGTCGCGATCGGCGGCTTGTCAGGAACGGGAAAGTCGACGCTCGCCCGCGCGCTTGGGAGGTGTCTTGGGCGCGCGCCCGGCGCGCGCATTTTGCGCAGTGACGTCCTACGCAAGCGGCTCGCCGGCGTTGCCCCGGAGGTGCGGTTGCCGCCCAGCAGTTACACCGCGGATGCCACGCGGGCTGTCTATCGCGAAATCGAGCGGATTGCTGCGCAGGTGCTCGCTGCGGGACAAAACGTTATCGCAGACGCTACGTTCATGCAGGGCGACGAGTGCACACAAATTGCCAAGGTCGCGGGAAAAGCGAGCGTCGCTTTCGATGGTCTTTGGCTACGGCTCGACGACCGCTTGCGTTTCGCGCGTGTCCAAGCACGACCGCCAGAGGCCTCAGATGCCGATCTTGCCGTGGCCCAATCACAAGCCGACCAGCATGTGATTGTTCCTGAAGGCTGGACATGCCTGGACGCGGGCGCAAGCTTCGCCAGCCTGTTAGAAAGTGTCGCAAGCGTACTCGGTCTTCTTGTGCAAATTCCTGCTGCGCGTCGCACGGAACAGGATTCTGGGAATGTCAGGTAGCCGCAATGCCGCGCTTCTACCTAGGCATCACAACAGGGAGGTGCGGCGCAGCGCGCGAACGGTGTGCTGATCCAGAACCGCACTGAGGGTTTTCCGAGCCTATCGGCCGATGCTCGTCCGCGATTATCGTGCACAGTTCAGCACGGCGGGAGGTCCGATGACGCAACGCATGCAGGATCTGGCGGAACAAATTGTCCACCTTCAGGGTGAGCTGGACCGCGAAATAGAGGCTCGGCGCAAGGTTTTGGGCGTTACTCTCTCAGCCGGGCTCGTCGGCTTCGAGCAAGGCATCGTCGCAGAGCAGCGCGCCGTGCGGATGAAAGTCTCGCGCTTTCTGGCGGAATCGAGCTTCGGCGCGACCGTAACCGCACCCATCATTTACTCGCTGATCGTCCCTCTGCTGCTTGTCGATCTCTGGGTTGGACTCTACCAGGCGATCTGTTTCCGGGTTTATGGAATCGCCCGGGTTCGGCGGGCCGATTACATCATTTTCGACCGCCAGCATCTCGCCTATCTGAACGGGATCGAGGCGCTGAACTGCCTGTTCTGCGCCTATGGTAATGGTCTGATTGGCTATGTGCGCGAGATCAGCAGCCGCACTGAGCAATATTGGTGTCCGATCAAACATGCCTTGAAGGTCCACGACCCACACCGCCGCTATTATCAATTCCTCGAATATGGCGATGCCGACGGCTATCGGGCGCGCCTCGCCACGTTTCGCGACCAGTTGCGTTCAACGACGCCTTGATGGGCACTTCGCATAAGGTATCTGCCAAGAATCATCTCTCGGGCTGGTTCTTAGGCTTGCTGGGCGTCTGCGCCCTCGTGTTCGCCGTCTTTCATTTCGGCGATCTCGCAAGCTTCGGGGCGATGCTTCGCCGTGTGCAGCCACTGTGGCTTGTGGCAGCAGCCGCTCTCCAGGTCGTAACTTACACAAGTGTATCGCTTGGCTGGAAGCTGGTCCTCGATAAGGCCGGCTCGCCGCTCCCTCTGTCCCGGCTCGTGCCCGTCGCGCTTTCGAAGCTGTTTGCCGACGCGATGATCCCGGCCGCAGGCATGGGCGGCAACATCCTGCTCGTCGATCGGCTCGTTAAACTCGGCGTACCGCGTGGTGCCGCCGTGGCAGCATTGCTGGTCTCCATGATCGGTTATTATGCCGCTTTCGCATTCTTCGCGCTCGTGATGCTGCTGCTCTTGTGGTTGCACGGCAAGGCGACCCCCCTTCTCGCTGGGGTTGTCACCACATTCCTGCTGGTAGCCCTCGCGATCCCCAGCCTTGCGCTATGGCTCAGACGAAGGGGCAGCCATCCGCTTTCGCCCTTTCTCGAGCATTTGCCGGTCGTACGCAGCTTGCTCCACGTGGTCGGCGAAGCACCAGCTAAGCTCCTCGCGGACAAGGCGCTGATCCTGGGTGTGGGCGGATGCAACGCCGCAATTTTCCTAGTGGACGCCGCCACGCTCCAAGCGTGTCTTTTCGCCCTCGGGCATCCCACGAGCTACAGTACGGTATTCATCGCCATGCTGGGGGCCTCGATTCTGGCGGCGCTCGCCCCAATTCCGATGGGTCTCGGGAGCTTTGAGGCGGGATCGACCGCAATGCTGAGTCTGCTGGGTGTTCCAGTGCCCGCAGCCCTCGCGGGAACCCTGCTCCTGCGTGGTTTTACCCTGTGGCTCCCGCTTCTCCCAGGCCTCATCCTGATGCGGGGATCGTCCAGACACAGACGCCATAACAGGCAGACCCCTCCGCCCAAGGCTGAGTAGTTTCCGAGCCTGCCGCAGGATCCACGGCGAGTGCACCAATCAATACCGGCGCCGGGTCGATCGTCCCCGCGTGGTGCGTGCCGGTCCGGCCACGCAACCCGAGGAGACTGACGATGACGTACAAGACGCTCATGGCGCATCTTGGCCTTGGCCAATCGAATAGCGAGTTGCTGCGGGTCGTCGCCGAGCTTGGCACCCAGCTGGGTGCGAAAGTGGTCGGCATCGCCGCCTGCCAGCCGATGCAATTTGCCTATAGCGATGGCTATGTTGGTGGCGAGGCGATCGCCGCGTGTCAGGACGAACTTGAAGGCGAACTGCGCACTGCCGAAACCGAGTTTCAGGATGCGTTGAAGGTCACCGGGACCTTGCTGGAATGGCGTTCGAGCTACACGACGGACGCGTTGCCTTATTATCTGGCGAGCGAGGCTCGTTGCGCGGACTTGATCATCACGAGCGTGGCAACCGCTGATCCGTTCGACTCTTCCCGGCATGCGAGTGTCGGCGATCTCGTGATGCGTGCCGGCCGGCCCGTGCTGGTGGTACCGCGCACAAGCGCAAGATTTCCATTCGATAAGATCGTGGTTGCCTGGAGGGACACGCGGGAGGCCAGGCGTGCGACCCTCGATGCCCTGCCCCTGCTCGCTGCGGCAAAGCAGGTCACTGTCCTGGAGATAGCCGACATGCCAGATGTTCCGGCCGCAACCGGCAGGGTCGAGGATGTCGCAGGCTGGCTCGCACTGCACGGGATTTCGGCAGCGCCCATAGTGGTGCCGGCGCACGGTGACGACGTCGCCCAACTCGATTCTATGTTGAACGAACAGCAGGCCGATCTGGTTGTGGCCGGCGCCTATGGTCACAATCGGCTGCGCGAGTGGGCGTTCGGTGGCGTGACGCATGATCTGCTCAAGGGCGGACGATGCGCCCTCCTCTCACATTGAACGGGGGCCAACAAATGCATGCCATGGTCATGAACAAAGTGGGAGGCCCGCTGGTCTGGACGGAATTGCCCGACCGTCATCCGGGACCCGGCCAGATTCGGGTGTCGATTGCAGCGTGCGGGGTATGCCGCACCGATCTGCACGTGCTCGACGGCGAATTGCCTGACCAGTCCGTTCCGATCATCCCCGGACATGAGATCGTCGGCCGTATCGATGCGATCGGCAGGGATGTCGACGGGTTACGGCTCGGACAGCGGGTGGGCATTCCCTGGCTTGGTCATACCTGCGGCGTCTGTCCCTATTGCACGCAGCGGCGCGAGAACCTGTGCGATCACCCGTTGTTCAACGGCTATACCCGTGATGGTGGCTTCGCCACTTCGGTAATCGCCGACGCCCGGTTTGCTTTCCCCCTCGGCGAGGTGGGTGAGGATGTCGCACTCGCGCCCTTGCTCTGCGCCGGATTAATCGGTTGGCGCTCGCTCGTTATAGCCGGCGATGGGAAGCGGATCGGCCTCTATGGTTTTGGCGCAGCGGCACATATCGTGGCGCAGGTGGCTTTATGGCAGGGGCGATCAGTCTACGCCTTCACCAGGCCAGGCGACACCGCCGCGCAGGACTTTGCGCGGGGACT
>JBDTLS010000206.1:0-5205 GCA_039934655.1 Sphingobium sp.
CACGGTCGCTGGCGACGATGTCCAGAATATTATGGGACATGCCGGGGCGTATGTTGCCGATTTCCTGTTGTCGCTGGTGGGAATTGCCGGGGCGTTGCTGTTGCCGTTGATCGCCGTGTTCGCTGGCCGGATGTGGGGCGGGGCGGACATGGTGGGCTGGCAGAAACAGCTTGGCAAATGTGTGTTCGGAATATTTCTGATTGGTCTGGCGCTTGCTTTGTTTGATCCCAATCCGCTTGTCGACTTACCGGCGGGTCGCGCCGGATTCGTGGCGATGTTGGCGGGACGCGGCGTTATGAACCTGACCGCGCTTGCTCCGGGCAATGTCGGGCGCTGGCTGGAATGGATAGCGATATGCGCCAGCCTGATTGGCGGGCTGGCCTTGTGCTATCGCTCGCTGGCGCTCGAAAAGCCGCTATTCCGGCTTGGTGCTTCCGGTCTGCCACGGTTTGGGTTGCCGCGCCTGTTCGGGGCGAGTGAGGAAATCTTCGAGTCCGACGAACCTGCGCGCAAGACTGCGCCACGCGCGGCGGTCGACAACAGCCCGAAGCCGCCGATCAATATCCAGGCGCCCGCAGCGCCCTCGACCCCGCGCTCCAATGGTCCGGTTTCGCGTCAGGATGATTTGTTCGGGCATAGCTCATTGCCGCCCCATGATCTGCTCGGCGAAATGCCGCAGGCATTGGGGGGCAAAATCGATCGCGCCGCGCTTGAGCGCAATGCGCGCCTGCTCGAATCTGTGCTCGATGATTTTCACGTGAAGGGCAATATTACCGAAGTGCGCCCCGGCCCGGTCGTCACCATGTATGAGCTGGAACCCGCGCCGGGCATCAAGGCCAGCCGGGTGATTCAGCTCGCCGATGACATCGCGCGCAATATGTCGGCGCTGTCGGCGCGGGTCGCGACGATCCCCGGCCGCACCGTCATCGGCATCGAGCTGCCCAATGCGCGGCGCGAGTCGGTGGTGCTGCGTGAGCTGATTTCCAGCGACGCCTATGCGGATCAGAATGCACAGCTGCCGATTGTGCTCGGCAAGAATATCAACGGTGAACCGATCATCGCCGATCTCGCACCGATGCCGCACCTGTTGATTGCGGGCACGACCGGATCGGGCAAGTCGGTCGGCCTCAACTGCATGATCCTGTCGCTGCTCTATCGCATGACACCGGATCAGCTGCGCCTGATCATGATCGACCCGAAAATGCTCGAACTGTCGACCTATGACGACATTCCGCATCTGCTCTCGCCGGTCGTTACCGAACCGGCTAAGGCGATTCGCGCTCTTAAATGGGCGGTCGAGCAGATGGAGGATCGCTATCGCATGATGGCGTCGATTTCGGTGCGCAACCTCGCCAATTACAACGAGAAAGTGCGCGCCGCCAAGGCTAAGGGCAAGCCTTTGGGCCGTCGCGTCCAGACCGGCTATGACCCCGAAAGCGGCAAGCCGATTTATGAGGAAGAGCAACTCGATTTCCAGCCGTTGCCGCAAATCGTCGTGGTGGTGGACGAGCTTGCTGACCTGATGATGACGGCGGGCAAGGAGGTCGAATTCCTGATCCAGCGGCTGGCGCAAAAGGCGCGCGCGGCGGGCATTCACCTGATTCTGGCGACGCAGCGTCCATCGGTCGATGTCATCACCGGCGTCATAAAGGCCAACTTGCCGACTCGCATCAGCTTCTTCGTCACGTCGAAGATCGACAGCCGCACGATTTTGGGGGAACAGGGCGCGGAACAACTGCTCGGCAAGGGCGACATGCTGTATATGGCGGGTGGCAAGGGGCTGACCCGCGTGCATGGGCCGTTTGTATCCGATGACGAAGTGCGCGCGGTCGCCGATCACTGGCGCGCGCAGGGCCACCCCGATTATATTTCCGCCGTGACCGAAGAACCCGAAGAGGGCAGCTTCGCGCTCGACGGTGTGGATCTGGGCGACGACAGCGCGGACGCGCAACTCTATCGCAAGGCTTGCCAACTGGTGTTCGAGAACCAGAAGGCGTCGACCAGCTGGCTGCAACGCCAATTGCGGATCGGCTATAACAGCGCGGCGCGGCTGATCGAGCGGATGGAGAATGAAGGCATGGTCGGCGCACCCAACCATGTCGGGCGGCGCGAAGTGCTGCGTGATGAAAACGGCAACCCGCTGTAAGGCGGGAAGCTATAGCAGCGCGATGAACGCCGTCACATACGATAGTATCTGACCACCAAGCACATACGCAAAGGCTGGACAAAGCGGGACCGAGCTTTCAATAGATGTGTCCGCCCACACATACGCCCGTGACGCAAGCCAAGGACCGCCGATGTTCCGCCAGTTGACCGACAGCATTTTCGTTTCTCCGCAGATCAGCATCGCCGATGTGGGCCAAGCGCAGGCGTTGGGCGTGACGAAGATTATCAACAATCGCCCCGATGACGAAGAACCGGGGCAGGTTTCGGGCGCGCAAATCGAACAGGCTGCGATTGCCGCTGGCATCGATTATGTGGCGGTGCCGGTTTCGCATGGCGGCTTTGCGCCCTGGCAGCTCGACGGCATGAACGAGGCGCTGGGCAAGGCGGGCGACGGCAAGATTCTGGCCTATTGCCGGTCGGGTACGCGCTCGACCTTGCTGTGGGCGCTGACGCGCGCGCGATCCGGGGATGATTGCGATACACTCGCGAGCACCGCATCGGCAGCGGGCTATGACCTTGCCTCTATCCGCCAGATCATGGATGCGTTGGCCGCCGGTTGACGGGGCGGGGCGATGGCCGCTGTCACAGGGATGGCACATCGCCGTTATAATCAGGCGCTATGGGGTTAGGCAGCGTTGATGGCATTTGAACTTTCGGCTTTCGACCTTTCGGCATTTATCGTGACGACGCTTGCCGAGGATCTCGGCGGGCCGGTCGGCGGGGGCGGGCGCGATGTGACATCCGAATCCGTCATTCCCGCCGACGCGATGTTCACCGCCGTCATGGACAGCCGCGAGGGTGCGGTGATCGCGGGGCTGCCGATTGCCGAGGCGTTTTTTTGCACGCTTGACCCCGATGTACAGGTCGAAATTCTGGTGGAGGAAGGGCAGAAGGTCTCCCCCGGCACTCACTTGATGCGCCTGACCGGCAAAGCGCGCGCGATGCTGACGGCGGAGCGTTCCGCGCTCAATACCGTGCAACATCTGACCGGCATCGCGACGATGACGCGCAGCTATGTCGACCGGATTGCGGGCACGAACGCGATTCTGCTCGATACGCGCAAGACGATTCCGGGCCTGCGCGTGCTAGAAAAATATGCGACGCGGATGGGCGGCGCCACCAATCATCGCATGGGCCTGTGGGATGCCGCGATGATCAAGGACAATCATGTCGCGGTGGCGGGATCGGTGGCGGAAGCCGTGCGGCGTGCTGTCGCGGCGGGGGTGACATCGATCATCGTCGAGGTGGACAGCGTCGATCAGATCGAACCGGCACTGGCCGCCGGTGCAACCCATCTGCTGCTTGATAATATGAACGCGCCGGTGTTGCGCGGCGCGGTGACTTTGGTGGGCGGCCGCGTGCCGACCGAAGCATCGGGCGGTGTACGGCTCGATACGATCCGCGCCATCGCGGAAACGGGCGTTACGTACATCAGCGTGGGACGTCTGACCCAATCGGCCCCTGCCGCTGATATTGGTCTGGATTTTGCGGCTGTCTGATCCGAGCAGGAGACTCGACCAAGCTGCGAACCTTGCAGCTTGGTAAAGCTCGCGCGGCGCCTGAGCGTAGCCCATAGCCCGCACAGAAATCTCTCCCAAACAAAAAAAGGGGCCGATGCACTTGGCACCGGCCCTTTCAGGTGTGTCCGCAGGAGGAACACTGGTTGGAGGGCGGCCCGGTTTATGACCAGCCGCCCTCCCAAATCGTTTAGCTGTTGTAGGCGCGTTCGCCGTGTTCGCCGAGGTCGAGACCTTCTCTCTCGACTTCTGCGCTCACACGCAGGCCGGTCAACATTTTGGCGACGGTAATAGCAATTGCTGTGCCCACGCCAGCCCATATAATCGTAGCGAGGACCGTTTCCAATTGGATCATCAGCTGTGCACTAATGCCTACCGAACCGTCACCAGGCCCGCCAAGCGAAGGCGCGTACAAGATGCCGGTAGCCATTGCCCCGACCATACCACCGATACCATGAATGCCGAATGCATCCAGAGAGTCATCATAGCCAAGCTTAGGCTTGAGGAAGGACACTGCATAATAGCATACGAACGAGACGACTGCGCCCAATATGATGGCACCGAATGGTCCTGAATTACCGGCCGCAGGTGTAACTGCGACCAGTCCGGCTACGATACCGGAACAGAAGCCCAGAGCAGATGGCTTATGACCATTCACTCTTTCCGCGAGCATCCAGAACAATCCTGCCGACGCTGTAGCGACGAACGTATTGATCATTGCCAAGGCTGCCGAACCATTCGCTTCTAGCGCCGAACCAGCGTTAAAGCCGAACCAACCGACCCACAGGAGGCCTGTACCAACGCCCGTCAGTGTCAGTGAATGCGGAGGCATAGGTTCTTTGGGGTAGCCGATACGCTTGCCAAGCATGAGGCATGCCACCAGCGCCGAAACACCAGCGTTAATATGCACCACCGTACCGCCAGCGAAGTCGAGAGCACCCAAGCCGAAGAAGTAGCCATTGCTTGCCCAGACCATGTGCGCGATTGGAAAGTAAACAATCGTCAACCAAACTATGGCGAATACCATCACAGCTGAGAATTTGATGCGTTCAACAACTGATCCTATCACCAGCGCGACAGTGATCGCCGCAAAAGTCATCTGGAAGCAAATGAATACATATTCGGGGATGACCACTCCATCGGTGAATGTAGCGGCGGTAGAATCTGGCGTCACGCCAGCCAAGAAGAGCTTGCCGAAGCCAGAGATGATAGCTCCGCCGCCATCACCAAAGGCCATCGTATAACCCCACATTACCCAGATCAGCATCGCCAGTGCAGCGACAGCGCCAACTTGGGTCATGACTGACAACATATTTTTGCCGCGGACGAGGCCACCATAGAATAATGCCAAGCCCGGCACGATCATAGCGAGAACCAATATGGTCGATACCATCATCCACGCTGTATCGCCTTTATCGGGCGTCGGAGCAGCCGCAGCCGCGGCTTCCTGCGCCCATGCGGGCATAGCGACGAACAGAGAGGCGACCACCGCCCCGGCTGCGCCGCTGAGTCTTTTGGAAAA
>JBDTLS010000207.1:0-5144 GCA_039934655.1 Sphingobium sp.
GATTCCGGATCGGACCTTGCCGCCACGCGCACGCGGGCGGAATCGACGGCAGAGGGATGGCGCATCAACGGCACAAAGGTCTGGACGACCTATGCGCATGAAGCAGACTGGATGATTCTGTTCTGCCGCACCTCTGGCACGACGGCGGATCGTCAGGCCGGGACGAGCCAGATGCTTGTCGATATGCACAACACGCCCGGCCTGACGGTTCGACCGATCATCGATCTGGCGGGACAGCATCACTTTAACGAAGTCCATTTCGAAGACGCGATGCTGCCCCGCGACGCCTTGCTCGGAATCGAAGGCGAGGGCTGGCAACAAGTCATGAGCGAGCTGGCGTTCGAGCGATCGGGACCGGAACGGTTCCTGTCGTCCTTCCAGCTCATCGTAGAGCTGGTCGCACTGTTGCGTGGCAGTGACACCGCACACGCGCGGGGCGCAATTGGCCGGTTGACGGCTCATCTGATAGTGTTGCGCCGGCTTTCCCGGAGCGTTGCCGCGATGCTCGAAGCGGGAGACGACCCCGCCGTTCATGCCTCCATCGTCAAGGATCTTGGCGCAACCTTCGAACAGTCTATCGTCGAAATCGCGCGGACCTTGGTTGATGCCGAGCCCGATCTGGAAGCGAGCGATCCGTATCCAGCAGTGCTCGCCAACGTCATGATGAATGCGCCCAGCTGGTCATTGCGCGGCGGCACCCGCGAAATCCTGCGCGGAATTATCGCGCGCGGCCTGGGGTTGCGATGATTGGGGCCACCAGCCTGAAGGGGGCGCAACTTAAGATCAATCAGTCGCCCATCCGTTTGGGGTTGAGCGCCAATATTTCCTCAAAAAAGGCAAACGCGCGCAGGTGATATGCCCGTGCCACGTGATGCAGGCTTATATTATGACCGCTGGCAACCTGGATCTCAGTTCGAAGCATGGGGCAGCTGGTCATGTAATCGCGTATTTCGGCGATCATCTCTTTGCCCCCAATTGACGACTTCTCCTGATCTGCGATCGTCCACTGAATTGGAATTGCAATTTGGGCTATAGTCGGTGGGAGCGCGACCGGCGCATTGAATGCGTCTTCCAGTTCGTTGAGGGGCGTCGGATGGTCGCCGCTGTCTTTTACCAGCGCCGGATCGAAATGGTCGTCGGCACCATAAAAGATGGCTCGACGGTGGTTCGCGCGGTCGGCATTAGTTGGTAGCGGCGGGGGTGTTTTGGATCGCAGCAGCGATAGCAAGGAAGCGATCCCCGCTTCCATTTCTGATGGGAAGCGCAACGGCACGCCTGAAACATCGATGGCAGCCAAACGTCGACCCTTTTGATGACTGGCCATGACCAATGCCAGGATGCCGCCTAACGAATGCCCAATCAGGAAAACGGGTAAGCCTGGATCAAGATCAAGCTGCTCGATAAGCTTGAACATAATTTCGGCTTGCCCCGAAACTGACAAACCCATCGGGTCGGCAAGGTTCGATCCGCGATAGCCAGGTCGATCGACAGCCACCACCTTAAACCCAAGCGCTGCGCCAATGTTCATCAGGGACCCGGCATCACTGTCCGAAGTATGCCAGTAATTCGCGTCATACCCGCCGCCGTGTAAAGCGATCAGCAGACCCCGTTCGGCGGTTCCGGCTACCAAACCCCGGATAACCACCGAACCAACATCAATTTCAAAGGGGGCTGGCGAAATCTTGTCCAAGCTCATGACTTATCCTTTGGTAAAGCCCGCATCGACGAGCAACTCTGCTCCTGTGATGTAGCTGGCAGCGTCGCTGGCCAGGAAAAGTACTGCTCGTGCCATTTCAATCGGGTCGGCGGCTCGTCCGAACAGGCTGCGACCCGGGATCAAGGCCGGCCCGGCAATAACCACGCCTCCCTCCGCTTGCGCCGTGCGCATCTTTTCCGGACCGGGCGTGTTCATGCCACCCGGCAGCACTGAGTTGACGCGAATTTTATCCGCCGCAAACTCCACCGCGGCAAGGCGCGTAATGGCATCAACACCAGCCTTAGCAGAATCATAATGCATATTCGGAAAGATGGTCGGATGCTGCGCGCTCATCGAGGAAATGTTCACGACTGCGCCGCCGCCCCGACCGCGCATCTGCTTTACCGCCTCACGCAGGCAGAGGAACGTGCCCCGAGTGCAGACAGCATGCATGATGTCCCATTCGGCGACGGACATATCCATCGTGTTGGCCTTTTTGCGATATGCCGCATTATTGACGAGTACGTCGATACCGCCGAACTTTTGGGCAGCAGCGGCAAAGCCAGCCTGCACGGCCTCTTCGTCGGATACGTCCATGCCAACAGCCAGCACAGGTCCGCGCGAGGCAAATTCCTCCGCCGTAGCCCGCGCGGCTGCTTCGTCGAGATCGGCAATGATAACCGAAGCGCCCACGTCAAGAAAAAGTCCTGCGGTCGCCTTGCCCAGCCCGGAGGCCGCACCCGTAATCAGCGCGACCTTGCCCGTCAGCGTGTAGGGAGAAAGGGCTTGTGTCGTTAAATCGCTCATGTAATTTCCTTCAATCCCAGCGGAGATAAAGTTTTTCGAAACCCGGTACGGAGCCGCAATGTTCAACCGGTTTTTTGTCAGGGTCGACCCGGAACTGCGGCATTCTTGGTACGAATTCTTCGAGGAACACCTGCACTTCTGCCTTGGCCAATGGAGCACCCACACATTTGTGCGGACCATTGCCAAACGTATTGTAGTGCGTAGCGCCACGGTCGAAATCGACTGTCATAGCGTCGTCGTAAAGACGGTCATCGATGCCTGACAGATTGTTGGGGACCATGATCATTTCGTCCTTCTTGAACTGGACGCCCTTATACTCATAGTCTTCCGTTATGATGCGGCCGGTGTTTGAAAGCCCGAACCGCCGGATGAACTCCTCACCTGCTTTTTGAGCTATTCCCGGTTCGGCACGCAGCCGATCCTGAAGGTGCGGATGCTCGGCGAGATGATGTACAATGTAAGACAATTCCGATGCCACCGTATCCAACCCGCCGACGAACAGCAGCGTAGCCATCGACATCACTTCCTCCTCGGACTGAAAACGAGGATTGCGCCGCCAGCCGGCCACGCGGGTCAACAGATCATCCCCCTCGCCACCTTCTCGTTCATCCAGCACGGTCTTCAGATAGTCGTGAACCCGGATTTGTGCCGCCTTTCGCGCATCGATATCATAGGCCGACATGATCGCTATTCCCCACTCGACGAATTCCTCCCGCCGGTCGAGCGGAAGGTCCACCATTCGCAGGAACATCGTAACCGGCATTATCCGCGCGAACTCGGATACAAACTCGCACTTGCCCGTGGGAAGCATTTGCTGAGTTAATTCGATTGTCAGTGCGCGGGCGTCTTCACGCAATGCCGCAACCTTGCGTGGCGTGAACCCCGGATTGATGACCGCCCGATACTTAGTGTGGTTCGGCGGATCGACGGCAAGCGGAACAGGTTTGAATTGCTGTAGCTCTCGAGGAATCATAAAGATTTCGTGGCTGAAAACCTGGTAGTTTTCTTGAATAAAACGAACGTCTTCGCCCCGTGTAACGAGCCAGTGGCCGCCATGACGGGGGGTCCAGACGATATCGGGGCCGTTATGCAGGCGCCTCATCGCGCCATAGACACCAAGCTCTTCCATTCCAGCAGGATGCAAATAGTCGAAATCCACAACCAGACCGTCTGGCACGTGATCCGGTTTAGGGGCGAAAATCTCTGCTGGCGCCACTGATAGTCTCCTTCAATCTCACAAATCATATACAGCTTTATGCCGCTTGGCTACAGCAATGGTCTGGGCAGTCTGTGACGTTGCCGTGACGGTTCATCAGCGCGGTAGTGGAACCACTTCGCCGATCAATCCTTGTACGAAGCATCGGCCATATCGTCTGAACGTCATCATCCAGCGCGATGCCGCCCCATCACCGACAATTCCGCCGTCGGGTGGGCCATGGCAGCCTTTACCGATACCATCGTGCGCATTGCCTCAAGCCTGTATCCCGGCGACTGACACGATTTATCTTGAAAGATTTCGCTTGGTGCAATTCACTGCAGGCCGAGCACCTGCTCGCGCAGCTTGGGCTTTACGATCTTACCCATTGCGTTACGCGGAAAGCTGTCAAGAAAGCGCCACTCGTCAGGTATCTTATAACGAACGAGCCGTTCGGAGCACAACGCTCTCAGCTCATCCTGCAACGCGGTCACGTCCACATTGGGGCGGGTGGCCTGAACGCAAGCAACGGTTAGCATGCCCATGCGCAGGTCGGGTTTTCCGATCACGGCACAATCGGCGACATCGTCGTGCATGTGAAGGACACGTTCGATTTCGGCGGGATAGACGTTTGACCCACCCCTGAGGATAAGTTCCGAACTTCGATCCGCGACGGTAAGCCAGTCATCGTCATCGATCGAGCCATGGTCGCCGGTATGCACGACACCCCCACGCAGAAGGGCGGCAGTCTTTTCGGCTTCGCGCCAATAGCCCAGCGGGTGCGTATATACGTTGGCCCATGGACCGTCTGAGGCTGCCGTGAAGCAGATTTCGCCGACTACGCCGTTTGGCAATACCTGGCCATCGCCATCGCGAATGGTAACGGCAAGATAAGATAGCGCCTGTCCGCTGGCACCCTCGGGGGCATCGCCATCCTGGGATATGGCAACGACCGTCGGCGCTTCGGTCAGGCCGTAGCTTGTTGTGAGTTCATACCCATAGCGTTTACGAAAGGCAGCGCGCACAACATGAGGCAAGGGCGCCCCACCGCAACCCAGATGCGTCCATTTCGGCACATCGGCGTTCAATTGCAAAAGATCGTAAACCATTGTCGGAACAAGCGAGATTGACTCCACGCGTTCCCGGAACAGCCATTCGACGAGCGGTTCTATCTTCGCGGACGGACCAACGATGAACGGACGCATATTCCAGAAAGCAACCACCGGGCCAAGTATCATGACATTGGTAATGGTGAGAGGCAGGACAGCGCCACGCCTCGTTTCCGGATTCATCAATCCCTGACTGCAATTCGCGCCGGGAATGACGACCATGTTGTGCTGGCTATGGACAACCCCCTTTGGCACGCCGGTCGTGCCACTCGTATACATGATCGCTGCTGGCGCGAAGGGGTCGATCTCAGCCCGCGGCACGCGTGTTCGCGGTCCC
>JBDTLS010000208.1:0-5137 GCA_039934655.1 Sphingobium sp.
CGCAAGCCATCCAGACGATTTACAACAAGGGTTTCACCAACATCAATCATTTTGATAGTCGAGGCCAAGCCGGTGACGAACCGGTTCAAAACCGTTGGTCAATACGGCGGAGTCTTCGCTCTTTCCGGTCAAATCAATAATGGTTGACCCGAATACCGACCAGTAGCGCGCGAGTTTGACACGCGCACCCAATCGTATTTCTTCGCGATCGGCAAGGTCTTCGACGCTGGTCGTGATGTCGCGGTTGAGCTTGAGATAACCGATAGTCAGATATGTGGCGCGGGTGCCGATCATGGCATCGATTTCGTTGCGGCGCACCGCCAGACTGTTTTTGTCGATCCGGAAGCGGTGGGTCAGGCTCAAGAAATCGCGATACCGGATTGTCGTGCGGCCAACAATGTCCGACGCCCGCGCCGACAGGCCCGTCCCTTCCGGAAAAATGCTGACGCGATTGTTCAGGCGATAGCTTTGACCCACGATGCTATCGAGCGTGAAGCCCGGCAAGGTGAGCGCATATTCAACGCCATAAGTTATACGGCTCGAATCCTCGAACCTGTCATAGCCGGGAAAGCGATTGAGCGCGAAGAGGTTGCTGTCCTCCAGTTCAATGGAGCGCGCATCCTCGTTGGGCAGCGAAAGATTGGCGAGGTGTGGTGCGGCGACGATCTGGACACGCGGCGTTATCCGCTGCGTTCCGCCCAGAAACGAACCCATGAAGGGCCAGCGCATATCTGCTGCAACGGCAGCAATGCCGCGCGTTTGCCACCCGGCATTGCCGCGATAGGTGATCGTCGGCGAGAGCAGATTGTTGCTGCTATGATAGACGTCGCCGCGAACGAAGCCTGTGAAGGTAATTTCCTGCCCCAGCCCGGTAAGGCGGCGCAAGTTCCACTCGGCAGAGGTGAAGGCGCGCTGGGTATCTTGTCCGGAGGTCCGGGTAATCGCCAGACTGTTGGCCTGCAACTCTACCCGGCCGCCCAATACCGGGTCCGTAAACCTGCGGCGATAATCCAGTACGGGCAGGGCGATCGGCATCTGGCCACTTGGGTCATTGGCGCGCATGGTTTGAAACACCCAGCCGGACAACGAGAAATAGCTGTCCTGACCGATCCGTTCCGCCTGTATGGTCGAGCGCAGCCGGTCATCGGCACTAATGGTATAGCGGCGCAGGAACGTCCGGTCGCTGGCGCGGCGCAAGGCGCCGGATATGTTCCAGTTGGGGTCGAGCTGTATCTTGCCGCTGGCGTCGATAGAACCACGAAAGTTGCGCTGTGACCGGCTTCCTGCGGAAATGGCGGTGCGCGAACCATAGGTCGCAAAGCCGGTTATGCGGTAGGCGCCGAGATCGGTAAGCGCGCGAAAGTTGCCCTCCAGCATCGGCAGGGCGGCTGAATAGAAGTGCGGCGTTAGCGTCAGGTCACGGTTGGGCGCGAGTTTGATAAAATAGGGCGCAGAAATTTCCGCGCCATTATTACCGTTTATGCGAAAATCGGGAACGAGAAACCCTGTGCCACCCGTCTGCCCGACGGGGTGGGAAAATGCGGGGAGCGTGAACAGCGGCACACCGAACAGCTCGAACTGCGCGTCCCGGTAAAAAACCCGCTGGCGTTCGGGATTGTAGAGAACCTTTACCGCCTTGATCTGCCAGCTTGGTTGCTGCGGGCAATCGGCGTCGGGATTTAGGGCGCAAGGCGAATAGGCCGCATGGTCCAGCATATAAACGCCGTTGACCTTCTGGCCCTTCATCGCGGCGAGGCGCCCACCCTTGTCCATAACCAGCAAAAGATTTTCAACGACACCGTCCTTCAGCGTGTCGGTAACGTCGAGCTTGTCGCCATAGGCAACATTCCCCTGCGGGTCGGTTACAGACACATTGCCAATCGCCTCGACCGTGCCGCTCTTGCGATCCCAGACGATGGTATCGGCGCGGAGCAGATTGCCTTGCCGGAGCATTTGCACATTGCCACTGGCGGTGACCACATCCGTTTCATTATTGTGGGAGAGCTGATCGGCGGAAAATCCGACCTGCTCGTCGCTTCCGGGCAAGGGGACGTCGGGCGGAGCGATGGATGTAGGCGCCGCCAGGATTGACGCCGGGCCATCATTTTGGGGCGAAAAGGCGGAATCAGTTGTCTGGGCAACGGCTATCACAGGTGAAAGCGCGATCGCGCCACATGCGCAAGCCAACAGGAGAAGAGATGTTCGTCCCGCGGCGTGTTCGGCGCGCGCCACTCTGGCTGATGCGAACGCGGGCTGATTGATAGCGGGGATGCTAAGCTTCATGGAAATCGCACTTGGCCTTTGCTTCGTCTGGCGGGTCAGCCTATTGCATTGCTGGACGTTCGTCGCAATCATAAAGACGGGCAGGTTATGATGAACGGAATAAGACTGGCCGAATAAGACGGGTCAAATGATACTTGACTGGCCTATGTTACGACCCACGCTACAGGACGCGGGGGCGCGGGGTTGGCCATTGTCGGGTACAGGTTAGGGCATAAGGGAATATAAATGGAAATTCGGATAGCAGACACCCGACCAGCAACGGCAGATACGCTCGTTTTCGTTATCGCCAAGGATCGATTGCTGTCCCTGCCGCTTGGCTCGTCGCAAACAATGCTGGCCGCTGCTTCTGTCGCGCGTTTCACCGGAGAGGTCGGCAGCGTTTTTGAAAATTTCGTGGACGAATCCGGTGCCGCCCTCCGCGTGATCCTGCTCGGCGTGGGGGCAGGGCAAGAGGCGGACATGGAGCGTGCAGGCGGGGCGCTGATCGCCAAGCTCGCCGTATCGGGTGCGCGCGAAGCGGCCGTTTCCTTCGCGGCGTTGGATATCGCTTCGGCCGCAACGGTCGCCCGTCTCGCGTTCGGCGCGAAGCTGCGCGGGTGGCGGATGGATCGCTATCGCACCAAACTGCCGGAAAAATCCAGACCGACGCTGGAAATCATCCATATCGTTTCCGACCTGCCCGATCTCACCGATCAATGGGCGCGGTTGTCCGCGGTCGCCGATGGCGTGATGTTCACGCGCGAGCTTGTCGCTGAGCCGGGCAATATCATCTTCCCCGAAAGTTTCGTCGAACGGTGTCGCGGCCTGGAGGATATGGGCATCGAGCTAACCGTGCTCGACGAAGCGCAAATGGCGCGGCTCGGCATGGGCGCGCTGCTCGGCGTGGCGCAGGGGTCGGCCCGCAAACCGCGCATACTCGCGATGAAATGGGATGGCACCGATGGCGACCAGACGCCTCCGCTTGTCCTGATCGGCAAGGGCGTGACGTTCGACAGCGGCGGTATTTCGCTCAAACCCGGCCCCGGTATGGAAGATATGAAATGGGACATGGGCGGCGCGGGCGCCGTGGTCGGAACGATGAAGGCACTGGCGGGACGGGGCGCCAAGGCCCATGTCGTCGGCATATGCGGCCTCGTGGAGAATATGCCGGACGGCAACGCCCAGCGCCCCGGTGACATTGTGACGTCGATGTCGGGACAGACTATCGAAGTGCTCAATACCGATGCCGAAGGGCGGCTGGTATTATGCGATGTTCTGACCTGGGCGCAAAAAACCTACTCGCCCGATGTCGTCATCGATCTCGCGACCCTCACCGGCGCGATACTGGTGGCGCTGGGCGATCAGCACGGCGGCTTGTTCAGCAATGACGATGGCCTCGCCAATGATTTGCTCAGCGCAGGCAAAGCGGCTGGAGATCTGCTGTGGCGGTTCCCCTTGAGCGATGCCTATGACAAAATGATCGACAGCCCGATTGCCGATATGAAGAACATTGGCGGCCGCTATGCCGGATCGATCACCGCGGCGCAGTTCATCAAGCGTTTCGTCAATGACGGCGTCAAATGGGCGCATCTTGATATCGCGGGCATGGTGTGGGCGGATAAGCCCGGCTCGGTCTGGGACAAGGGCGCAACGGGCTATGGCGTTCGCTTGCTCGACCGTTTGATCGCCGACAGGTTCGAGACGTAACAGGAGGGCGTTGGCAGGCGATGCAGGTCGATTTTTATCAGCTGAGCCGTGATCCCGTGGAAAATGTCGTGCCCACCATTGCCGTGCGACTGCTGGAGAATGGCGCGCGCCTGTTGATCGTGGAGGGGCGGGAGGAGATGCGGGAACGCCTGTCGACGGCGTTATGGGCCGCGCAGCCGGAGAGCTTTCTCGCGCATGGCCACGCCGGCGGGGATGCCGACGCCGCGCAGCCGATCCTGCTGTCTGCCGATTGCGCCGCACATAATGGCGCGGGCAACATCGCGCTGACCGACGGGATATGGCGTGACGAGGCATTGGGCTTCGAGCGGGCCTTTTATTTCTTCAACGCAGAATCCATCGATACGGCACGCGCGAGTTGGCGCGCATTGAAAGCCAATGACTCGGTCGAGCCGCGTTTCTGGAAGCAGGAAGGCCGTCGCTGGGTGCAAGGCCCCTGAACGCCCGGCCCCAGAGTTAATCTCTTTGGGCGTTAATCTCTTTGGGCGTTAATCTCCTTGCCGCAATGCTGCGGTGCCGCTAAAGGCGCCGCCAACCCCAAACAGTTTATGAATATTGGAGCATAGCCGCATGGCCGTTACCCGTACCTTTTCGATCATCAAGCCTGATGCGACCCGCCGCAACCTGACCGGTGCGGTCACGGCCAAGCTGGAAGAAGGCGGCTTGCGCGTCGTTGCCTCCAAGCGTATCCGTATGAGCCGCGATCAGGCGGAAGGCTTCTACGGCGTGCACAAAGAGCGTCCGTTTTTCGCCGATCTCGTCGCCTTCATGATCTCCGGCCCGGTCGTGGTGCAGGTGCTGGAGGGTGAAAACGCCGTCAAGCGCAACCGCGACATCATGGGCGCGACCAACCCCGAAAACGCCGACGCGGGTACGATCCGCAAGGAATTTGCCGAATCGATCGAAGCGAACTCGGTCCACGGTTCGGACAGCGAAGAAAATGCCGCGACCGAAATCGCGTTCTTCTTCAAGGCTGACGAAATCATCGGCTGATCACAATATCCGTTAGAAAGGGCCGCCGGGGGAAACTCCGGCGGCTTTTTTGTAGCTCACCTCAAATGATTTGCCTTGAGTCGTCATTGCGTGCGCAGCGAGGCAATCCAGCGGCGGTGAACTGGATTGCTTCGCTGCGCTCGCAATGACGGATATG
>JBDTLS010000209.1:0-5087 GCA_039934655.1 Sphingobium sp.
TCAGGCCACAGCCAGACGGGCTCATCTCAAAACAAAAATGCAACTGTAATGCTAGAGCGGGCTGCGTTAAATCTGACGCAGTCGCCCGCTCTAACTATTTGTTGCCGCATCGTGAAAAGCTGAAAACCGGTTCCCACTTTTCAGCACGATGCTCTAGGCGGCGTGGACAAATTGGTTGACGTTCTGCCGCCTGCTTGATTCAAGGCTGCCTTTTGGAGACAGGCTTGTGCAGTGGCGATTTCACCGAGGCAGAGTGGCGTATTTTGAAGGGTTTGCTTCCAATTGAAGCCATGAGCCGGGGCCGTGGTCGTCTGCCTGTGCAGAACCGATCCTTCATCAATAGCACCTGTCCGTACTGCACAAGCGAAATCGCCCGAACCGCGCCAGTTTGAACGCCTGCCAGCCGCGACTATCCCTCAGCGCAGCGAGATAGGCTCGAGCCGCCCGTCGCGCACCCAATCAGCGAGTACCAACTTCTGGATCTTCCCTGACGGATTGAGCGGGAAGCTGTCGGTCTGACTCCAAAGGGCTGGAACCTTGAAAGAAGCCAGCCGATCACGGCAATGCTGCTGCAACTCGTGAAATTCGAGCTTATGTCCGTGTGCCGCCTGGACCACTGCCAGCACGATTTCGCCCCACTTCTCGTGCGGAATCCCGATCACCGCAGCTTGGGCAACGGCCGGGTGCTCGAACAGTGCATCTTCGATTTCGCGTGGGTAAATATTCTCCCCGCCTCGGATGATCAGGTCCTTGAGACGTCCCGTAATGGAGAGATAGCCGCGCTCATCCACCGTGCCTAGATCCCCTGAACGGAGCCAGCCATCGGGCGTGAAAGCGGCGCGCGTTTGCTCTTCAAGGCCATAATAGCCGAGCATGACGTAGGGGCTTTTGAACCACATTTCGCCTATCGCCCCCGGAGGAAGCTCTTTACCCGTCTCGGGATCATGAATTTCGACCTGCACGTTGGGCAGCGCGCGACCGAGCGTATTGGCAAGTTCATGCGGCCCGTCCCCGATCATCGTGGTGCTAACCGGGCCGCCTGACTCGGTCTGGCCGAAGCAGATCATTAGCCGGCAGCCGATGCGTTCGGTTATGCGCTCATAGAGCGCGGGTGGAACAGGCGCAGCGCCCGACAGAATGAACTCGAGGCTGGAGAGATCGCGCAAACCGCAGTCGGGATGATCGAGCATCGAAACTATCATCG
Organism: Sphingobium sp.; assembly: GCA_039934655.1. GTDB lineage: Bacteria > Pseudomonadota > Alphaproteobacteria > Sphingomonadales > Sphingomonadaceae > Sphingobium. The sequence continues at coordinate 1,205 of JBDTLS010000209.1, forward strand.
TCGGCACCAGCAGTGTAGCATTGCACCGTTCGGATTCGATGAGCTCGAGCGCCAGAGCAGGATCCCATTCACGCATCAGCACGAAGGCGCCGTGGCGCGACAAGGAGGCCATCAACGCGGTGCCGTTTCCGGCCAAATGATACATCGGCAACCCGCTGAGCCAGACTCCGTATCGGCTAAACCCGCAACAGTCCATCACATCGCGTGGCGGGTTACTGAGGCCGTGATGGAGAAGCGCTCCCTTCGGCTTGCCCGTAGTGCCTGAAGTGAACTGTATCAGCACCGGGTCGCGGGGATGAACGGGGGGGAGAGGGACTGTTTCACCGCTGGCGAGGAAGTCATCCCACTTGGACATCGAAATAAGTGCCAAACCTGGAGCCTGGCTGCTCCGCACTTGGGCGGCAACGGCCTCAATATCATTGTCGCGCCATTGACCAGCGTAGAAGAGGGCAGACGCTCCGGAGCCTTCGATGATCGCCCCCATTTCAGCCTCGCAGTATCCCGGAAACACCGGGACCAAGATCATTCCCGCGAGCGCCGTGCCGTACATCAAAATGACCCATTCTGGACAATTTGGCGAACACACGGCGATGCGATCGCCGGGACGGAATCGCTTTAGGAGAGCGTAAGCAACCCGCTTCGCCTGCCCCAGCAACTCGGCATAAGTCCAGCGTCTGCGAGCCTCGAAGTCGGCCAAGGCATCGACCAGGGCGACGCGATCACCAGACACTTTGGCTGCTTCGCGAAGCAAATCGCCCAACGAAACATTTCGTGCACTTTCATGAGAAAGCGCATCCTTACTGCCGGACAAATGCTGAGTTCCGAACAGTCCTGACGGGTCGGAGGTAGATGTTGACACGCTTCACCTCTTCATTTTGGCAAACGCAAATTCAAATTTGGCGCGGATATTTCCCCGCGCTCCTCGTGCACATCGTGTTATCACGGCATTCAATGCAGAATGCATAGTGCCAACCGGTAGTCCTAACGCTGCTGACATAGCTTTCCGGTTTAAGGCAAGCCGTCAACTCGGGGTCTCGAGCTGCCGCATATGTGGCACTTTTTTACGAACCTGGTTCCCCGAGCTGCAATCACTCCAAATCGAAATTGCCAGCCAAGAAGCCTGCCGAGCAGGTGATGCAGGGCAGGCGATTCTAAGTGAATTTATCCTGCTCTAGGTAGCGGAAAGTCTTTCAACGTCTGGTCTTTCGCATGTGGGTGAAATCGATTCTACCACAAACGGCGCATCTGTGCGCCAAGCGATCGCTTTCTGAGCAGGGCCTCACGTTCTTCGAGTTCGATTCTGGCAACGCCGGCGGGCAAGAATGCGTCGAGTTGGTCGATAGGAACGACCTGCGATTGAATTTCTGGATGTGAGACACCCAGCCAGCGGCACCGGATCTGGACTTTGCCGTAGCCGCTCTTGTCGAGCCAGTTTGCCACTCCCGGATCGCGGTCGCACACCACGATCCGGATTTTCCCATCGGGGTCAACTCGCCCGATGTCGCTGTTGGTTGCGCACTGCCGCGTCGTGCTGTCGAGCGTACTGTAGGCGAAATCCAGCAATTGAGACGACCAGTAGGTCATTCCCTCCTGTACCTCGCATTCCGCGATCCAAGCCTCGTCCGGACCGATCTCGATGACACCGTGCGTATAAGACTGCCCGGCGATGGTTGGGAGCAGGTGGGTTACGTTGAAGGCCTGGTTCACTGCGCCTACGCTCGCCAACTGGGTGCGCATGACGCCCATCAGTTCGGCCGTGACGCCCTGCATATAAGGCCCGACAAGCTGCAACCGGTCGAGCACGGAGAGCGGTTCGTTACGCGGCTGACGCATGCTGCAGTGGAGCGGCTCGATCGCCAGTTGCGGGTCGATTTCGGTGGCCCAATCCGTGGCGACATAGCGGACCGAGATGAACTGCTCGGCTCTGGTCCGATCGAGTTCCAGCCACAGCCCGTCGTAGGCGGCGGGGCGTTCCGCGCTGACCAGGATATCCAGTTCGTCCGTCGCCCCGGGATGGGGCAGCGGGATAATGAGCTGACTGTGGACGGCGACGTCCGTGAAGCCCATGTTGCCGGAGATGATCTGGATGCACAGCATGGTCGCGGTGCCGCGTCGGCCGACGATGCGGTAGGAGCCAGCGCCATTGATGAGCGCGTGGAGATATACGGTGTCTGCGTTGGTTGCATAGCGCCGCAGCCGGCTGTTCAGCAGCGGTAGGAACTGCGGACGGTCGCGGTCCATGTTCACGAAACTCAGCAGCCCGGCTACGAGAGCGTAGATCATGGACTCGGTAAGTTCGGCCTGTTGCGCTGCATCCCGGCCAGGACCTTCCTCTGCCAAGATGGCTGCTCCGGCGACGCCAAGCGAGTGAGCGAACTTGAGCCAAGCGTCGGTGGCGGCATCGCTGCTCGCGGGGACAGGCGGGATCGTCGGATCGGTCTCGGTCATCGTGCTCTCCGGTTTAATTCTTGATGAAGCGATCCCTGTATTGCGCCACGTCAGGAGCTGCCCGGACGATGCAGGCGGCACGCATTGACGCGGGACTGGCCACTTCATGGCCGAACTTTCTTCGAAGATTGTAAGCTGAGCTACATTGTGTGCGCGAGATTGGCGCCGCAATCAGGCTTCAGGATGATCGCACCATATCGACATTCAATCACGCCCAACTTCTCCAGATGCTTGAGTGCATGATTGACGGTCTGTCGCGACAGGTTTGCGAAGCTCGCCAGCTGATCCTGGGTAATCGGTATAACCACTTCCAACTTCAGATTGGCCCGCTCACGCACATCGGTAAGCGACACCAGGATCGTCGAAACCCGATGAACCGGGTCCGGCGCTGAAAGCTCCTCACGGAGCCAACTCATTGTCTGGACCCTCTCTGAAAGCAGGTTGGCGATGCTCATAAGATGTCGAGGATCGCGATCTATAATTTTGATGAACAATTCGGGCGGAATATGAAGGACGACTGCTTCCGTCGTGGCTATGGCCGACGAGGGACGCCGTCCGCCTTCAATTGTCGATAATTCTCCAAACCAGCTTCCCTCTTGCATCAAGCTCACTGCTTGGCGCCGCCCGTCTTGCAGGATAGATTCGACCATGAAGCATCCAGACACTACCCCGAAGATTCCGTTCGGATGATCACCCTGATAGTATACGAATTCCTTGGCTCTTATGCGCCTCAGGTCAGCAGTCTGCAGTACAAGTTCGCGAAGTTCCGATGGCTGCCGCGACATCCATCCTGTGCGCGTAAAGACGTCGCATGCCAGGATTCGGAGATTGGCGTTTGGCGTCGCCTTGCGATCCATCAGCTCTCTCCGTAGATGATCTGGTGCGATTAATGAGTGAATGTGCAGGGGCGCAAGTCGAGATTTTCCTTCCGCGCCGTCTTCTCCAGTTTGCATGGTTTGCAGGGCGGAGGCACGCTAGACGATAATGCATCGATCTAACTGCAACAAGCCTTTTGTAAAGAGTGAGACCCGACTAGGGGACTGGACCGCTTAACTGGTCTGCAAGCTTGTCACGCACCATACGGCGCGTTCAGCGCACCGATCCGGCTGTGTGGTGACTGCTAATACCAACCTGCACTGATCCTGACCCATGAGGACGGTTTCTGGCGGTGTGAATGCTGTTGAGCGGAATTGTCGTGGAAAGGACAATGTGCGCGGGACAAGCGTTCCATTGCTTGCACGACATCGTTGGGGCGCCGCAGGGTTCGCAAGTGGCCCGCGAGTCAGCGACGCTACTTTTGGGAGAGGATCTAAAAATGCTAGTAGATAGCAAGACTATCGCAGCCGCCCTGGACGCTGACCAATTGCTGAAAGAGGCGAGCGAGATCAGTGGCCTGAGAGATTTCGGCGATCCGCGCTCCTTAGATGCACTGCGC